>JBGPAU010000007.1:0-34092 GCA_041480845.1 Patescibacteria group bacterium | reverse complement strand
TAATGGTTTTAGCTTTGTAAAAAGCACTATCGTCACCATTGATAACAATAATGGTTTTTGAGATTCCGTCAACTTTTTCAAAACCAACCTTAGCTGCATCAGCTGTCCCACCTTTTGCTATTTTCTGACAGGCAAACTTTACGGCCTCCCCAATTTCTTTCATTACCAGATTTTTCCTGTGACCCACAACAACCGTAATATCTTTAATTCCGGCTTTTCTGAGATTTTCCAAAGTGTAAGCAATCATTGGTCTACCGCAAATTTCTCTCAGCACTTTCGGCTCCTGTGATTTCATCCTTGTTCCTTTTCCGGCTGCCAGAACGATAGCAGAGATATCATGTCCACCGGAAAGTAAATCCGAAACCAAATCTTTATCATCCCACGGGTGCTCATAGCCACCGTAAGCCATACTTTTTTCGTGTCCCTTACCTAAAATTGCAATGGTATCACCAGCTTTTGCCTTTGATAGTGCAAAAGCTATCGCTTCTCCCCTTTCCGGAACCCTGAAGAAATTTTCGTTTTCTTTACTCCCCGCGCTTCTGGCTCCGGTTGCCATTTTAGCCAAAATTGTATGAATATTTTCGCTTCTTGGGTCTTCTGCTGTAAAAATCGAGGTGTCAGCAAGTTTTACCGACACCTTCCCCATCTTAAAACGTTTTTTGGCATCTCTTTCGCCGGCGCATCCGAACACAGAAATTAATTTCCCTTTCGTTTCAGATTTAAGGTATGTCAAAACAGCCTCTAAGGAGTCGGGTGTGTGGGCAAAATCTATAAATATTTTATAACCCAAACTATTTGGAACCTCGGTTAATCTGCCTTCCGGTAACTTAAACGATTTTGCTGCTTCAAGTGCTTCATTTCTCTTAATCCCAAATTTTCCTACTGCCAAGAGAGCCGCTTCGACATTTAGATTATTGAAAATCCCGGGAAGAATATTAATTTTGGTATTTTTAGGAGCAATAATTTTGTATTTTGCCGAGTCAAGAAACGACATTTTTATCTTCTTGTATTCTTTAAAGGTTTTATGGTAATCGAGATGCTCCGGAGCAATATTGGTCAAAACCGCAACGTCAAACTTTACGCCTGCGATTCTTTTTTGATCAATTCCGTGCGAACTTACTTCTATAACGGCGTATTCGTAGCCCTTATCCACAAACTCTTTTAATGACTTATGAAGGGACAGGACATCTGGGCTTGTTACATGAAGTCCCGGAACAGAAATTGAAGAAAGAAGGCCGACCTTCTTACCCAATTTCATTAATATGTGATAAATAATATGAACCGTGGTCGTTTTTCCCTTGGTCCCTGTAACCCCGATAATTTTAAGTTTTTCTGAAGGCCTTCCGTAGAACTCCGAGGCGACTTCACCTAGAGCTTCCCTGGAATCGGATACTTTAATGTAATTTGGGTATAAACCCGTCAAATCTTCCTCACCGACAACAGCCGTGGCTCCGTTTTCGATTGCGTTTTTGATAAAATCGTGGCTATCTGAAGTTAACCCATGCGTAGCTACGAATATAAAACCGTCTTTTACCAGCCTAGAATCTCCCGTGACACCCCTAAATTGCCCGATACTTTGCCCCAATTTCTCAATGCTTTTGACCATCTGTGGTATATTATACCAAAATGAAGCTAAATAAACCGACTTTTATAATCAGCAAAAGGGCCGACAGTCTGGCTGAAGCCCTAAAAAAATCTCCCCAATCAATCACTATCTGGGTAAGATCCGGGAAATTCAAAAACAAATTACCCTTAATCCGTAGCGCGATAACTTATGAAGCAGCATCGGACGATGACGCAAAAGAATACGTAAAAAGATTCGTTTCGGTTTTTCCGATTCCCAAAACTCATATAAAGTTGTCGGTTTTGAAAGGAATATCGTCTGATAGAGTTTCTCAACTCCTGGCTTATACAAAAAGAGACAAATCAATAAGAACTCAAACCCACGATTTTGACTATTTTAAGAGCAAGAAGACATTCGTATCGTGGAAAAGTAGAGGAAAAATTATCTATACGCTAATCAACAGAAACGGTAAGCTTCTCGGAACTGCCTGGTTTAACAAAAAACGTCAAGATAACTACAAAGTTGAACCAATAATCAGAATTTACCCGCCGGCAAGAGGAAAAAAAGTTGTGAGAAAATTCTTGGAAATTATCCGTTCCGAAGAATCGTCAAAGCCAAATTTTCCGAATTATGCCTGAGAAGATGATCCTTTTTTAGGTATTCGCCAAGATTCTCCTTAATTATTTTAAGATTCGGCGCCGCTTTTTTACATAACACCGGGTCAAGTACAATCGCTTTTTTCTTCTCGCCTTCGTAAACTTTTACTATTTCGCTATCAAATTTCTTGTTATTGGCAATGAGAAAATTAAGTCTCCTCGAATTGCCGAGGTAAAAGTTAAACGCCTTTACAAAATCCGAGGCTTTAAAATAATCGGTTTCTCCTTCTTTTTCTATCAAGTTCAAAACAAAATAAACTTTCGCTTTTGATTTCTGAATTGCTTCAGAGACTCCGTCAATAAGTAAGTGGGGCAAAACGCTTGTGTAAAGATCTCCCGGGGCAAAGACTATTTATCGGCTTTTCTTATTACCTCAAGCACCCTCGGATTACTATCCGCATGGGTGGTAAAATAGATTCTTGTTATCCTGTCCTCGGGCTCAAAATCCGGCTTTTCCTTACGTTTATCGATATTTGCTTCACCATTAATTTCATTCCCTTTCTTGGTCATTCCTACCAAATTCAAATCAGTCAGAGTCGCCGGCAAGACTTGTGCCTTTATTCTAAAAAGCGCCCGCTCAGCATCCGTTCCTCTATCCTGACCATGAAAAATATGGTCTAACCTGACACCAATCAAATTTCCGAGTGAATGTCCTTTTAGAGGCCCGGATACTTCCTTAAGTCTGTCATCAAAAAGCCTTTGCGCAACTTTTTGTTGTTCATCATCTTCCATAAGTGCCAAAAGACAGGCTCTGATATCGCCTGGGGGAAGAACCCCGAGTTCGCTTCGTAAAATCCCCGAACTTCCTCCGCTATCCCAGGTGCCCACAACCGCAGTTATTAAAGAAGCATCGTTAAATTTCTTAAGACCGTTTAGAAGCTGAAAATGCCCGGTTTTACCTCCGAATGTAACTATTTTCTCTTTATATTTTCTTTGTGCAATCATTTTCGCTCTTGGCAGTTATTTCCGCACCAAGGCTCTTGAGTCTTTCGTCAATTCTTTCATAACCTCTGGCAACAACTTCCACATTTTCGATTTCACTCCTCCCGCTAGCCGTAAGAGCGGCTAAAATAACCGAAATTCCGGCCCTGATATCTTTGCAAAAAAGCCTGTCGCTTAGAAGCGGAGTTGGTCCGCTGACTATAACCCTATGCGGGTCTGCAATAAAAATTTTGGCTCCCATCGAAATTAAGTCGTCAACAAAAAACATTCTCCACTCATACATCCAATCGTGGCAAAGTACCATTCCGGCTGTCTGTGTGGCAAGCACTATAAAAGGACTCATAAGATCTGTAGGAAAACCCGGCCAGGGTCTGGTTTGAAACTTCGTTCGCGTAGAAATCAGCTTTGAGGGTAATACCGTAAGCGAATTACCCGAAGCCTTAAAATTTACCCCCATGTAGGAAAGATAATTTAATATCATAGGACAATCCTCCAGCCTAAAATCTTCTATTTCAATTTTTCCACCGGTAATCGCCGCCGCTATTGCGAAAGTGCCACCTTCAATATGATCGGGGCAAACTTTATGCTCAGTTCCCTTAAGTTTCCCTCCGGAAATACCCAAAACATTTGAGCCGATGCCGTCAATTTTTGCCCCCATTTTCACTAAAAAGTGTGCCAGATCGGTAACATGAGGTTCGGTAGCAGCATCATCAATTTTCATGCCTCCCGATACCCCCGAAGCCATCATGAGTCCCATTTCCGTAGCTGTCACCGAAGGTTCGTCAAGAAACAAATCTACCACCTTCCTGCTCTTCCAATCCAAAAAATATCTTCCATCGCTACGACTAATCGTTACCCCCATTTTTTGCATCATGGCAAAATGAGTGTCAAGAAGTCTTTCCCCAATCTGATCTCCTCCCGGCGGAGTAACGACTGCTTTACCAAAACGGACCAAAAGCGGCGCCGCAAGAACCACAGAGGCTCTAAACTTACTGGAAAGGTCCGGGTCGAGATCAAAAGAGGTTAAACCCGTAGGATCAATTGTTACAGAATGGTCTTCGCGCTTCACTTTGGCCCCAAGCTTTGTTATAAGATCAAGCATTACGGAAATGTCGGAAATATCGGGAACATTGGTTATGGTTGATGGGGAATCGGCCAGAAGGGCGGCCGGAATCAGCTTCAAAGCAGCATTTTTGTTACCGGAAAGTCTAATTTTACCCTCAAGCTTCTTGCCGCCTGTGACAAAAAATTTCGACATTTATTAACCTGTATTGTATCACTGACCGGGCTGTATGCCCAAATACGGAAAGAGATCTTTTGCAATTGAGTACCACAGTGGTGCCGCGGTTTCGGCAGCCCAAGGTGAAGATTGAGGCGAATTGAGCGTCACCAACATGACAAATTTTGGACTGCCAGCGGGTGCAAACCCTATGAATGAATGATTTGTGTTCGTAGCGTCGTAATGCCCGGCAACAGGAATTTGTGCCGTACCGGTTTTCCCTGCTACCTTAAATCCGGGAATTCTAGTCCATTTAGCCTCGCCCCTTTCTGCCGCATCTACCATCATCTGGGTCGCTTCCTCCGCAGCCACCTTACTAATAATTCTAGCCGGAGGGTCGGATTTAACTTTTTCTTCCCAACCGTCGTTCCTGACGGCGTTTACAACTTTTGGCGCAACCAAATACCCGCCATTGGCAATCGCCGCCACTGCTCTAACCATTTCTATCCCGGTTACAGCAACACCCTGTCCAAAACTGGCCGTAGCAAGGTCCACCACGTTCCAGGTCTTTTTTTCCCGAAGTTTGGGGGCAGTTTCTCCCTGTAAATCAATTCCGGTTTTTTGCCCGATACCAAATTTATGTAAATAATCATATAGGGCATCTGCACCTAATTTTTGCCCTACAAACGACATTCCTATATTGTCTGATTCTACTATTACATCCGTCATGGTAATTCCCGGGTGATACTTATCATTCCAAGTTTTTATGAGATATTTATCGACTTTTAGAGGCCCGCCGCATATATCACAGGTTGTATCCGGATGAATAACGTTGGCATCAAGCCCGGAAGCCATTACAACAACTTTCAAAATTGATCCGGGTTCAAAAGAATCCGAAATTACGGGATTTTTAAATAGGGAATTGTTATACACGGAATATTTCGCAGGGTCAAAAGATGGCAAACTGGCCATGGCCATAACTTTACCTGTAACCGGATCCATAACCGTAACGCTTCCTCCGGAGGCTCCGTATTTTTTAATCCCTGCCTCTAAACCCTGCTCAACTGCGGTTTGTACTCTTTTATCAATACTCGTTTCCAGATCAACTCCGGAAATTGCGGAAACTTGTGTGGTTCCACCCAAAAGTATCGGGGAACCCAATGCGTCTTTCTGACCTCCGACAAAACCCGGTTTTCCGTTAAGGGGAAGGTCATAATAGCCTTCTACCCCAAAATAGCCTATATCGCTTCCTTTTTCGTCTTTACCGACAAATCCGAGAAGTTGCGCGGCACTACTGGCCTCCGGGTAATACGAAGTCTCCTGCGCATCAAACCCTATACCCTGAATTTTTAAGGCTTCTATATTTCTTTTTACGTCATCGCCGACTTTTTGTTTCAGGGCAATCCAGTTTATCCCTGACTTACCCAGAAGTGCGATAAGTCTTTCCGTCTCGGCCAAAAGAGTCTGGCTGTCACTCGGATCAACAAAAAACTGCGCCAATTTATTTGCAACCTCCGATGGGGTCTCTGACAGCTGGCGCGGATTTACCCAAACCAACCAAGCCTGAGTTCTAACTACCCAGTAGCTTCCGTCTGAAGCCAGAATATTTCCTCTGGAAGCTGCAATAATTTGAGACGAATTATATTGATTTTTTGCCTCATCCGACAAATTCGCTCCTTTTATTACCTGCCAATAAAAAAGTCTCGCCGCAAGAATCACAAACAGGGTAAGAAAAAAAATCGAAAGTATTCTGATTTTTAGAAGCATTTTGGCAAATTAAGGAAGCTTGGCCACCGCTTCCGGTGGGGCTACATAAACCAAGTTCACCGGTTTTCCATAACCCAACTCACCGCTTTTTTCCTGAAGCTGGTTTATTGATAAAGTCGCTACCAGCGTACTTTCAAGATATCTTTTCTGATCGGTCAAGCGTGCTTCCTCTTTTTGAAGATTTGAAACCTCGGCACCGGACGTTGCAGTTACCACCGTCATTAACACTGACGAAAATGTCAGCGCTCCCAAAAGACTTATTAGAATGTATTTTTTAAATTTTCTCATAACTTTACAAGTTTCAAGCTCCGCTTACCAGGGCTTTGACTGGCCAAGCTCCGCTTATTTTTGTAAAACCCGCATCTTTGCACTTCTTGCCCGCCTGTTAATGTTTATCTCCTCGATTCCGGCTAAAACCGGCTTATAGGTAATAATTTCAGCTCCTTCCTTACTTTTTTCCCTAAAAAAGTTCTTGACTATAGTGTCTTCTCCGGAATGAAAACTTATTACGACAAGCCTTCCGCCTTTTGCCAAAAGATTAAAGGCTTTTGGTAATACTTCTTCCAAATTTGCAAGCTCACTATTGACGGCAATCCTTAATGCCAGAAAAGGCAGTGTCGCTTCATTTAACCCCGCCTTGCCTATTCGTAGCCCCTCGGAAATCTCCAGCATGTCACCGACTGACTTGATCGGTTTTTGGGCTCTTGAGTGTAAAACCCGTCCGGTAATCCATTTAGCTCCCCCCGGATCAAGAGTTATTTTAAATAAATCTTCTAACTGATCCTCCCTAAGAACATTTAAAAGATCGCAAGCCTTGACGCCTTGTACTTCAGGGTTAAGACGCATATCCAACACCGCTTCCTCATTGCCAAAAGAAAAACCTCTTTCAAGATCTTTCAGGTGAATATTGGTCACCCCAAGATCAAGTAAAATTCCGTCTACAGGGTTAAAACCATAATCTTTCGCAATTCTATCTATTTCTATAAAATTGGCGTTAACCAATTTATATTTTTTTGCAGCCACTCCCTTAAGCCGTTTTTCGGCAATTGACAACATTTTTGGATCAAGGTCGATCCCCAAAACTTGTCCGCCTGCTTTTAATATTTCCAAAGCGTGCCCGCCGTTACCGACCGTAGCGTCAATATATTTGTGAGCTTTTTTAAGGTGCAAAGCCTCAATAACTTCCGAAACCAATACCGATTCGTGGTAACCGTCATTTTTCATTCTTACTAAGTTCTTCAATATATTCTTTGGTCGACCCGGCCAGATTTGCCGACTTTTCATCCCATATAGCTTTTGACCAGATTTCCACCCTATCGCCAAGCCCGATAAAAACTGCTTCTCTACTCAAGCCCGCATATGACGACAAAATCTCGGGTATGACAATTCTTCCCTGCTCGTCCGGTTCGGTTTCAAAGGCGCTTCCCAAAATAAACCGTTCAATATCGCGTACTCCCAAGCCGGCCGTCTTTTTTCCGCCAGTCAATCTTGCCAAAAGCCGTTCCCAAAAGGCCAAACTGACTAAAATCAAACAATCTTCATACCACATGGCCAGTATGGGACTATCTCCCAATTCTTTTAAAAATTTTTTAGGTACTGCGACGCGTCGCCCGTCGCCAATGTTGCCCAAATACGATCCGATTATCATTGTATTAGTGTGATTGGGCAGTCACCACTTTTTACCACTACACACCATTCTGATGTCTTTTCACGGTCATGTCAAGGGTTTGTTTCACAAACCCGCAGATCCTGAGTGAATTACAATCCTGAGTAAAAATCGAAGGAGTCGAAGGATCAAGAAGAAAAAGCGGAAGTTACTGACCTAATTTCCCCGCGTGGACTTTGCCGTCTGAAGCAAAAACAGAATAACCATTCTCAGAAACCACTACTATCGAGGCAGCCGGATCGGCAAAAGTCTTCATTGTTACAAAAAATATACCTTTTGCGACTCTGTCCAATTCGTATGTAAATTTACCGTCAATTGACGTCAAAGTCGTTACCTCGGATTGCAAGTGAAAATCAGTCGCGAGCTTTCCAATCATTTTTCCGCTTGCATCCCTAAATTTCAAAGTCATCGTTCCCTGCTCCACACCCGCATCGTACCGGAATTTTCCCGACGATTCCGATCCCAAAAGAAGTTGCCTATCTACATCCGTTCCATCCAACTTAACCGTACCAGGAACTCCTTGCTGAATTCCCGCACCGGTTGTGTAAATTAGTTCGTAATCCATAGTCGCAGCTCCGGCGATGTTAATTTTTTGAACTTTAAAATCCAACCAATGACCCATAGACCCCGCAACTTTCGAATTACTCGTTGGGATTAGCGAAACCACCGGCCACTCGGATGCCGGAATTTCGGGAATGTTTGCTTCTTCCTGGCTTGCAGGGACATTTCCACTTTTCATACCCTTGGCAACAAAAAAGACAATAATCAAAATAAGAATAATTCCGGAGCCGATTAAAATTAAAGGAAGGGATTTTTTCACCTCAGTCCATTCTCAAAGTATTGCTGAAGTTTGTCAATACTCATCCTAACCTGATCTGATGTGTCACGGTCGCGTACAGTGACACTACGATCATCCAGTGACTGGAAGTCAACCGTTACACACCAGGGAGTTCCTATCTCGTCCTGTGCAAAGTAGCGTTTGCCGATGTTCCCTCTATCATCCCAAACCGTATTAAAACTCTTCTTCAGCCCGAAATAAACTTCCCGGGCTTTTTCGATTAATTCAGGCTTATTTTTAAGTAAAGGAAACACCGCAACTTTATACGGTGATAATTTCGGATTAAGTTTTAGAATTACCCTTTCGCCTTCTTCCTTGTAAGCATCAACCAGGAAAAATAGCATCGCACGATCCACTCCTCCCGAGGTCTCAATAACCCAAGGCGTAAATTCTTCATTTGTCAGCTCGTCTTTATATTTCAAATTATGGTTTTGCAAATCATAATTTCCTCTATTATGAATTCCTTCAAATTCGCTCCAGCCAAATGGAGCTTCATATTCCAGGTCCGTCGCATATTTCGCATAGTGGGCTCTTTTTCCCGGTTCGTGATCGTGAAGCCTCAATTTATCCGGATTTATTCCAAGATCGGTGTACCACTTCTTTCTAGCTTCTTTCCAAAATTCAAAAGTATCTTTGCTTTTTTCTTCATCGGGGCGCACAAAGTACTCAAGTTCCATCTGCTCAAATTCGCGTGAACGGAAAGTAAAATTTCCGGGTGTAATTTCATTTCTGAAAGCTTTTCCGATTTGTGCAATACCGAAGGGAATTTTAATACGGGTGGAGTCGATAACATTTTTAAAATTTACAAACACCCCCTGCGTAATTTCCCCACGAAGATACGATTTTTCTTTCGGTTCGGTGGTTCCAAGAAGAACCTCCGTCATCAGATTGAATGTTTTTGCTTCTGTCCAAATATCCTTTTTGTTTTCGTGCTCCCCTTCATGTTTAATTTTCTCGTTGTCACTGTCGGCTTTAAATCTTTTGTGGCAAATTTTGCACTCAACTAAAGGATCTGTAAATGCCTTAAGGTGTCCCGACTTCTCCCAAACGGTCGGATTCATAATTATTGCGGCATCCATTCCCGCCACATCTTCCCTTTCATAAACCATGGATTTCCACCACTCTTTCTTAATATTATTTTTTAATTCCACCCCGAGAGGTCCATAATCCCAAAAACCCTGATATCCGCCATAAATTTCACTACCCTGAAAAATAAATCCGCGGCGTTTTGCCAAAGAGGTGATTTTCTCCATCAAATCCATACAAGAAGAATTATATCAATTTTTTCTCTCAACTGTTACCGTGCATTCGGTAACCAAGGCCGCTATGGCTCCAACAGCAGCTAAAACAGGAGCAATGACTGCTCCTATTACACCTAAGGTAAGAGGAAATGCTACCAAGACTTTGCCCTTTTTATCGGAAATTGTAATTTTTCTTACGTTCCCTTCTTTAATTAGTGCTTTCACTTTTTTTAGAAGTTCCTCACCTTTAATCTCATATTTTTCTTCCTTAATTTTCGCCATACGCATTAATATATCATTATTTATTCAAAATCCAAACCGAGAAATTTAAAACAGTGGCAAAACTTACCCAAGCGATATACGGATATAGGAGATGACTTGCAACCTTATTGATTTTTCGAAAAGCCAAAATTGTCTTTAGAATGAAAATCCACATAAAAATAATGATAACTAGAGCAAGAAACAAATTCTTGGCACCAAAAAATACCGGTGACCAGATAGCGTTAAGTGCAAGCTGAATACCAAAAAGGTAAAGTCCGTCCCGTACCTTTTTTGTTTTAAGACCCTTTTGCCAAATAAGAGCCAGACTAATTCCCATTAGGGTGTAAAGAGTCGTCCAGGCCGGTCCAAAAAGCCAGTTGGGAGGACTAAAGAACGGCTTATTTAATGCGGCATACCATGCTGGGATCGCTGAGACTGTAAATATAGTCCCAATGCCACCCGCCAAGAAACAAATTCCAATAGACAATAGATATCTTACAAGTTTATTCATAATTGATATTAACTCTCTTGTATAATGATATTCAAGATGAAAAAGATTTTTGTGTGGTGGTTCTTGACTGGCGTTTTTGTTTTGGGATTTGCGGTGACGTGCCTCACACTAACTTTCTCAAAAGTTTTTGTTAAAAAACCAACCCTAACCCCCACTTCCACCCCAAATTCATTTTCGGAATCAACCCCCGCACCCATAACTAATCCAAAGGGGGTTTTTAATCTAGTTTTCTTGGGTTATGGCGGGGCAGGACATTCGGGTTCCTACCTAACCGACGGTATAATAATTACGCATGTTGACACAAACACAGGAAAAGCCACTTTAATTTCGGTTCCAAGAGATCTTTGGATTTCGGGAAATCATAAGATAAATGCGGAGGCCTCAATTAACGGATTCCAAAATGTCGGGAGCACTATTCAAAGCGTAACCGGGCAACACATCGACTACTTCGTTTCTGTAGACTTCGGAGGATTTACAAAAATTATTGACAATCTCGGAGGGATAACGGTTGACGTACCTAAGACTTTTGATGATCCATTCTACCCGATCACCGGACAGGAAAATAATACTTGTGGTTTTACCGAAGAACAAATTAACACATTCAAAGCCCAATTTACTGGATTTAATCTTGAAAAACAATTTATTTGCAGATATGAACATCTGCATTTTGATAAAGGCCCGGCAAATCTTGACGGAACTGTAACCATGAAATTCGTCCGCTCACGACACGGAGACAGTGATTTTGGCAGAAGCTTAAGACAATTTGCTGTCCTAGTCGGAATCGAAAATAAACTAATTTCTCTTAAGTCCGTGGGAAAGCTGGATGGTACAATCAATACCCTCTCCAACATTGTCAGAACCGATTTAACAGCAGGTACGATAAAAACCTTGATTAATGTGTTTGGAGATTCTGCTAAATACAAAATCAGCCAAATTCAATTGACTACTGAAAATGTTCTAGATGAAAGTACCAGCAGCGACGGACAATACATCTTGGTTCCGAAAGCCGGAAATTTTAACTTTTCTGAAATCAAAAACTTTATAAGCGCTAACCTCAAGTAACCGATTTAATTAGTCCGTTAAAATATATACATCCTGCCGGGTACCGCTCACCCCCACCTTTTCTCCTTCCCCCCTCAGGATTCTTTCGTATGGCCGGCAAGAAAAACACCCGTTTTTGGGACATTTGAAGTGATTTATTTGCCGTGCAAGCTTAATTCTCCTGGCAACCGCATACACTTTTTCAAAAGATTTTTTCATGTCCGGCAATTTCTTTTCGATAAGCCCGTCATCCCGGTCCAAATACCAATAAGATGCCCCCGACACTTCTTTGCTTTGGGTGTTTGTAGCAAGTAAAAGATATATGGGAAGCTGGAGTGAATCCTCGGGCTCCTCGTTCTTTCCGGTTTTAAAATCAATTATGTGAACCGAATCGCTCTTCCCCTTATACTCCAGCCAATCTATCTTGCCGCAAAGAATTATATTATCTTCTTCGCTTATCCAATAGTTCGGAAGATTTATGCTGGATTTGATTTTTATAGCCGGGCGTACAATCGGCCCCGGATCTTCCTGTAAATTAATAAGCATTTGCATTCCCCTTTCTTTATAAATCATTTCTTCCGAATGTGTTTTAAATCCTCCTTTTTTCCCTGAAATTTTCAGCCAGATCGGATCGAGTTTTTTAACCAGTGAAACTTTTAATCTCTCCTCCGCGGGAAGAACCGCCAAAGATTCTATTACTTCGTGTATTGCCTGCCCAAGTGCCATCGGGGGTGATACTATCGTCATTTTATGCCCGGTTCGTGGGTCTTTATAAACATTTCGAAGAAAATAACCCCTGGGACATTTCAGGAAATCCGAAATTGAAGAATGGGAAACCCAGGTGGCGGAATATTTATCGGGGGCCATAAATTTATCTCTTAACGATCTTTTGGGTTGCGCTGTCCCAACATTCCGGAATCATATCCGTCGAAAATAAAGGATATGAAACAATGTCGGAACAATTAATTTGCCCATTGCCGTCCCACACCAGCTTCCAAATTCCGTTAACTTTTGCCGCAAGCCACATCCCTCCGCCGGCTTGGGCTGAGGCGCCGCCGGAGGCATAATTACCTTCAACTTTTGCCACAGTAATGTTCAGTAGCCCCGCATCCGGGCCGTGTTTGGCAATAAGTGCAGCTTTGATCACTTTTGCCAGATCAACCGATTCATCCACTGCTGGCGTCGGTGAAGGTGAAGGAGTCGTTTCAACTACCGCACTCTCTGTTGAAACCGGAGACTTATTATATGAGGGAAAAACAGGCACGCCTTTGTAATAGACGGTCGCACCAAGAAAAACAAGGACTGCGGTCACAAAGATCGCGATAAAATACTTCATTTCGACTTATTATAATCCGGTTTTTTAATAAAAAACAACATGATTCCCAAAATTATTGCGGCAGCGCCAAACAAAAACCAAACAGATAAGATCCTCTGAATAACAGGGGGGGCAACTATCCCGATTATTACGTCCCCCATGTTGGATCTCCCCGCAAGATCCTTAGTCCAGTTAATCTGAATGATTGTTCCCGATAGGGTTGCCAGTGACGCCACAATACCGGCTAAAATCAAGGTTATTCCCGGGGCATTCAACCTTTTACCGAAATCAACCAAAAGGTAGAGAAGATACAAAAGTAAAGTCGAAATAAAGATAGCAATAATAAGGAATAACCAAGACCCGGTTCCGAGACGCGAGATCGTTTGAATTTGTGCCGGGGTGACCCCTATCATATTAAATTCTTTAAGCAAGTCGGCCAATTTCATTTGTTCTTTAACCTCGCCGAAATTTTTTGAAAGAAGCGACTTGGGAATTTTATTTACCGGTACATAAATAATAATTTCATCGGATTTCCCATTGGCATATTGCAGAACGTTTGCGATATTTTTATCGATTACATCTTTTAAATTTTCCGGGGATATTAAATCAGTCAATATTTTTACATCGCTGATCTTACTCCCCTCTGCAGTCGCCCGAGACTCAATATTTTTGTTGATGGAGACTGAAAGTTTTGAATACATACCACTCGTAGCGAAAGTATTTTGCCAAAACGATGGAGTCAGGATCTGAAACCTAACAGTTATACCAATAATCAACATCAAAAAAAACGGAATAAATAATATAGTCAAAATGACCTTGAGAATAAATTTCATGACAGTTTCATTGAACCTGATATATCATCTTCCCTTCGGAAGATGTTATTGCATAATTAGTATACAATGAAGAAGAAAAAGAACGGGGGTGACAAATATGGCAGGATTTAAAGGTAATTTAGAAAAAGACACACTGGCAAACACCTACTTCAGGCATGTAATTTTTACAGCACCGCATTCCCAACTTGTGCTTATGAGTCTTAAACCCGGCGAGGAGATTGGTATGGAGGTGCATCCAGATAACGATCAATTTTTGAGGTTTGAGAATGGGTCTTGGCAGGCCGAAATTTCAGGCGAGAAATTTTCAGGAGAATCAGGAGATTGCGTAATCGTTCCCGCAGGAAACTACCACAACATTATTAATGCATCGGCTGAAAAGGAGCTAAAGCTTTACACCGTCTACTCTCCGTCACATCATCCGGACGGAACGATTCATAAAACAAAAGAGGAGGCTATGCAGGGAGAAGCGGCAGAGAAATAAGAATTAAAACAGACTGTGCTGCAGTGAAGAGGAATCTTCTTTCGGATAGGAGAAATCGAGTTTTATTTCCCGTGTCTCATTCCAAAAATCCGTGTATTTCAAAAATCCGTTTTTAAGTGCGTGGTCATAAATATCGCGTGTGATCGTTACATCCATCTCGCAATATTTCTTCAGTTTGGTAAGGCTTTCTTTTGTTCCTTCGTTCCAGTATTTAATCGCATTGACTCCGTTATCGTTTTTCTTCGTCCCCAAAGTTGCCTTGGCCAGGGAGTCAAGCGACATGCGTTTGCCGGCCACATCTTTAATTTGGAACAAGATGTCAAAATGCTTAAGTTTTGGCCAGTGAGCCGGAAGATAGGGTGAAAGGGCAGGAACATCAAATCCGATAGAGTTAAAACCAATGATTCTATCCGCTTTTTCAAAAAGATTAAACATTTCGGCAAAATCTTTTTCCCAAAAGGATTGCATCTTACCCTCAACTTCTCTGAAATTTTCGTCAAGTTTCCGCGAATAAACCGAAGTTATCGACACTCCAAGTTTACTTGGATCATAGCCCTCAATATCATTAAAGAATTTTTTTGTTTCGGTATCAAAAATTATTTCAAACACAATTCAACCATTTTACGCAAGTATAATGCTGTTTTCAAACTTTACTGCTATAAAATTAGTTTTTCCTGAAGATGTAACTGAAAATAAAGAAGATTATTGAAGAAAGTACTACGGCAGGTCCTGAGGCAATCCCAAAATTTTTGGCAATAAGTATTCCCGAAACTGCTGAAACAATGCCAAAGCCTAATGAGTACAGATGAAAACTTTTAATGCTTTTTGCCAAATTTTTTGCAGTAACAGCCGGGATAATTACCATCGCTCCCGTAAGAAGTGTGCCCAGGAATTTAACCCCTAAGGCAACCACCAAGGCAACTAATAAAAGGTAAATTAAATTGATCTTACTGACATTTATTCTTTGAGACTTTGCAAGATCTTCAGAAACCACCCCGAGTAGAAGTTTTTTAGAAATTGCGGCGGTAACAACAAAAATTAATATCGCACCGGTAAGCACCATTATTCCGTCGGAAATACCAATTTTATCGATATTACCAAATAATGCTTCGAGCAAATCCGGTTCGGGTGTAAGAAGAAGTCCGATTGAAAGACTTGCCGTAAAAAATACTCCGACCAAAGCTTCGGGATAAACCTCCGAATGCTCACTTAGATACCAAATTCCAAAAGTCGCGATAATTAAGGCCACGAGTGCCCCAAGCATCGGGTTAATGCCGAAAGTTAGGGCAATTGCAATTCCGGGAAGAGCTACGTGGCTTAATGCATCCCCCACCAAGGACATTCTTTTAAGCACCATAAAACTACCCAAGAATCCCGAGGAGGCTCCGACCAGAGCTCCTATTGTCAGTAAATAAATTAAATTAGTGTTCATATCCCAAGGTCGTGATGTTTATGAGGATCCAGATCCTCGTGATGTTCATACAAATGGGCATCTTCCCCGTACATTTTTGCCAAAGACTCCTTATCAATTGCTGTACTTGGCGGTCCAAAACAAATTTTTTCTTTATTCAAACAAAGTACGTTGGTTGCATACTGATTTACGACCTGAAGTTCGTGAGAAATAAATATAATTGTTAGGTCTTCATCCGCCTGAAGCTTGTGAATCAGACTATAAACAGTTTCTTCACCGGCGATATCAACTCCTGCGGTTGGTTCATCAAAAAGGAGTACGTTGGGATCCCCCAGAAGAGCGTAAGCTATCAAAACTCTTTGAAGTTCCCCTCCTGAAAGGTCCCCCAGGCGTGTATTCAAAACTCTTACATCATTATGTGAGTGTTCCGCTTCTTTCAAAAAGCCGACAGATACAATCACCTCACGGATTACAGTTTCATTCTTTTCCTTGAAATGCAGAAACTCACTTGCAGTTAATGGAAGATCTTTCGCAACTGCCAATTTCTGAGGGACATACCCAATCCTGGCATCAGGACTCCAGGTAATTGTTCCACTGTAGGGAATTAGTCCAAGAAGTGCTCTAAAAAGAACAGATTTTCCCGCACCGTTTGGACCAATAATCGCCAGTGTATCGTCCCTGACAACTTCAAAACCAACATCATCCAAAATCATGTGATTATCAAACTCCACTTTAAGTGCGGAGACTGTAAGAATATTATTTTTTTCCGGCATAGTATCTTCCAATAATTATTGTATCATCCTTTTGCCCACCCTTTCCGAATAAATCGCCCGTTCTATAACCTCTTCTAATTTTTCGTCAGGGGAAAAAAGAGTTTTATCGCTCGGCCAGTAGCCCAATGTTATAAGTAAATCTGTAATAAAGCTAAGCCGCAACTTTTTAAGCATTTTTGCGGATTTAAGTTTCTGGAGAGTATCAAGAAGTAGATCGTAAACTTTAACATTTTCCTCGCCTTCGTGAGTAATCCGGCCAACTACTTCCATCAAATAGTAAGCCAAGGAAATTTTTTTTAGGCTACCCCTAATCTCCTCGAAGTCCTCGATAACTTCCGCTTCGGTGACAAGATCCAGTCCGTGGCCGATTACGGCCTGAAAATTAATTTTATTAAACATTTCTACATGTCCTCTTTTTTTACTCTTAGGACGCCTTATTCCTTTGGCAAGTAAACTGATTTTGCCAAAGTTTTTTGTGTATAAAACAAGAATTCTATCCGCTTCGCCAAAGTTACGTCTTGCCAGTATTATTCCTTCAGAGGTGTATGCCCGGGGCTTCATTTATACTACAGTCCTATCTTTAATTCTTTGTCTGTCTTTAAATAAAATTCTTCAGAATGCTTTCCTACGTTAACTGTGTATAAAAACCCGTCGGTTCCCGGCTGTTTTTGTATAAGAAGTTTATACTGACCGGATACCTTAAACGGCAGCTTATATTGAAAAGTCACTTTAGAAACCCCTTCCGGTCTAAGCTGGAAAAATCCGGCAAATACGGTTTTGCCCAAATCTTCATAAGGCGCCTCTTTCGCCTCAAGCCCTTCGGAGGCGGTAAGCCGGCTTCCTTTGGGCACATAAACTCTTACCCAAGTGGGAAGAACAGAGTTTAGCCAGCCATCTTGCTTCTCCGGATTTTTATAAGTAATTGTCACGGTTTTGGTTACTTCTCCATCTCCCGAAATTACAACATCCTGTTGAACTTCTTCATAGGCATAAAGGTTGGATTTGCGTCCTCCAAGATTGGCATCATTAATATGAAGGTAGTCGCCGCTATAATCCTTTATCGCACCAGCGTCACCTATCGCACCAGCGTCACCTATAACTCCACCCAATCCAAAATCAGAAACCGCAGCTTCGACTTTAGTGTCCATCAAATAGAAAAGAACATGCTTTTCGATTAAAGAATCAAATGCCCCCTGCATTAAGGCGGGAAGTTTATCCTTGGGCTGTCCCAATGCGTTTGCCAAAATCGAGTTCATTAATGGTCCAATTATCTTTTTCCTGTTGTCCGAATTCGGAGGTCTTTGAATAATCTTACCCGTCAAGGGGTCCCAAATAATTGGTCCTTCAACGTCCGCAAAAGCCTCAAGTTCGTGGATAACCTGAGCGCAGTTGCACTGCGGGTCAATTTTTGTGCTGAAATTCCCGAAGCCGGGAACTCCAATTGGCCCTATTACATCCAGTAAATTTACAAGAAGCTGGGTATCAACTGCAATAACTCCGTCAATATTAGTTATACCCACCTCCCTAACGGCAGGGAGGACTGTTTGCATAGTTGTTGCAAAATCAGGCGACCAGTTCATATCTCTAAGTCTCCACTTTTGAGACAAGACGTATGGACCTTTAATATATTTGACAATGGGAGAGGGAGCCGGAATTGAAGGTTTATACTGGGCATCCAATGTGTAAATGTCGCTACTGGACACCGGATTAAATTTCGCCTTATCAACTTTCATAATTGCGTAAGCCGTCATAAATCCGCCGGTGGGCCTAAGTTCCTTGTCGTTTTGGAAAAGAATTAAATAGGTTCGCGGGGAGTCCATTCCTAAAAGGTACGGGGCAGATTCCAGGAATGGTTTACTGTTTACAATAAACGTTGATGCCTCGCTAACCAAATTCTGTGCATTTTTTATTTGAGATTTTAAGGCCAGTCCCTGAAACTTGTCCGGGTATCTGTCGGGATTTATTTGCAAAAGTTCATCTTCAACAGTCTTAAACTCACTCGATATCGAATCGATTTTTGGTAAAAGATCCGGAATTGTTTTAACCACAAAGTCTATTCTTTCTTGAGTAGTTTGAGCCCCGGTTTTTGCAGCCAGTACCGTACCTGAACTTCCTTTTAGACCGAGTAGATCCGCATAGGGCGCAGCCACCGTTAAAACTGTTTCTCCCGCAGTAAGCCCCGCCTGCCCTGCTTTAATTCCATGACCAATGTCGCTAATATACGGCCCGATAAACGGAATAAACTTCTCCCAGGCAATGAATTTATATACAGAATTCAAATCATTTAGTGAATTTTTGGTACCGCCTAAATCGGATCCGATTTTTGTAAGATCCTGGGATTTTGCCGAGTCGGAAAGTTTGCCAACGTTTGCAAGTAAGCTCTTCCCCTTTTGGTAAAATAGAAATCCGATGGTCAGGTTATAAATCAAAAAAATTACTACCAACCCGGCCACTATCAACCAAACACTTTTTTTACCTGCCGCCTGCCTTGGTATATCCATTTTTTGCGTGCTTTCATCCTGAGGGAGATTTATCTTTGGAACCAAAATCGATTCCTTATTTTCTAAATTAATTTTGGGTAATTCACTACTCACGTCCGGCATGATTTATGATACAACAAATTATACGGCGCCGACACCGCTAATCATTGCGATGGGGGTTTTAAGAATAATAATAAAATCCATCCAGAGAGATTTTTTCCTGGCATACAAGGCATCCATTTCAATTCTTTTGTCAAAATTTATATTACTTCTCCCGGTAACCTGCCAATGTCCGGTTATTCCGGGTTTTACAGTCTGTGTTTCTACAACAAACTTATGTGTTCCCGGATATCTTTTTTGCTGTTCTTCAATCTCATCGGCATGGTATGGTCTCGGACCCACCAGACTCATCTCTCCCTTTAAAACATTAATAAGTTGAGGCATCTCATCGATAGAATACTTTCTTATAAATCTGCCAAACCTGGTAACACGCGGGTCTTCATGAAGTTTAAAGCTTGATTTTTTGTACTCGTTATACAGTTTCTTGAACCGCGGATCCTTGGTCAAAATGTAATCTGCATTGACCGACATTGAACGGAATTTGTAGAGCCTGAATATTTTACCGTTTTTACCTATCCGCCTCATGTGCGAATTTGTCTTTTCAACCAGAGCCGGTCCCGAAGATGTCATCCTAATAATAATCGCCGTAAGAAGCATTACCGGAGAAAAAAGAACAATCAGAAATACTGAGAGGACAATATCCATAGTTCTTTTAATAAAGTCGTAAAACATATGTGATGAAACTAGGTCAGGGCTAACTTTCTATTATTTACCTCCTTAAGGGCCTCTCCTACTTGACCTGTTTGATCTTTTTGACAAACCAACAACGCGTCTCCTGTATCTACCACCACCAGATTATCAACGCCCACAAGAGCTATAATTTTATTGGGATCATCAAGCCTCACAAAATTATTTTTACCATTAAGATCTACTATATTTTCTGAAGTTTTATATAAGCCTTTCTCTTTTAAATATTTATCCAACGATTCAAATGTTCCAATATCGGTCCACTTAAATGGAAGCTCAACAACCAGTGACTCACCATCGGCATGAACTTGCTGAGTAACATCTTCAATGGGTCCTGGAGGCATTTTGCCATATTCTGCTTTTATGTCTCCACCGTTAACAATATTCATCAGCGGCCCATGCCATTCAGGTTTATACTTTTGTAACATATTAAGTAAATTGCGTGGGGTCATACAAGTATGATTGGTGTGTATCAAAGCATTACCTTGCTTAATAAGCTCTTCTGTTTGTTCTTTAGTGCCGCGCCAAACAAATTTATCGACCTGATATACACCTATTTCGTTTTCAGGAGTGACTCTACTTCCCTTAACCAAGTAGTCAACCCCCATGACAGAATATGAAGGTTTGAGTCCACCCGTAATATACTTGGTCTCGCGTCTAGCCAAGGAATCGCAAACCATCATCATTTTAATAAAATCTTGGGTAGGTTCGCGTATATCATCCACTTGAACAATCATAAACGGTTCATCAGTAAAGCCTTTTTTATATAAAAAGGCCGCGATGAGGCCCGTTGCCGGTCCCTGATTACGCATTTCCGGCTCAATTATGTAATTGGATGCGGGTATTTCCGGAGCTTGCTCTTTAGCTAAGATGACCTGATCTTCGTTGGTAGAGACATAGATTTCCTCAGGCTTAAATTTACTTCTCAAACCCTCATAGTTAAGTTGGAATAAAGATTTATTTCCAATAAGCGGAAGGAAGTGCTTAGGTTTACCTCGACGACTGATCGGCCACAGCTTGGTACCAAATCCGCCGCAAATAATTACTGGAATCATATATTTTTATATCCTACTAAATTTAGATATTAGGTCAAGAACTTCTGTTTTAAAAATTTCTTTAGAAAATCTTTTGGCATTAGTATATAGATTATCAACTACAAACTTGGTTTTTTCAAATCTGGCAACTGCCGCTGTCAATGATTGTACATTTTGTTGATCAAATAAAATACCTGTTTTACCGTCAATTACGGTATCGGCCGCTCCACCCTTTTTGTATGCAATAACCGGAATTCCAAAACTCTGGGCCTCGACAGCTACAATGCCAAAATCCTCTTCCTGGGGCATAATCAAGGCCTCAGCATGGGCGTAGTACTCGTATAGGTCTTTTTCAGAAACTTGACCGGCAAATTTAATATTTTTTCCCGCCTTCCGTTTCAATTTTCTCTCTCTTCTTCCTATCCCGACTATAACAAGAGGGCATCTGAGTTTATTGAAAGCTTCGATAACCAAATCAACCTTCTTATACCCGACAAGTCTGGAAACAACCAAATAATGTTTCCCATTAGTCATTCTATTGATACGTGTCAATGAAGTATTTACGGGTGGAAAAATAATTGAGGATTCCCTACCGTAATATTTTTTAATTCTGTTTTGTACTTCGGTTGAAATTGCGATAATTTTATCCGGTCGATTTGCGGCAATTTTGTCCCACTTCCGAAGCTTGTCGACAAACAGTTTTGCAATAGCTTTAGAGGACTGTCTTCTGAAGTATTCGGAGTAGTGACTCCATAAGTAGCGTGTCGGAGACAGGCAATAACAGATATGTAACGTGCCCGGCTTGGTGCGGACTCCCTTAGCCGCCTCACTTGTAACCGAAATAACAAGGTCGAACTCCGTCAGATCGAAGGACTCAAAAGCCAAAGGCATCAGAAGTGCTAAAAGTTCATGGTTTGATTTTGCGAAGGGAAATTTTTGCAAAAAAGAGGTTTTAACTTCCGGAAAGACTCTGGCCCAAGGAGCGCCGATGGGATCATAAACAGAAGTGTAAAGGGGAGCTTCGGGAAAAATTTCATGAAGAGCAAGGAGAACTCTTTCGGCTCCCCCCCATTTATTTACCCGGTCATATACTATTGCAACTTTCATAATTATCCCTATTCTACCACCTGGGCGTGCTAGAATTGCTTATACGATAGATGCCAAGGCATCAAACCATCTACCAGGTAAAAACATCTGGGAAAAATTTCTAAGCAAAAATATGGTTGAGAACAAAGGGTTATTTTATAGACTTCATCCAGCGACGTTGTGGAATATATGCCTTGTGATTACGATTGTTTTAGGTTTAATCCTGCGACTGCAGAGCTTTCATATTCTACCGATTGATGGTCATGCAATGAGACAAACCGATACGGAAAGTGTTGCATATAATTTAGCCTTCAGGAACCACAATATACTGTATCCTCAAAACAGCCTAATTAGACCTGTTACCAACAAGGACGCCTATTTTTTCTTAGAGTTTCCGGCATATGAATACACAGTTAGTTTGCTGTATCGGCTGTTTGGATGGCATATTGAACTGGCAAGAATAGTTAATTTAGCTCTCTATACCATTTCGGCCCTGTCACTTTTTTGGTTTACAAAAAAAATCTTTAATTCTTCCAGCATTGCCTTTTTCACTGCCTTTTTCTATGTATTTTCTCCAGGTTCAATATTCTTTTTGGGTCATGCAATTCACCCTGACGTATTCGCAATTTGTACATATCTGGTATCTCTGGCTGCTTACCTACGGTGGAAAGAAAGACATAAAGCAAGATGGCTGGTTGTATCGTTATTTTCTCTAAGCTTGTCGGTAGCAACCCGACCATTTATATTGATAGGCTTGCCTGCCTATTTATTACTTTTGTGGACAATGAAATCTGCGTATTGGGAATATCTTCTGTATTTATTTTCAAGCCCGCTGATCTACGGATTTTGGAAGTTGTGGCAGCTTAGATTTAAGTCTGCCGACAGTAGTTGGGAAAATTGGGTACTGGACGGCAGAAAAGGACTCTTCACATATGGGATTTTCATCAAACAGCTTATCCTTAAAAATGTGGTTGGTGAAGTGATGGGTAAAATAACATCTTTTTTTGCAGGATTAGGCATAGTTAATTATTTATTTAAACGTGATAGGGCTCTACTGTTTGTATCAGCGTGGCTTTTATTTGTTCCCGTTTATTGGCTAATTGTTCCCAACGGCAACATTATTCACCAATACTACGCAGACATCTATATTATCCCTGTCGTTATGCTGGCTGGATATGGATTGTCGCATCTACTGCGCTACATATGGCTCAATAATAAGCTCGCGTGTTATGGTCTGGCTTTCTTGGTAACCCTTTTAACCATCTATAACGGATACCACACAAGCCGTTATTATTTTCTTGACACGATTTCTGATAATCAACAACAGATAGCTAAGGAAATCGATAGGGCAATTCCCAGCTCAGCAAAAATTGTGTATTTGGCCATAGATAATTCCGTACCCTTTTCGCTTTATCACAGAAAAGGGTGGATGTTGGGATACTATCCGTTGGACGTGGATCCCAATGCAGAAAGGATTCTATCTTTGAAATCATACGGGGCAGAATATATAATTTCGGGTAAAGATAATATGGATCTTCCACAAGAAGAGTTTAATATCTTGGTAAAAAGTACTGACCTTGTGTATTCTTCGGAACGAATACAGGTATATAAATATCGGTAACATGAATAAACTTTCGAGATAGCAAGGCGGGAATTGATGTATCAAAACAGAATGGAGGGCAAGGGAGGAGTTACTAAACCTCTGTATAAATTTTTAGTGTTTCTTTCGCCATTTTAGCCCAGGAGTATCGTTTTACAAAATCTCTCGCTTTCTCGATTTTCTTCATTCGCAAATCCGAATTCATTTCAAGAACACCTTTCATGGCTTTCTCAATTGAAGAAAGATCGAGCGGATTAAAATATATCGCATTATCTTGATAAATTTCTCTAAAAACCGGAATTTCGGATGCTAAAACTAATGTTCCGGAAGCCATTGCCTCCAAAGCGGGTAAACCAAAGCCTTCAGAAAGAGAGGGGGATATAAAACCTGCTGAATTTTTATATAATACAAAAAGTTCTTGATCAGGTACAAATCCCAGTAGTTTTACATATTTACCCGCTTTTTCACCCAAAATAATCCTTTCAAGCCTCTGAGTAAATATTCCCCTCGATGACACAATCATCAATTTGACCGATTGAACATTGTTTTTGTTCAATAATACAATTGCCTCTATCAACCTTCTAAGATTTTTGTGTGGGTAGGCATTCCCGGCATAAATAAAATATGGTTTTTCTGTTAGTTTGCTCTCGGAGGATATTTCTTTGATATCCACCCCTTCATATGTCACGAGAACTTTACTCTCGGGAATTTTATAATATTTGATTAATTCCTTTTTGATAGCAAAACTGGGAGCAATAATTTTTACGGACCGTCTTATCGCATTATCAAAAACAAGTCTATATCCTAACCGCTTAAAAAAATATAAAGGTGCAGGCAGGGTTGTTGCTTCCAATCCGACACTTTTATGCATCAACATGTCATGTATTGTCACAATATATTTGCCACGGAAAAGTATGGGGGCGTTAAAATGCGGAAAGTGTACCAGATCAGGATTTTCCCTTTTTATCAACCCCGGAAGTATTAGTTGTTCGGCTAAACTGTAATGACTATAGTCTACAAGTACTTTTTTCCAATTGGCGGGTAAGCTTAAACCGTCAAAATATTTTTTCCGAAGCAGTAAAACATATTCATTTTTTTCGTCGAGTTTGCTAAGTTCACTTATTAGATTTATTAAATATCTGCCCAAGCCGGCATTCTCCAAACCATACAAACGCCCGTCAATCAGGATTTTAAGCCCCGGTTTTTTCATATATTTTGTCCAAAAACTCTCCCATTTTATACCAACTGAATTTTTCTTCGACCAACTTTCTTGCATTTTCCGCCACCATTCTTGCAAGTTTTTCATTATCCAAAACCAGCAAAACCGCCTCCGCCATCCCTTCCGGTTTATCCCGAATAATAATATTTTTTCCGTCGGTTGCTTCCAGTCCTTCTGCCCCTACATAAGTTGTAACAAGCGGCAACCTCGCCGCCATTGCCGCTAGATGCTTAAGTCTGGTTCCTCCCGGACCTTTTAACGGAGAAAGAAAAACCGAAGCTTCGTAATATGCTTTCCTTATGCTCTCTTGATCATCTTCTTTTAGATCGTCTATAATAACGCTTTCAGATTTATATTCAAGGATTTCCCTAGGAATATGTTGCCCGACAATCCAAACTTTAATGTCGGGTTTTTTCGTGTGAATCAAAGGGAAAACTTCATCCAGAAGCAGTTTTGCTGCTTCAATATTTTGTAACCACTTAAAATTTGCAACAAAAAGAATTATTGGTTTTTTAGAAATCCAATTTTTTTTCTCTTCAAAAAAATCAAGATTTACCCCATTAGGAACAAGGTTGACCTTAAGATCCGGAGCAAGTTTTAACATTTCCTTTTTATCGGATTCAGAAACAGCAACCACCCCATCGGCTTTTTTCCAAAAGCTGGTTTCCCAAAAACGTAATTTAGCTACATCAATTGAAAGGATCCACCTGACAAAATAATTTTTTAACCCCTTAACATAATGTTTATAAACAAGATATTCTATCGTCTGCTCAACCAATAAAATCGGAGTATTTGTTCTAGGAATATGGGGCATTACATAAAATGTTTCTGCGTGGATTAGATCATAATGAACATGCTCTATTTCTTTTTTGACGGCCTTTTTTTCTTCTGATGAAAGATTACGTATAACCAGGAATGGGTACGGCCCGAAACCGGTAAGTATAATATTTCTCAAAGTCCACGGGGACTTTGAACGCTTGAAAACCTGAACCTTTGAACAGTATTTGGTCAACTCCGGAATGAATCTTCTTTCCGAATCATCTTTAATTAAAGAAAAAAGTGTTATCTCATGTTTTTTGCTTAAATCCTTAATTAAGTTATACGAACGGATTTGCCCGCCCGAAGAATCGGGAAAAGGCAGATACGGGGTGAGCATCAAAATTTTCATAAATTTTGCGATATGGTCGTAAGAATCTTCATATTTATTTAATGGACTGATGAAGATCGATGATTATATATTTATCGGTTTTTTCTATGGTTTTGAATCTTGCTTGAATCATTTTTATATCAGCGCTTCCCAAATCTACTGTTACATAATAATCCGCACCCTGTTTGATCATGTTGTCTATTGAGTCGTCAATAACGGGCCAACCCCATCGGTTCGTTTGATATAAAAAAGAAGTATCACCCACGTACGGCGCAATTACTAGCGCATCTTTGGGAGTAATTTTATCAACTTCGGCTCCCGCCTCAATAATCTCAGGATGGTTGATGGCATAATCCCCAACAATTTGATTCCAACCGGTAATTAGCATCACCCCGACTGAAAGAATAAGGACAACCCTGGCCAGAATTTTATTGAAATTCGTTTGAGTCCAAAGAAAGACAGACCCGGCGGCAAGTACTAAAGAAATAGCGGGGATTGTTAGTGTTTGATAGTAGTCATGCATAACATTAGCATCGGCAACCACAACAACGTAAAAAAGTGCCCCGATCAAAAACCAATGTATAAGTAAATTCTTCACTTTTGTATTAATAACTCCAAATGCAAATGGGATTAAACCCAACGAACCCAAAATAAGGTGTCCCAATCTTTCGCCGAATATCCAATACCAAAAAGACGGTTTAAACCGAATAAGATTCCCGTTAAAAGCCCAAAGGTAAAGGGGGATTCCTTCCGGAAATTTTGCTTCCCACATTCTCCAAAGAAAAAAGGGTACAAAAGCCAGAATGAAATATATTACCGTATTAATAATGATCTTTTTGTCTGTTAAAAATTTCTTGATACCATATTTTTTCAAAGCCAGATAAATTATTGGGAATAGATAAAATCCCAGATACGGTTTAATTAACATCGCAAGTCCTAAGAAAATTCCAGAGACATAGAGTAGGAATTTTTTGTCATTACCCGTAAATTCCAGGAAAGCCCAGAGAGAAATCACACCAAACATAACCCCCATGGGGTCCGGCAAAATAACGCGGGTAAAATAAATATTAAAAGGTATAAAAAGATAAAAGAAAGCGCTTAAAATTCCACCCCATTTACCCATCAGCCTTTTACCAATAAGGTACAAGAAAAACGAAGTAATGAGGGCACACGAAATTGTAATCAACCTTGCCCAAACTTCTAGAGAAATTGTTTTAAAGTTTATTGCTAAAATTGCATTTAGAGCATTATAAAAAGGGAACTCTACCATCCTGTAACCTTTGGGGTTAAAGATCCTGCTTTGAATACTGGAAATATCATGATAACGTGGAATTAGAAGATTAATTCCTTGCTGTACATAAACTCTGCTTACTGAAGCCGTATCCACTTGCCTCCAGGAATGCCAGTCGGCAATCGGGTTATTTATTTTGTATAACCTTACCAAAAAACCCAATATCAAGATTATTGATATTAAAAAGTACTCAAAATATTTTCCTTTACAAATATGGTTAAATTTTGTGATCATATGTTTGTTGTTTTACCACATACACGGCTAGACCGACAAGCAGCCAGAATATTATAGCGAATTTTGATGCCTCGAATACGTCGATGAATACTGCGTTTAGTAATGTCCCAAAAAAACCACCAATAACGCCCGCGACAAAGCCCAGCTTAACCCCTGATAATTTTTCGGTGATAGGCAAAGAAGAGACAAAAACAAGTACTATCCTGATCATTATTAAAGCAAAACCCAGAAAACCTAAAATTCCAACTTCAGCAAGAAGCCTTAAATAATCATTGTCGGAAGCAAGCCCAATTGACGAGTAGCCGGTACCGATTAACGGACTTTTGGAAAGCGCTCGGATGGCTCTTGGCCACTCAATATTAAATCTAATCGAAGTAGATCTATCTTCAATAACTATTTTTGGCGTCGAAGTGGGTGTTGCTATTTCCGTCGTGGCTGGTAATGTTGACTCTCGTGCCGAAATTCTAAAATAAAAGTTATTTGCGTCAACAATCTTGACATTTTTGATTTTTTGGAAGTAAACGTCTATTAAACTTTTGTATCTCGCAAAAAGGCTTGTAGAAAAACCGCTTAAGATCAAACTAATAATGACCACGACTAAAATTGCTTTGTATTTCTTTACTAAAAACAGGGAAATGCACACTGCGAGTAAATATGAAGCTAAAGAAATTCTTGAGGCTGTATTTACCAGCAGCCAATACCCGGAAAGTGAAGCCAGCGATAAAAAGATTTTAGAGAGTCTGCCTTTGACTGTAAAGATAAGACATATAAGAATAGGCAAAACCAAAACCATGAACGAGGCAAGATCATAATGACCGGCAAAGGTTGAGGTTATTTGGCTTCCGGGAGTCCATCTTAAAGCGATCCCCTTCGAGGATTCTGAATTCTGAGTCATTATTACCGGCAAGTTAAGATATTTTTGCCCCACTCCATACAAGAAAGCTACAAATACGGTAAGCATAAGAATCTTGATGTAAAACTCCAAATTTTTACCTTTCTCGTAAGGAAAAAAAGTCAGAATGGTAAAGAATGGTACAAAGTACTCCACACGCCTAAGTAGATGAAGTGCTCCAATGCTGGGAACCACGGTTTGTGTCAAAAACACGCCGGCAAGAAGGGACACTAAACCAATAAGGAGAAATACTGCCATCGCACGGGTTATGTGGTCACTAGATACTCTCCTAATGCTCGGGATAATTTTGATAAAAGTGAATAATGCGGTGATGGCTAACAAAAAATCCTCAAACCTTATCGAAACATATGTGCCGGGAATTTGAATGAATGGGAATTTTGGATAAAGAGGCACGATCACAATGATCGCAGCTATCAGGTATTTAGCAATTTGATTGAGCGGCCCATTAATTTTATTAAGTAGATCTAAAAATCTCTGCATGTTTTTACTGTCTTTACCCACTCGCTAGCCAAAATCCAGATTAACCCTAAAGTTGATAACCCAATAAGTACCCGGATAAAAATATTCGAACCTACATACTTAACAATTACTTTTTGTTTAAATTCTTTGCCGCCGGCCTTAAAAGTACCACTGTCCGGCCCTAATTCATTGCCGGCAATGAATATTGATTCGCGCATGGGGTGAACTATTTCCTCCAAAAAAGTGGCCCGTGTTTGGTCTCTAATTAAAGTTTGTGCCTCCTCCGGCGGATAATTAAGCCTTTCTCCCCAGCCAAACTCCTTCGTATAATGACTCATCAATTGTTCCCTCGTTAAATTCGTGTAGTATCCTCGCCTCAGGGGGGTTTCCTTATCCGCAGGTTCGGTTGAGGATATGTAGTCCCATAGAGTCTTTGGAAATAGAGGAGCCGGCCAGGCTAAATAAACAAGCAGGGCAACACCGAAGAGAGCAAATACTATTTTTGCCAGATTTTTCATTATTGAAAGAGGCGGGGCCGACCTAGACGGTAATTTGGATTTTTATTCTTGCGCTCTCCGATCATTTTTCCCGGTACTCCGCCAACAACCGCAAAATCAGGCACGTCTTTCGTCACAACCGCCCCGGCCGCGACAACTGCGCCTTTGCCGACTTTGACCCCTGGCAAAATTATCACCCTAGGGCCAATAAAAACATAGTCACCAATTTCTACCGGCTCGGTCCTTGCCGAAAAGTCTTCTTTTTCCAAATCGTGCTCGGAATTATAAATCATTACGGAAGAGGCAATATCAACATGATTTCCAATGATAAGTGGGGCACGTCCGTCCAAAAAAGCGTGATCACCGATAATCGAGTCGTCACCAATTTTGATTCCGCCGGGTTCAAAGAAATTAGCCCACATATGAAGTGTCGATCCTTTTCCGATCTTTACCCCGGCAAGTTTATATAACAATTTGCGGAGGAGGTGCGATGGGATATGACCTACCCACCGAAGAACCATTAGCTCGAAGTCCAAGACATAATTGTACAAACGGTTGACTATCTTTTGCTGAGCTTGAGCCGACGTCAACTTTTTTCCTGTTCTATCTTTAAGCATATTTTTAGGGTTTCCCTGGCTGTTTTTTCCCAAGAAAACTTCTTCACTTGCTCCAAACCTTTCTTTATATAGCTATTATACTTCGTATCAGGCGCCAAAAGCACTTCCTTCATGCCTTGGGTAATACTTTCCGTATCATTCGGGTCGACCATTACCCCTGCGCTACCGACAACCTCAGGCAAACTACCCACATTGGACACAACCACAGGCACTCCACAGGCCATTGCGTTGAGTACATCCAAGCCAAATCCCTCCCAAAAGGACGGAAGGACAAAAAGTCTGGCTCCTTTAATCAATCCCGGCTTGTCAGCCTCACTGACATAATCGGTGAAAATTATTCGGTCCACCAAGCTCAATTCTTTCACTTTTTGGAAAATTGATTCATAAAGCCAGCCTTTTTTACCTGCGATCACCAGCCGGATTTCAGGTTTTGAAGTCCTGATTTTTGAAAAAGCTTCTATCAAACCTAAAATATTCTTGCTGGGCTTGAGCGTACCCAAATATAATACATAGTCGCTAACTATGGAGTATCTACCCCTCACACGTCGCACATCCTCATCACTAATTTTCGTATTAAACTTACTTGCATCGTATGCCAGCGGGGTAACGTAAATTTTGTCCTTAGCAAATGAGTAGTGTCGTACAATATCTGCTTTTGTACTACTTGATATCGCAAAGACTGCTTTTGATACATATATGCTGATAGCACTCCAGACTTTTAACTGCCAAAAGTCTTTTTTTCTAAATTGCTCCGTATATTCGAGGTATCCAAGGTCCATTATCGAACATACGCGAGGCATCGGGGCGATTGGTGGTACATAGTGGCTTGGGGAAAAGAAAACATCACATTTCAGCTTGTCAAAAAAAAGATTCGGCATAAGCTTTGTCAGAATCCACGCGGATCCACCCTTAATCACTTTGTACTTGAAGTATTGGGTCTCCCCCGGCATGTCATCCCTGGGATTTTCCTTGAGGTAAACTATTAGCTTGTGTTTATATTTCCACTCATCCTGTAGTTTCCATAGATTTTTCAGCAATTCATAAGAATAAGTGTTTACACCCACTCTTTGATTAACATTAGCCTCGTTTCCGTCAATACCCACTATCATTTTGTGGCCTCCTTGTACACATCAAGAGTCATCTTGGCGGTTTTTTCCCAAGAAAACCCACTTACCCGTGCAAATCCTTTTTCGATTAACCCCTTGGGACCACTTAGGATCTTGGTGATACCGCCAGCTATTGAGGCGGCATCATACGGATCTACAAGTACTGCCGCCTCACCCGCCACCTCGGGCATTGAAGAAATATTTGATGTGACAACAGGCACTCCGCAGGCAAAGGCATCCAACACCGGAATTCCGTAACCTTCATATAAAGACGCAAAAACCAGGCCTCTCGCACCCGTAAGAAGTGCCTTCAAATCGTTTTGCGGCATATGGCCCAATATTCTTAAATTTCTTTCCGGTTTTATTTGAGTATTGGATGGTCTGCCCACGAGTATTAGTTTTAATTCTTTCCCAGCTGAGCTTAAATGAAAAGCTTCGATAATTCTTTTAGTATTTTTTAACTCCGTAACTCCGATTGAAATCAAATAGTCGCCCTGAATTTGATATTTTTTCTTAACACTCGCTACTTCCGCTTCACTCGCCTTTGAAAAAGAAGGAGCTTCGGGAATAACCCTAATAATCTGCTCGTCGACTCCCAAATCCATTAGATCCTTCTTTGTAGAACTAGATGGTGCTATGATTCTTTTACTTTCCGAGATTACCCAGGAAAGCTTCCTTTTATGAACCTCCAAAATTTTCGGGTGAACCATTCTGGGAAATTTCAGAGGATATAAATCGTGAACCGTCGTCACTTTAAACGCACCTGAAGGCGGTTCTGTCCAATCGGACGAATGAAATACGTCAACATTCCCGATTAATTTTTCAATCGGGAAAATATGAAATTTGTTCCAAATAATGTCTGCCACTACCGGTGGAATCGGAAATACACGGGCTTTAGGAAACATTTGTAAAATCTCGCCTCGCCTCCTGAAAGCCCCTGCAAAGAGTGTATAATCATCTTCCTGATCAATCTTAAGGAGTGACTTCACCAAATTCTCAGTGTATGTAGAAACACCTGTTCCGTAAACGATTTGACTAATGTCGATTGCAACACGCATAATATTTTCTATTTAAAGCGGCAAGCTTTGCTTATTTTCATTTTTCGTATAAATAAACCGGATCTATCCCATTAAACTGATACTCTGCCAGTTCTTTGTATCCAAAAGATTTTATTTTCAATTTAGTAGTATCACCCGGATCAAAAACACTGTCTAAATATGTCACCAGCCAAATCTGGTTATAATCATTCTTAATTCCTGCCCGTCCTGTAATTTTAGCATTAGGAGCGTAATAAAGGTAAGCTTCCATATTTGAGTCCGCCGAAAAAATTGTAACCGAGTTATTTGTCTTTTTCGACTCCACTAAATTAACCAATCCACGCCAGTCTTCTCTTTGAAATTTTGGATTCAATAGATAGTATCCGGAGGTAAAAACATTAAAAATAATCAAAATGACCGTTATAACTTTACTCAGTCTTCCGGTTTTTCCTGCCCCGTATGCCACCAGCAGATAAAACGGCGTAAGACAGAATAAATAACGGAAATAGGTCAAAGTCGGAACTATAAAACTGACGATAAATCCCGTAACAATCGGGAAAATCAGCCAAACCCACAAAATTTTCGGCGCCTTAAGAGATTTATACAGCAAAAATCCGAAAAGGAGAAAGACCAGAGCCACAATTGCGAAATAAAATATTTTATTATCGAAGCTTATTCTACCAAACATAAATTTTATCGGGATAAGTGCAAGGTTTTTAAAATTGGCTGTACCTAAAAGATTCCACCAACCCGAACCCTTTACCGAAAGACCGGCTAAAATTTGCTTGAGAAAAAACGGCGACCATAAAATTAGTGCCGCGATCAGTGGTACAAAACTAAAAATAACTTTCTTACGGTGTTTCCATCCAATAACGAGAAAGACCGGAATAATAAATAGTGAAACGTAATCAGTCATCCCTGTCAAAGCTACTATCACGGAAAAAATAATCCACTTTTTTTCTAAAAGAAAATAGATTGAGCAGGAAACCAAAAAAGCCGCGAGGGCGTACATTCTTGCTTCCTGCGAGTAATAAATAGCAAGACCCGAAGTTGATAGCAAAATAGATGCCACGATTCCCACCTTTTTATTAATAAGTTTCTTTCCGATAAGGTATATAAAATAAATTGTTCCCAAGCCGAACACGATTGAAGGAATCCTTAGAGAAATCTCCAAGTAGCCAAAAACCGCTGTCCAGATTTTCATAATCAGGTAGTAAAGCGGCGGATGAAAATCAGCAGACAAAAACTTTGAAAACATATCGGATATGGACATTTTTGCAACAAGCGCAGTAGTTGCCTCATCGAGCCAAAGCGATTGATTCAGTGAAATTAGGCGAAAAATAAGGCCCAGAAAAATTATTAGAAGTATCATTTTGCCCCGCTCCCTTTTACAACAGATTCCAAAATCCCCGTAAATACCCCAAGGTCGTAAACTATTTTAAATACAATAAAAAGGGGTTCCTTCTTAAAAATTGATTTCCAGAAACCCTGCCAGACAGAATCGGGAAAAGAATAAACTATAAGGTTGTAAACCTTGCCGATAATCCCCAACTTATATTTTCTTTTTGAAACCCATTTGGCGTGATCAAAAACTTTGAGAAGTCTGTCGGGGTTCTTGTGATAAAAGATCGCGCCGGGTGCACTGACTGCCTCGTATTTAAGTTTTTTGCTCAAAGACCAATCATCGTCGTATCCCCCGGGGGTAAATCCACCAACCCTATCAAATTCGCTTTTAAGAATCGCTCTAAAAACCGGTTGGTGATCGGGGTAATTCTTGGGGTGGCGCCTTCTTGGTTCCCATCCTTCATTTATACTCCAACATCTTGCCCAAACATTTTCCCAGTTGGATACAAATTCCTCTTTACTAAAAGTTCCCCTTGCCCTTCCGAAGCCTTGCGAAGGAGGGTTGGCAATAATAGGTTTTATCAAATTTTTTAGGAAATCTTTTTCAAAAGTCATATCCGCATCCACAAAGACTAATATTTCCCCCTTTGCGTGTTTTGCCCCCAAATTCCTTGCTGCTCCAACCCCTTGATGTTTTTGTTG
>JBGPAU010000006.1:0-36054 GCA_041480845.1 Patescibacteria group bacterium | reverse complement strand
GGATTTTACCCCATCTCGGCTAATTGTCGATGGTTTGTCCTTAGATATTGCCTCCCGGGAGGTTGTCATGCGGGGTAAAAATATTAATTTGCGCCAAAAAGAGTTTCAGCTTCTGGAGTACCTGATGCGCAATCAGGGAAGAGTGGTAACCAGGAGCCAGATTCTCGAACACGTATGGGATACAGATACGGATCCTATCACAAATACTGTCGATGTGCATATTAACTCCTTACGGCGAAAAATAGACAACTCATTTATGAAAACTGTTCATGGTATTGGATACATGATTAAAGCGTAAAATGGAAAGGAGGTGATTGAAATTTATGAAGAAATTAATGAAAAAAATATTAACTAACAAAAAGGCAAGAAGCACGACTGCTCTTATGACACTCTTGATGTCGGTTGCAGTTGTTGGAAGTCCTTGGTTTAGCTAAAAACGTGTATAATCAGACCTTAAATGAAATGGTTGATTAACTATATTTTCTCGCTAGTTTCGACCAACGAAGAAGACATCCGGCGGGAACGCATACTAAACATTCTGCTAGTTGGAGTTGTCTTTTTGTCGTCCTATCTGCTAATAGCAGCTGTTATAAACAACAGATTTATTTCTGAACCTCAAGGTGAACCACTACAGATTGTTGCTGTAATTACATTGTTGTTTTGGGCTCTTTTCTTCTTCTCTAAAGCCGGGTTCTATCATCTTGTTTCTTATGCCTTTATTGGAATATTATTCTTGGCGTCTTCGCATACATTATTCAGATGGGGTGCAGATGTTCCTCAAGGTCTTTTGGCTTTTGCGCTTATCATTGTTATATCGGGAATTTTGATTGGAGCAAAATTTGCGTTGGTCACCTTAATCATCTGTGCACTTGCATTGTTTGGTATTGGTTACCTCCAAATTAATAATATAATTATCCCAAACAGATATTGGATAAGTGAATTCTTCAAATACAGAGACCTAGCTGCATGGACGGTAACGCTTGGGGTTCTTGCTCTTGTTTCCTGGCTTTTTAATCGGGAAATTGAGAAAGCACTAAAAAGAGCACAAACATCAGAAAAAGCATTGCAGAAGGAGCGGGACTCTCTGGAAATCAAAGTGGAAAAGCGTACTCAAGAACTGCAAAAAATACAACTCGAGAAAGTTATGCAAATTTACAGGTTTGCTGACATTGGAAAATTAGCAGCCGGGTTATTTCATGATCTGGTAACTCCTCTAAATGTTGTCTCACTGAATTTGGAAAATCTTAAGGAGGAAACAAGTAATGATAAGAGTAAAAATATCAAAGAAATTAGGCGAGTTCTAAAACGTGCCACTTATAGTACGAAAGGTATTGAAAAATTTGTGAAAAATACACGGCTCCAACTTCAGGGACAGCAAACAAAATCTTATTTTAATCTTGTGCAGGAAATTGATAATGCATTGGAGGGATTGGCAGATAAAGCCTTAAAAGCCAAAGTGAAACTGGATTTTAGTAACAGAAATGTTGTCCATACTTTTGGTAATCCATTTCGTTTTCATCAAATGGTAGTCAACTTAGTTTTGAACGCGGTCGACTCCTATACCAATATAAAGAGAAAAAGTAATCGTGTTGTTCATATTAGGCTTTTTCGTCGGGATAATCTTATTGTCTTTGAAGTAGAAGATTTTGGTATTGGCATGTCTCATCATACCCTTCCCCATATTTTTGACCCTTTCTACACCACTAAATCGATTGAAGAGGGAATCGGTATAGGTCTTACCATTTGTAAAGATATTGCCGAGAAAGATTTTGGTGGCAGTATCACAGTAAAAAGCCAATCTAAGACGGGTACAATATTTAGAGTACAATTTCCTAGAAAAGAACTGTATGACGCACAAGAACATATTTAAAAGCGGAATTTCCTTTTTAACAAACAAACAACAGTCCGACGGGCATTTTGCGGGTTCAGAGGCCGTTTTTTTAACTTCGCTTATTCTTTCCTGTATCAATTCTCTTAAAAACGATCGCCGTTTGGACAGAATCAAAAATAGGGCAGTTAATTTTCTTCTGAAACAGAAAAGCGAACATTGGTCCTTTAATTATTGGAAAAAAGGTAGTCCCGAAATAAAAACAAGACCTTATCCTGATGATTTGGATGATACATTTTGCAGTTTGGCTGCTTTGTATCAAAGCAATAAAACAGTTTTTGACGGCGCTGCTCTTGCCAAAATTGTGACAATATTAACCGCTACTGAAAAAAAAGAAGGTGGGCCGTACTACACCTGGATTACTTTACCTGATGTCGATAACGTGTGGAAGGATATAGATATAGCAGTCAACAGTAATGTTGCCTACTTTCTTGCCCTGCAAGATATTTTTTTGCCGAATATGAGAGAGTTTTTATTTAATGGGATAAAGCAGAAAAAATTTAATTCAAAATACTACCTTACCATTTTCCCGATCATTTATTTTTTATCCCGCTATCTAAATCTTGATAAAAAAACTCCGATTAAACTCAAACTTGATTTACAAAAATTCATTTTGTCAAAACAAAGAGTAGATGGCAGTTGGGGAAATTCGTTAGACACTGCATTAGCAGTTTCTTCTTTGCTTCGATTAGGTACTTTGCCCGCTTCAATTTCCAAAAGTGTTCAATTTCTGGAAAATGAAGGGCAGAAAGATAGATGGTCAGCATCAACTTTCTACCGTGATTTAGTGGTTGGGAAAAAGCAATATTACTTTGGGTCTAAAGCGCTTACGACTGCATTCTGCCTGGAAGCTTTATCCTTGTTTGATGCTCACACAGTTAATATTCCCTCTCAAGAGTTAAAAATTGATAGCAAGGCTCAGGCAATCTATGATCAAGCAGTCAAGCAAGCAAAGAAGCGGTTTGTAAAACTCGGCACGGACTTGCGAATTGTTGCCATTAGGATGCTTGAAAAAACAATAAAAGGGGATAAGGATAAACAAATCGTCCTGATGCCGTATTATTTTAATCTTAGCCTTGGAAAACGGGGAAAGAAAATAGGCCGGGATTTCCTAATTTCCTTGGGCCTGGCCAATATTTACGGTTGGATTGCCTACCGTATTTATGATGATTTTTTAGACGATGAAGGCAAACCACTACAACTGTCAGTGGCCAACGTTTGTCTTCGGGAGTTGGCAGCTATATATAGTGGTATTATTCCGGATAAATTTCAGGAGGTTATGGACACTCTGGATAATGCCAACACTTGGGAAATTGCCCATTCCCGGTTTGACCCTAAACATTATCCGCCAGGCGGTATTCCCGATTACGGAGATTTATCCCAGTTGAGCAATAAATCTCTAGGGCATGCACTGGGCCCCATCGCTATTTTGACAAAACTTGGTTACGGCGCAAATTCTCCCGAAATGAAAAACTTTCTTATTTTTTTCCGCCACTATATCATTGCCCGTCAGCTGAATGATGATGCTCATGATTGGGAAGAAGATTTGGCACGCGGACAGATAAACGCAGTGGGTGCAAAGATTTTAACAAAAACGAAAGTAAAATCTAAAATGCAGGAAGTTTTTTGGCTGGAAGTTTTTGATGATGCAGCAGCAACTATTCTGACTCACGTTGGCCAGGCCAGGAGTGCGTTTCCGGCCATGGAAAGCCTACTTGTTCCAATCGAGAAGTCTATCCAAAAAGGTCGAGTCGAGCGCAAAGAAAGTCTTGCCTTCATCAAAACCTATTCGAAATAATAAATACGCGCCAGCCGTTGGTCCTCAAGGGACTCGTTGGCTAGCGCGCAGGCCAGTATATCAAATACATATTGAAAAATCACTGAGACTTTAGAAATTATTAATCTTTGATATGTATGATAATTAGTATTGACAATCACTTTAGTATTCAACTAACATGGATCCAGTGCAGTAGGGTTGTCGCAGGAAAGAAGCTCTTGAAGCTCAGTATTAAAAACCGTCAAGGTTTGAGGTGCTGAGTTTTTTTATTGAAAAAAAACACATGATACCCGTTACGTTAAAAGAATATAGATGTTCGTGTGGAAAACTTTTGTTTAAAGGTTTACTTGGTACCTCAATTGTCGAAATCAAATGTAAAAGATGCAACAATATTTCCTCGTTTGGGGACATGAAGAGAGACAAAATTCAGATCCCTTTCATGATTGCGGGTGGTAAAAAAGTCTAAAGCTAAAAAGCTAAAGGCTTGACATTAAAATTAGCTTATGGAATACTTAAAATATCTAAGTAGTTAGACCAATAAAAGCCTAGAAGCTCCTGAAGCTCAAACATATTTTGTTTGGGCTTTTTTATTTGAAAAAAACTAATTTGATTACACATACGAATAAGATGAATTTGTAGAAAGGGGGTGAAAAATAAATGAAAAAAATATTAAGTTTAATAGCGATTTTGGGCTTAGTAGTATTATCATCCGCACCGGCAATAAGAGCCGCCGACGGCGTTAATACCGCAGACTCAACCGCTTCTATTACCAACGTTGCTCCTGTTTCCAGTGCGGTAGCTATTACTGAAGACACAATTACCCTGACAGAAGCCACGCATACCCATGTGGCCGTAACAGCCACAGTTACCGATGCTAACGGTTGCGCAGGCATTACGGGAGTGACCGCCAAACTCTTTAGAACAGGTGTGACGAACGGTGCGGATTGTACCGCTCCCGATCTAAATAATTGCTACACGCCGGTTGCGATGACTACGAGCGACTGCTCGGGCACGACAGCTCATTATACGGGCGATGTTCAGGTTCAGTATTATGCTGAACCGACCGACGCCGGCACGTATGCGGCTGACACATGGTCAGTCCACGTTATTCCTTCTGACGCAGCGGGACCCGGAACAGCCGGAACCGATGATACTGCCGAAATGGCAACATTAACGGCTTTGAATGTCAGCTCACCTATCGCTTATGGGGAATTGGCTTATGATGCAATAACCGTAGATACCACTGCTTTTGATACAACCGTGACCAACACAGGTAACGATGCATCAATCGAAGTTCAGGTAAAAAGTGGCGCAGCAACTGCCATGGCTTGCACTGCTGGAACAATACCGGTTGGAAATGAAAAGTATGATGATGACTCAACAACAGTTTACGCAAGTAAAATAGCGTTAACTGCTGGAGATGTAACAGTAGCTGATGTAGCCGCTGCCAAGACAACAAACGGGACATCCGGAAATACGGATACCGTTGGCTGGGGCTTACAAATGCCGGCAACGGGCGTTTCCGGGACTTGTGCAGGAACAGTTGTTTTCACTGCAATCTAAGATTTACTTGGGTGTGGTGAAAAGGTAAGGGATGGAGAATGAAGAAAGATTCTCCATCCCGGGGAATGTGAGGTAAAAGTATTTAAAATTATAAAAGTGACTATCAAAAAAATTACAATTGTTTTCCTTGCGCTATTTATTGTTTTGTTAAACCGGAGTTTGGTCTATGCACATGACCCGCCTCCCGTCGCCAGCGGTGTGGCTATAAATGGTACTGACACAACAATTACCCTGACGGAAAATACAACAGCCAATGTGACTGTAACCGCCACTGTCACCGATAACAATGGCTGTGCGGACATTACCGGGGTAACCGTTAAATTTTATAAAACAGCTACAGGCGCCGAAGCCGGCGATGACGAGAATAATCACTATACCGTAACTACTCCAACCGATGTCGTTCAAAACACTTGTGTCGGTTTGGTGGCCACGTATACAGCGACTATTCCAGTCTGGTATTATGCCGACCCGGCCGAATGGACGGCTCAAGTAACCCCTACAGACGGAGTAGCCGGGACAGTTAGTACGGATACTATTGCAATAGATACCCTGAAAGCGCTTAATGTCACCGGTACTATCGCCTATGGAGAGTTGGCCTTGAATACAGATACCGGCACTACCGACAGAACAGCTACAGTAACAAATACCGGAAATGCGACAATCGGTGTCCAGGTGGACGGATACGGGGCAGAAAACGGCGACGGACTTGCCATGACATGTACCATCGGAAGTGTAACGATAGGAGAAGAAAAGTATTCAAAAACAGCGTTAACAGCTTACGCATCGAAATCCGCGTTGACTGACACTGCTGCTACGATAGCTGACTTCAGTATTGTCCAAAGAACAGGCAGCGCTACAACCGGTGACATTTACTGGGGTCTTGGGCTACCGGTAAACGGCGTCGGCGGAAGCTGCAACGGAATGGTTGTTTTTACGGCGATATGAGCACATCAGTAAGAACAAAAGGAATTAATTATGCATATGAAGATATCTAAAATTGCTTCAATGATACTTGCCTCCATACTTTTTCTGCTCAACGCAGATAAAGTCTTTGCAGGCTTGGGCATCAGTCCGTCACAGATGATCACACCGAACTTGTCAAAAGGGTCGCATGTGGAAAGAACCTTTGTTCTAAGCAGAAGTAATCCTGCGGAAGATCTCTATTTTAAAGTAACCGCGGAGGGTTCAACTAAAGACTGGACCACCCTTGATAAGGGTATGGAATTTACAATGCCAAAAGGCCAGCAAAGATTCTCTATTGTAGTTATTGTTAACATTCCGAAAGATGCTGCCAACGGGGAGTATAAAGGAGGCATACGGCTGGAGTCATCTTCCAAATCCTCGGATAAAACAGGCGGGAGCGGCGCTTCCATTTCTCTGTCCGCCTTAATACAGACAGATTTTACGATAACAGGTAAGCAAGTATTGGAATATGAGGTCTCATCAATTGGGACTCAAAACATTGAGGAGGGTTCTCCGCTTGAGGTATCCGTAACGATAATCAATACTGGTAATGTAGAGGCCAGACCGACAAAAGTCCATGTCGAAGTCTTTGATAAATTAAACGAAAAACTACTCGAATCACAGGACGTTACCGAAATGGGATCGGTGGAGCCGTTTGAGACCGGTGATATTGCGATTTTGGTCCCCACCAAGCTGAAAATTGATCAATATTGGGCGAGAATTTCTGCGTACAGAGGAGATATTCTTCTAAAGGAAGAAAACTTGGTATTTGAAATTGTCGAGGTCGGCAGTTTACAAAAAAATGGGAATTTGAAGGAGTTATCCTGCAACAAGCGGGTTTCAGTCGGGGAAATAGTAAAAATTACAGGCGTGTTTGAAAATACCGGCCAGTCTGATTATGCCGCTAAATTAGCCGCAGAAATATATAAGGGTGAAAAACTGCTTAAGGTAGTCGAAAGCGAGCCTGTCAACGTTGGCAAGGGCAAAACAGAAAACCTGATTGCCTATTTTACGCCTGAAACTCCAGGAAATTACCTAATAAAAGCTCATGTTGCGTATTCGGGTGGAAAATCAAGTGAGAAGGAATTTAAATTTTCCGTGGGAAACCCGGGCGTACTGGGTCTGGCCACGGAGAGGGCAGTATTTATACCCGTTTTAATTGCAGTATTGGCCGTTGTTGCAATTGCTTCTACGGCGATATATCTTAGGAAAAAAAACGGTCAGCTAATGATATTTAATCATGAAAAACGTTTTTAAAATACCAAAAACTATTTTCGGGGCTTTTTGTTTTTTTGTTTTACTGAATGCTTTTACGGCGTCTGCCTTTGCAAACACATCCGTAGGCACAAGCGTGAGTGTTTTGGAATCCAGCCCTACACCCACCACTACGTCTACAGCCACAGCTGGGACTACGTCTGGTTCTTCCGCCGCCTGTACTGCTTCCAAACCCGGCAGCGCTCCTACACTTTTGTCTGCATCGCCCGGAAACAACAGTGTCACGCTCACCTGGTCTAAAGCCGCAATTCCCGTTACCAAGTATTTGGTTGCTTATGGAACCACCTCAGACGTCATGCAATACGGAAACCCCAGTGTTGGGGGAGCCAATACCACTTTCTACACGGTTGGTAACCTCTCGGGTGGCACAAGATATTACTTCAAAGTAAAAGCCATTAATGACTGTATGCCCGGGGATTTTTCAAACACTCTATCCGCAGCTCCTTCCGGTACCGTGATAACTACCACCGGTCCAGCTGAAGGCTTTGCTCCGGCATCCCAAATACCCAGCTATCTTTTTGATATCGCCCTAACTATCGACAGTGCAACGCTAGGCAAATCAAGCGATTTGGTAGCCAGGACGCAATTTACCAGCTTTGGCACTGCACCGACACTGGTAAATATGGTCTATAGCATCGTTGGTTCAAACAATAAAAAAGTCTATACCGAAAAGGGTGAAGTGACAGTAGAGACAGAAAAAACCGTCACTAAGGAGTTTAAAAATTTGAACTTAGGAAATGGAAAATACACCTTGGTTCTGACGACCACCTATGGGAATAATGTGACAGATGAATTTAGGCAGGCGTTTGAAGTAAAAGGAGTAGTTATCACAAAAAGAATATCTTCAAATACCATCCGGATCATTTCGGTTCCAATTATTGCCGGCGGGTTTATTATCTTCCTGTTTATAAAGCGCAAACAAAAAAAAAGATAAGTACTTGATAGTAAAAGAGAAGCTCCAGAAGCTCTTGAAGCTCAGGCGGTTTTTTGCTTGGGCTATTTTGTTGTTAAGAAGAGCAATATGAAAAGATTTTTGTCCATTTTTAGTATTGCACTCACATGTGTGATTTTTTTAATTTTGTCGGCAACTTCAGTGCAAGCAGCAGGAGAAAGATATTGGGTAGGCGGAACAGGAAACTGGTCAGACGATACAAACCATTGGGCAACTTCAAGTGGTGGCTCTCCCGGTGCAGGAAATCTTCCTACTTCTTCAGATAATGTATTTATAAATCCAAGTTCAGGGTTTGGAGCAGGAGGAACAATAACTTTGGATGAAGACGGTTTTGTTAAAAATTTTGTTTCTAATTCTGGACATACTTTTACAATTAATGTCCCATCTAAAGTTCTTACCTTTTACGGTTCAGTAACTTTCGAAAGTGGAATTACCATAAGTCAAGGTTCAGCTTCAGAATTTGATTTTTTTACTACTACGACAGGAAATAAAATTACAATGAACGGAATGAACACCGCTGGGGTTTTTTACTTTGGTGGTACAGGTAGTTGGGAATTACAGGATAATCTTGTTCTTTTGAATCAGTTTTATCAGGAAAATGGAACTTTTGACGCTAATGACAAAAATATTACTGCTGGTAGCTTTGATTTTGTTGCCAATGCAGGTCTTATTCCTACGGTCATTATGGGTAGCGGAACGTGGACAACAAAAGATGCTGATTGGATGATTGAAGAAGGTGGAGGTGAATTGGTTGTAACTGTTATACCTGAAACTTCAACAATTAAATTTGATTCAGGAGGAGAGTTTTATGGGGGTGGAAAAACATATTGGAACTATTGGGGAACGGCAGGAGGAAACATTTTAGGTTCAAATATCTTTAATGATATTAAAATTGAACCCCAAGGATATGCTTATGGTTTTGAGGAAGGTTCAACCCAAACCGTTACAACTTTTACGGCAACGGGAGGTGTTGAAAATCCTATTTACCTACATACCAACACCACAACTGGACGGTTTAATCTTTCCAAATCTTCAGGAATAGTCAGTTGTGATTATCTTGATATAAGTAACTCAAATGCCGCGGGGGGGGCTACTTGGTATGCTGGCACTCACTCAATCGATGGCGGAAATAATACAGGTTGGATATTTGAAGATGCACCCACTCCCACTCCCACACCAACTCAAACATCTAATCCAAGTGTAGCGGGAGCTGTATCCGATGGCTTAGGCTGCGGAAGTCACGATTGCAGCAATACTGCAACAAGACTTGCTACCAATCCTGTATCAAACCCTTCTACGACATCTACACCTACAGCAACCGGATTTCAATTGTTTGATATTGCATTGACCATAGATAGCGCTGTACTGGGTAAATCAAGCGAATTGATCGCAAGGACCCAATTTACCAGCTTCGGCACTGTACCTACGCCGGTCAATATGGTTTACAGAATTGAGGACGCCGGAGGAAACAAAGTCTTTAGCGAAAATGATGAAGTAACCGTTGAGACAGAACAGCTGGTCACCAAGGATTTTAAAAAACTGGAACTGAAGGATGGGAAATACACTTTGGTTTTAAGTACCACTTACGGGGACAATGTTACAGATAAATTTAGGCAGGCGTTTGAAGTCAAAGGGGTGGCTACCACAAAAGGAATATCTTCAAATACCATCCGGATCATTTCAATTCCAATTATTACCGGTTTAGCCGTTTTTGGTACATTCCTGTATATAAAACGTAAACAAAAAATGGGTACTTGATAGTAATATCGTTTTGTTTTATATTTAAACTTGGTAGTTGGTTGCCGTTGAGAAGCTCTTCGAAGCTCAAACATTTTTGTTTGGGCTTTTTTTGATTCAGAATCGCTATATGACAAATATCACACCGTTTGCAACAAAGAATACCATTGTAAGTTATTTATTATTAATAACATTAGTAGGTTTTCTAGCCTTAAAATTACCTCCATCTTCAAAATCAGCAAATGAAAACACTCTGGGCCTAAATATATTTCAATTTCAAGAGAAGCGTAATTTAATAATTAATTCTTACCTGGATTCCGGTATGCAATTATTTGATATTAAGTTAGAGTTGGAAAGTTCTGTCATAGATAAGTCAAATGACCTAATTGCGCGTACCAGATTTGAAAGTTTTGGTAATGTGCCAACTCTTGTCAACTTGTTTTTTGTGATCACTGATTCTCAAGGAAAAGAAGTGTATAGCGATAGTAGCGAAGCCACGGTAGAGACAGAAAAAATAGTTACACAAGAATTCAAAAAATTGAATTTAAAAAAAGGGAAATACACCTTAGTCCTGACAACTTTATACAACACAGATGTTAAAGATGAATTCAAGCAAGCTTTTGAAGTAAAAGGCGCGTCTGTCTCCGAAATAATCAGTTGGACAGTCTTAACACTGGTTGCCATTGGTATCGGTGGAAGTCTCATTTATAAATTTGTAATGTACATAAAGAGTAAGCAAAATTAATATGAAAATTATTTTACAAAAGAAAAAGCTGATTTTATGGCTTTGCCTTATTTTTATAATAATATTTATTGGACTCATGTCTTTTGTGGTTTATGCCCAAAGACAGAATTTTATCAACGCTCATAAAGAAAGTTTGCAGATTTTGGCAAACGAAAAAGCCGCGCAAGTTAATACCTTTCTGGAATCTCAAAAAGAGAAATTATTGACTATTGCTTCAATGGATGTTTTTATAGAAGCTGTTAAATATCCAAACGATCCGGTAAGAATAGAAATAGCAAAAAACAGGATAAATGAATTAAAAAATGTAATTCCTGGAATAAGCATTTTGACCAATGGGGGAATTGCGGTGATTGGAGAGTTCGACCTTCCCGGAACAGATTATGGTCAGCATCCTTATTTTGCCAGAAAAGACACGAAGACCTCATTCGTGAGATATTATGACCCCCAAAGAAAAGCAGATTACTATGCCATTATAGGGCCGATTTATGGTAGTGCAGACAAAAGCAAAATAATAGGAAGGATGGCTTTTGATATAGGATTAGATAAGATAAACGCTCTTATGAAGGAATCATTGGAAAACGACAGCAATGAGGTTTATCTGATAGATGAAACCGGATTGCTTTTAAGCAATTCTAAATATGTTGGAAGTGGCGATAAGAAAGGCGTTTTAATTCAGGAAGTTAAAAATGATGAGTCTGACGCTTGTTTAGAGGATTTAAAGAAATACCAAAAAGACGGTGTTATTGAAAAACACGAAGAGAAAATACTTTCGTATCTAAACTATATGGGAAATGAGGTTTTTGGAGCACATGCTTGTATTCCCCAAATTATGGGATGTGTTATCGCAGAAGAAAGTGCGAAAAAGGTCTTGGGAATTTTCGATGTTAAATTATATTAAAAATATGTTCAGAATGGGGGTGAAAAATGAAAGTTAGTACAAAAATTTTGATTGGTTTTTTGGCCATTATTTTCTTGGTTTGTTTTCAGTTAGTAGTCACCCAAAAATTACAAAACGAAATTCTGGATTCTACCCGGCAGATTAAAGATGTTGAAGCTCCTTTGGAAATACTGGCTGGAAAAGGAGAGGGGTTTGATACTGCGAAAACACTGGTAGTTTATGCAATTTTGCTTAATGCGCAAAAAGGAGACTATGAAAATATAAAAACGATCAAAACTAATTATTATGATCTTGCAGTTAATGCAATTATCGGTAATTACGGAAACCATCAAATAGAAAATCTTGTAAATCAAAGTGAAAGAAATAAAGAACAAAAAGTTAAAACCCTTGAGCTATTTCACAAATTAAGTGAAACACGTGATAAAGTAACTGTTTTAGAAACTCAGGCGTTTAAGGCCATAGATAAAAAAGATCTTGATACGGCTTATTCTTTGATAACCGGAGAAGAGTATGCAAAATATAAAACTGAAATGCAGCAATCTACTATAGATTGGCAAGCTCTTGAAAAGGAAATATCTTTGACTACTCATAACGCTATTCTCAAGAATTCTCAGCAAATAATTTATTTTAATCTTGTTTGTTCATTGGTAGACATGTTATTTTTGCTTATAGTTATTTTTATGCTCCATTCTTTTATTGCAGAAAAAGAAAGACTAATTATTAAGAAAGAAAAAGAATTAAACATAAGAGAAAAAATGGAGCAAAAGTATAGAATCTTATTTGAAAACGCTACTGCTGCGATTTTTATCGCAGATGTTGAAACAAGACGGCTGGTAGATTGTAATGAATCTGCTGAAAAACTTATGGGATATTCAAGAGATGAACTTCTTTCTATGAAAGCTGACGAGCTTCATCCAAAAGATAAGATAAAGGAGACAATGGAAGGATTTAAAAAACAGGCTGAAGGCAAAATTAAATCAGTTTTTACAGAAGTTTTGACGAAAAATAATAAAAGAATTCCTGTGAAAATAAACGCCTCGTCTGTTTTAATAGGAAACAAACGTTTTAATCAGGGAATATTTATCACTACGAAACCCCGTTCGTAAGAACGAGGGTGTTTGTCAAACGGACGAAGTCCGAAGTGAGAATAAACTAATATTCTAATCTTGTTTATTACATTTGCGTTTTTTCTCCGCCGTTTTACACCTGAAGTGATATTCAATAATCAATAAGGGCGATATAATCAAGAGTAGATATGAGAACTAAATACTTTTTAAAAGTCTGTGTTCTTTTCTTTTTGGCAATGGCAATACTGCCCGGTTCTGTATCTGCCATGTCCATTGCTGTCGGCATACCTGAAAAATACTCGGAAATAAGAGCCGGTGAAAAGGTTTATTTTGAAACAGAAGTCAAATGGCCGGAAAATGCCGGTAGAAAAGATTTAAGGATCGAATACTCGGTAAAAAATAAAGACGGCAAAGAAGTTGCATATCTGAAGGTCTTAAAAGCGATTGAGACGCAAGCGTCATTCATGGACGCTATCTCCATTCCCGAAAGCGTTCCGCCGGGGATGTATAAAATTAGTGCTAAACTCAGCGACTACACAAACCTCAACCAAGAGGTGGCAGCCAGCTTCAATGTGGCCAAATCAGGCAACAATACCCAAACATATTTATTTATTATTATTGGCCTGCTTAGTGTAGTTGCAATTTTTGTTATTGGTGAGATGTTTATATTGACAAGGAGAAAAAATATTTAGCCTCGGGGTGATACACTACTCCTAAGCGGTCACAATGCTCAGAGCAGTGCCAAGCCACACTTTTGACCGGTTGACACTTCTTTTTTAATATTAACCAAGGCTAGAACTTTAGGGTTTTTTATAAACCTTTTTCTTAAGATATTCTTTTTCGGTCATTGTTCCCCACGTTCTTGTATTTGGATTCCAAACCTTACCACCGTGGTCAAGGACATACCAATGTATTCTTGGACTGGATATTTTGGCTTCTACAATATCGAAAATATTTACTATTTTGGTATTATATTCACCTGTAATTTCTTGTTTTATTTCCCCTCCAACTACTTTTCGCGTCACCATTAAGACTTCATAATCATGCTTGTTAAAATCCATTTCGGGATCATCGAAAGCCCGCCCAAATCTTCTTTCAATCTTCTTTCCAATCTCAAGTTTTAAACGATACCTTTCTTCAAATTCCCTAAGATCCCTATAAGCTTCTGTATAACTTGTTGGATCAGGAGGAAAAATTTTTGCTTCCGTAAATGTCATATGGCCCATAACGTACTGCTTATTGATTCATTTGTCAAATCGTAAAGTAATTAGGCTAAAAACCACCCACGCCATAAAGTATAAATTTAGACCGGCCTGCCCAGCTCGCTTCGCCCGCTTTGGTCCGGGATTTGATGGTGCGAACTAAGGAATTGCATGTTTTGCACGGCGAATCCCCGTCCCGCAGCCGCATAGAAAATTTGAGAGTCTGCAAAGAGTATTAATCTAGCTTCAGTTTATGTGTTGACAGCCTGTGGTACAATCAGTTCAGGCTGCGCACTTTAACAGCTCAATTCAACTAGTCCCCAAGGAGGACAAAATGGATATGCAAGTTGTAAGAATGCCCCAAATGCGGCGTGAGAAGAAAAACATTGTGATTGAAGAAAACGTTGATGCCGTAAAATGGCCCCCGGAATGTGCAAACTGCGGTGGCCCGGCCGAGAAAACCGACTCCCTCAAAATGAATAAGAACTTTAAGGGTCTCGGTCAAATAAATGTTGAGGTCAAGAATATTCCATATTGCCAGGCCTGTTCCCCCAAGATACGGGCCGGTAAGACTCTCAACACAGTACGTTTGGTATTCGCCTTCCTTATTGGTATTCCACTCGGGATTCTTTTGATTGTGCAGATGATGAACGATGAGAACGTGCAATTCATCTTCTGCGGATTGGTTTTTCTGATCGCTCTCTTAGTCGGGTACGGCCTTTCTTGGCTTTTCATAAAGCTGCCTGCCAAATTATTGCTTGGTAAGAGAATTGCGGAGCCTGTGGACGGGCGACTCATCGAAGAGAAAAAGAAAGACGGCAAACAAGGAATAAGTGTGGTAATAACCATACCCCGCGAGAGCTTCGCAGACAAGTTTGTTGAACTCAATACTGCAAGGGTAGTTTAGGAGGTAAACAGGATGAACACCTCAAGGAACTCTCAGGTAATTGAGTTTGAGCAGGCGACAAACTATCGGAGGTTAGCCGCCAGGATCATCGACACAATTCTGGTCGGATTTATTCTGCTTCCGATAAGCGCAGGACTCTCCGTGGGAGCAGAAGCCGTTTTGGGTACGGATTCGACATCCGATACGGCAATGTGGCTCTTCTACGGTACGTTCTTCCTTTTGGTCATCGCCTATGACACTCTTATGCACAGATTTTTCGGAAAGACTGTTGGGAAGATGCTCTTGGGCATGAGGGTAGTCAACGCCAACGGGGAAAAATTAAGCCTGGGGTGGTGTATCACAAGAGCAATCATGCTCTATGTGAGCGGCGTTTTTATTGTGGCCCTGACCGCAATAACCGCATCCATCTTCGGCTGGATTTTCATCGGAGGCCTGAAGAGGTACCGGAGATTCCCCCATGACTCTATGTCCGAGTCGTTCGTCGTTCTGGAATCCAAGGGCCAGCTTAAGAAGGCGACAGCTCCACAAGAAGTGCTAGTAGGGCCGGCAGCCGATCTTGAGAGGCTACACTCCCAAGGACTCATCGGTGAGGATGAGTATCAAAGGAAAAGAAGCGAAATTCGTAAGTAGCCGTGCAGTATAAACACCTCCTGACTGATGTTAGTCAAAATCAGTCAGGAGTTTTTTTGTGGGGGAAAATAATGTTTTTATTTAGCTTTGAAAGGTCCCAGACCGGCCTGCTCAGCTCGAGTTTGACGGGATCCCGAGCAACGTCGAGGGATAGACTCAAATCGTTGTAATAGTACTCTCCAAGTGATAAATTGGGTTGTAAGTTGGATATGAAAAAAAATATTCTTTTATTTCTTTTTTTGCTTTTGTTTTTAAACTTATTACTCCTGGATTTCTACATATTTAAAACCTTCAAAGCTGAATCCCGGGTTCTTTCCACTTCAACTTCTTCTTGCCCCCAAGCTTGTGTAGATTTAATTCAAAGAGGTAAGGTAGGCGCAAAGGAGTTAGTAATTCCTATTTCAACATCAGGCAGTACGGTTGCGACCGATTGGGATAGCCTGGCGGGTTCTGAAATATCGTTTAATAAAGCAAACTACCCCGGAGTAAAGAAAATGTATTTTCAGGCAAATTTAGGAACAAGTGCGGAAGACAGAAAGTCATTTGCCCGCCTTTTTGACGTAACTCATGGGATTGGTGTCCAAGGAAGCGATATCGCCTCAACAGCAGTTTCTCCCATGCAGATTAAATCAGATTCTCTTAATTTCTTTAGTGGCGACTTGGTGGTAAGAATTCAACTAAAAAGCCTGAATGGCAATACAGTTACAATTTCCAACGGGAGAATAATACTTACTTACTAAAATAATTATTAACTATAGTTCCCGGTGTACAGCAAGATTGGAGTATAATAGCCTCAAGTATGGCAAGAGAGATAATGCCGATTAGACTGGTTGAGCCCGAAGTCAGGGAGGCGCAGGAAACCGCGATAAAGCTACTCCGGGAGTTTAAATCGTGTCAGGATCCTTTGACGAAAAAAGTATTCAAAGGGATGGCTTTTGATGCACTCGAATTTGAGGCTGAACTTAGATCAAGATCCCGGGCGAAGGAAGCTGTTAAAATGCTTCACGATCTGCAAAAACCGGATATAAGCCTAAATTGACTTTCTTTAGTAGAAAATTCTTGGGATAAAAATGACGGCTCCGATAAAGATTGCGGCTATCGCAGCGACAAGAACGGAGGCTGCCGAAACGTCTTTGGCCATTTTTGCCCTTTCCTGTATTTCGGGACTGACTATGTTGACGATTTCCTCGATTGCGGTATTAACCAGTTCCAAAATAAGAACGGAAGCGATAATTAAAATTAGCGAGAGCCATTCAAAGCTCGATATTTTATAAATAATTCCCAAGACAGACGAGGCAGTGCCCAGAAGAATTTGAATCCTGAAGTTTCTACTCTTGATTATGGCGGTAGAGAGACCGTTGAACGCAAATTTAAAACTTTTATAAAGCGAATGCTTTGATTCCATCTGTAAAATGATACCATTAAATAATGCTGGAAGATATTACGGTGGAATTTTTTGCTACCTTCCTTATCTGGTTCCTTTATGCGGGGCTTCTTGTTTTATGGTTTATCGATGGGCGGATTAAAAAAGAACAGGTAGTTCACGCACTTTTGGCAAGCCTTGCGGCTTGGCTGATCGCTCTCTTAATTAAGCATTTTTTCCCGACAATACGGCCATTTGTCCGGAACGGAGGAGGGGTTGATGTTTTATTTAAACCCACCGACGGCGCTTTTCCTTCGGCCCACACAGCTTTGGCATTTAGCCTTGCCGTAACCGTTTTTATGCATGATAGAAAAGTGGGATGGTTTTATCTGGGGGGCGCGCTTCTTATCGGGATTGCAAGGGTTTTGGCCAATGTTCATTATCCCATCGATATTTTAGGCGGAGCTTTAATCGGGACATTGGTAGCGGTAGTTGCCGAAAAGGTCCACGTTTTTAAATTTTTGCAAAGAAAACGGGGTCACTATTGACAACTAGCACTTCCTCGACTAGACTGCTAAAATACTCATATGACTAAAGATATAACCAGGCGGGTTCCGATAGTTCCGGTGCGGGGTTCAGTCGTTTTTCCGCATACCGATACACTTCTTTCATTCGGGCGGACCAAGAGCGTCACCGCGGTCAATTCTGCTTTTCAGGAAGATAAAGTCATTGCCGTTTTTTCTCAAAAAGATCCCAGGACCGCCGACCCCGGACTTGAAGACCTGAATAGCATCGGAACGATTGCCACAATCACCCAAATGATGACAACGGAGGGTGAAATTCATGCTTTAATCCGTGGGCAAGCAAGGGTCACTCTTAAAGAAGTTCTGGCACAGGAACCCTATCTGATCGGCAAGGTTGAGGAAATTCCGGAAGAGATTGATGAATCTCCCGAAGTCGGGGTGTTGGCCAAAAAGCTTCAGGAACTTTTCAAAAAATCAATAAATCTTGGTAAGCAGGCGGAAATAATGACTGTAATGAAACTTGTTTCCGGGAATGTGGAGCCTGTCGAAATGAGCGATCAAGTGGCATCACTTCTTGAGATAAAGCCTTCCGAAAAACAAAAAATTCTGGAAGAAATAAACGTCAAAAAAAGACTTGGGATTGTTCTGGAATATCTTGCCAAAGAGGTAAATGCGCTCGAGATTGAGCGGACAATCTCGTCAAAAACTCAAAAAAGATTTGAGGATCAAATGAAAAAGGCGATGCTCAGGGAAAAGAAAAAAACTATTGAGGAAGAGCTTGGCGAGATGGATGAGGAGGGGGAAATTACGGGTGAAGAATTTAAAGAATATAAAGTGAAAATTAAAGAAGCCGGAATGCCCCCCGATGTCAAAATCCGTGCCGAAAAAGAGCTGAAGCGCTTGAGCGAAATGTCTCCGAATAATCCCGAAGGGGGATATATAAGAAACTATCTGGATTGGCTTTGCGATATGCCTTGGAGCAAGGCAACCCCCAATAACGTGCCGATGAAAAAAGCCGCGAAAATTTTGGAAGATGATCACTACGGAATCGAAAAAGCCAAGGAGCGTATTATGGAATTTTTGGCCGTGATGAAGCTGAAAAAAGAAGCGAAACACACTATGCGACTGAAAGGAGTCGAAGGAAGAAACACGGCCCATCCGACAATTCTTTGTTTCATCGGTCCTCCCGGAGTAGGAAAAACTTCAATAGGTAGGTCAATTGCCAAAGCCTTAAACCGGAAGTTTGTCAGGGTTTCCTTGGGGGGAATCCGGGATGAAGCCGAAATCAGAGGACATAGGCGGACGTACGTCGGGGCAATGCCGGGAAGAATTATTCAGGGAATGAAAAATGCAGGCACAAAAAATCCCGTGTTCATGCTTGATGAAATAGATAAAATAGGCGTGGATTTTAGAGGGGATCCAAGTAGCGCACTTCTTGAGGCGCTTGACCCCGAACAAAACAGGGAATTTTCGGATCACTATCTTGAAGTCCCGTTTGACCTCTCCGAGGTCATGTTTATTTGTACAGGCAACATGCTGGATACGATTCCGGACCCTCTAAGGGATAGAATGGAAGTCATTACATTCCCCGGTTATACCGAAACCGAAAAATTCCATATAGCCAGGAAATTCTTATGGCCAAAGCAGCTTGAGGCGCAAGGCTTGGAATCTAAAAAAATCGAGATAGCAGATAAAGGTCTTAAAGAAGTTATAGGAAGCTATACGCGCGAGGCGGGGGTTCGGAACTTGGAAAGAAATCTGGCCAATGTCTGCAGGAAGGTAGCCAGACTGGTCGCGGAAAAGAAAAAATTCCCCAAGAAGATTGAGACCTCCGATGTCAGAAAGTTTTTGGGAAGTCAGAGATTTACCTCGCAAATTGCCGAGAAAGAAGACGAAATAGGAATGAGTACGGGCCTTTCGGTTACACCTTTTGGCGGAGAAATCCTATTTATAGAAGTATCTCTCATGCCCGGCAAAAGCAAACTTACTCTTACGGGACAGCTGGGGGATATTATGAGGGAGTCGGCAAAGGCGGCATTTACTTGGACAAGGTCGCATTTTAGCGAGCTGGGTCTGAAAAGCAATTTTGCCGAAAATATTGATGTTCATATACACGTCCCTGAAGGCGCGGTTCCCAAGGATGGACCTTCGGCTGGAGTGGCAATTACTACTGCTCTTGTTTCAGCTCTTACGGGGATTCCGGTTAAAAGGGATGTGGGTATGACTGGAGAAGTAACCCTGAGGGGCCGTGTGCTTGAGATCGGGGGCTTAAAGGAAAAATCCATTGCGGGACATAGGGCGGGCTTAAAGACTATCATCGTGCCCAAGGACAATAAAAAGGATATTGATGATATTCCGGCTCAAGTGAAGCGCGATATTAATTTTGTTTTTGCCGGGGAAGTTGAGGATGTTCTCAAAGTTGCCCTTAAAAAATGGTCTCCCGTGGCCAAACTCCGGGGTAAATTTACTTCGATTCCGGCTCTTTTGGCCGCAAACTAAAATTTACTTTTAGCCTTCTTTGATGACGTCTACGGTTAAATTACTGCCGTCATAATTAAAAATGAAGCTGACAGGCTTATCCAGATTATTGGTAATGTAAAGGTTTTGCCTGGCGCTGGTCTCAAAGGCTCCGGGAAGGGCATAAATGGATACTCCGTACCGCTTTGGAACTTCCGGAATTGTGGCAAAATTGTGATTTGTGGGTGCAACGGCGGATAGGCCTGCATCTTTGGCTGCCCAATAGACGAGTGAGGCTAAATGGCAGACTCCGTCTCCAGTTAAGTAACCATCCGACTTAAACCCGTCCTGAAAGTTAAAATGGGCGTTTGTAGTCCTAATGATATTCTCCTTATACTCAGGCAGAATCTGGTCATGGAAAGCAAACTCCTGCCCGGGCTCGAGGCTAAATTTGTAGCTGAACGGGGAGGTAACTTTTTCCCAGGAAATGTCGGTTTTACTTTGAACGGTGCCATCAAGATAGGCGAGGGTTAAAAGGATATTATCTTTGAATACACCGTTCACGAAGCTGTTTCCGTACCTGTTTTCAAGCGAAAAGCTATGGGAGGCCAAAACCACGTCCGGATTACCAAGAACTAGAGGCTTGGCAGGACTTGTGAAAAGCATGATTATGCCTAAAATTGTGGTAAACATGAGGGGGCATTCTATCATACTATGAGATATGTTTCAAGTTTTAGCAGGTTATTTACAGGTCAATACAAATCAGCTAATCTGAGGGGGTGGTAAGAAAGAAGGTTAACAAAAGTTTCAGATTTTTCGGAATTGGCTTTGCAGTTCTTGCTGTAATAGTTTTTGCTTTCGCAATTCTCAGAACTTCAATTCAATCTACATTTTGTGCAAATTCGGTTAGCTGCATAAAAAATCTTAACGGCAATTTTGACCCTAGTGCCAAAAAAGCCGAATTTTTGGGACAAAACCTTCAGCCCCCGGCTTTTGTTGCGGAGAAACCCGGTACAATCAAAGTGTTGGGGGATGTTCCCGCTTCCGCTAAAAGAATCGAAGTCGACTTAGGCAAGCAAATGCTTTACGCGTTTCAAAATGATCAGGTTGTAATGAGTTTTCCCGTCTCTTCAGGAAAATGGTATCCGACCCCGACCGGAACTTTCCACATTTGGGTCAAGCTCCGCTATACCCGTATGAGTGGGGGAACGGGAGCCGACTATTATAATCTTCCAAACGTTCCGTACGTTATGTTTTTCTACAATGACAAAGTCGGAAAGGGCCGGGGATTTAGCCTCCACGGAGCCTATTGGCATAACAATTTCGGCTACCCGATGAGCCACGGCTGTGTGAATATTGCGCCCGCCGACGCGGGCAAACTTTATGATTGGGCGAATCCGGTGGCCGCAGGCAATATTACTTACGTATCCGATACCAATCCGGGAACGGAAGTAATTATCTACGGAGCACCCTCGGAGTGAGTCAAAATTACCTACCTGCCGATTTGTTGCAGAGGTCAATAAAAAAGGATTACAATACTGATATATGGCAAAATTGAGCTTTAAGTTACCGAAGTGGGGAAAGATCATTTTGTGGGTATTGGGGGGCTTTGCTGGACTGATATTGATAGTTGGGATTGGACTCAAGATTTGGGTTTCAACTTGGCCGGAGTATAGAGGAGACGGGTTTAGTTTAAGGTACCCTCAAGGTTGGGATGTAAAAGATCCCAGGAAAGACACGAATGATGCGCAATTTGTTTATGATGCCGGGAGTGTTTTGAAAATCGGTGATCAAACCACAAATTTTCCAAAAGACACTGATGGAGCTTACCGATATAAGGGATTTGTATTAATCTACGTTTTCGGCAACAAGGCATCTCTTACACTTTTTGATAAAAGTAACGTTATGAAAACGGCATATTATGACATTGTCGGACATTTCGTGATTGGCAGCCTCAGCTTTGCCAAATAAAAAGCAGGGTCTTTTCCTTTTGGGAAGTGCCCTGCTTGTAAAACTAATCTAACTTACTTAATCCAGCCCCATTTACAGAACCAATTTAGCGGCCATTTGTATTGGCTGCAATCCTTGGTGGGACTACCGGCCTGGTCAGGTTGTAAATTGAGATGTATAACGCTCATACAGCTGGAGTCGACTTTGGTATGGCTTTGATCTCCAGTCCAACCGGAGCCATTTACGTTGATTGTGCCGTCGCTGTTCCTGTTTATAAATATAGCGACATGCCCTGGGGTGTATGCATCTGAACACGATTGACCGTTGTTTTGATTAAAACCGTTCCAAACAACGATATCGCCAGACTTTGCATTGCTCAATCCCGTATTATTGGCAGGTTCGACCGACCAACCACAATTACCTGATCTGCTCGTATCTCTTGCCCAATCGTCCCAAAGCCCAGCATTCGGAAATGAGTTGCCCCAACAATCCCTTATAGCCTGACTGGATTTGTTTACATAATCGGTACAGGACGCGTCAGCTGATGCAACACCTAAGAGCTTATCTAGCCATGTTCTGTTGTCATTTTGGCAACTTGCTGCATTTGGTAGGTCAGAATTTTGGCTGGTTGCCTGTTCAGGACTTGGCTGTGAAGTCGGCGCTGCGACTTGGGGCTGGGTTGTTGGCTGAACAGGCGGCTTTGCAGTCGGCTGAACAACTTGCGGAACTGGTGTCGGAGCTACCGTAAAACTGTTACTCGTCGCAACCTTTACACTGCTTCTAAACAGTCTGAATTCGTAAACCCCGCTTTGCGAGGGTGTGGTAAAGGTTAAGTTACCGGAGGATCCGTTCGCGTATTGCCAACTCAGGTAGTTTGAATCTGGGGCACCAGCGGGGTGCAAACTTATCCAGTCTGTTCCTGAAGGAACCAGATTGTTCCAAGAAACGGTAACCGTGCTGTCGGCCTGGTAAGAAACCGGGGCAACCCAGAGACCAATCGTGTTAGAATTTGTTGGGGCCTGCGTTGGCTTTGGCACGATCGGAGTCAGGTTTGGTAGGTAAGCCGCTCTGAAAGAGGCTACTCCCGTAGGGTCGATATTGACATCGGGAATATCCGGACCCTGAATGATCTGTGAAAGCTGCGAGTCGCTGAACCCCTTGTTATTGATCAGGCTCTGACCAATTCCCAGCGCATCCAATGTTGCCGGGTTAGGCACATGCCTGCGGCGTCCGTCAACGATGACGTAAATATTTCCGCTAATGCTGATGGCATTTCCCGTTTGGAAACTGTCAATGACAGCCGGGGGTTGCTGAACCGCGGTTACCGTAATGGTAATGTTGCGCTTGGCATCGGCTCCGCCTGAACCGGCATGTGCGGTTAATGTGAACTTCTGAGTTACACTCGGGCAAACTTGCTTGCTTCCCGAAGCATTGACCCCTGATCCATCGATATCCACGCTTGTTGCGTCAGCGGTATCCCAGTGCAGATTTGTGCATTGTCCCTGTAGGATGCTGGTAGCGTCTGCCCAAAAGTTAGCAGTGGGAGACGGTACAGGAACAGGTGGTGCGCTTAGGTTGTATGACCTTATTGCCGAGCTTGGATTGGCCCAGTTGGGGTCATTTACATCTCGCGACAAAACAGTAACAGTGGCTGTTCCGGCAGGGCATCCGGTTGTGTTCCAGGTTGAATTGAATTCAACCTCTGCAGTCTCGTTTTTTATAAGCGAGCCACAGGAAACAGTGAGCTTGGTTGCTCCCGGGTTAGCCGAATCCACTTTGATGTGGATAGTTACTTGATCGCCAACATTGGCGCTACTAGGGGAAAAGTCGAATATGGAAATATTCGGCCCCTTAGGTGGCGTGGCTGGCGGAACCGGTGTGGGAGGCTGTGATGAACCTGTCAGCTCGTAGCTTCCATAGGTTTTATTTGCAGTATCCCAGCCTTTATCCACAGCAGCAACCTCGACAATGATTGTGTAGGTTCCTGCGGAAAGACCCGACGTATCAAAATTCTTAGTAAAGTCGGGGGTTCCCTCTTCCTGGCACCAATTTTCGTCACGAAAGCATATTCGCATTGAACGAAAATCGGAATCCCATTGGACCGTGGCATGAATGCTCACATTGGTTCCAACGGGCGCCGGAGAAGATGGATTGATGCCCACAATTTGTGGGGTACCTAGTGCCTTTACAGGGTTTGTATATGACAATAATCCAGCAAATAGGATCAGAATCAATAAACCCCTCCAAAGGGTGTTCGTTTTCATCTCAAATCTCCTTATGCGCCTCAAGGGCGTTTAGTTATGGGTTGATTTTTAAGTAAGTTTAAGTAAGTTAAGGTGCAATACCTTCTACTACTATCGGCCCATATTATACACCTTTTGTCCGGAAGAAGTCACAAAACAATGTATAGTTCTTCTTAACGAAGCATATCTGGGCTACACTATAAATTAGTGGCACAGATTCATTATCATAAGGATTCGGAGCGGACTCTGCGTCGTGAGCGAAACGGCGGCAGCTTCAGATTCGTTAACGAAAAAGGAGGACCAGCTTCCAAAGCTACCGCAAACCGCATCAGAGGACTTGCTATCCCACCCGCCTGGAAAGACGTTATTATCAGTCCTGATCCGATGGATTACATCCAGGCTATTGGGGTGGACGCCCGTGGGCGCAGGCAGTATATTTATCATCTTGAATGGGTAAAGCGGAATCAGGAACACAAATTTGATCAGATGATCACATTTGGCGAGCGGCTCCCGGCTCTTCGTGAAGCAGTGAGCGCGCATATGCGTGAACATACTTTAACCGAAGACCGTGTTCTTGCAACAGTGGTCTGGCTTCTGGAACATACTTTTATCAGGGTGGGAAACACTAAATATGCCGAGGAAGATCATTCATATGGCCTGACGACCATGCTGGAAAAGCACGTCAAAGTTCACGGCAACACAATGACATTCAGTTTCGAGGGTAAAAGCGGTGTTTTTCATGAGCTTGGTATAACCGATCCGAGGGTGGCAAAAACTGTAAGAGAATGTATTGATTTGCCGGGATATGAGCTTTTTCAATATTTAGATAAAAATAACCAGAGGAAATCAATAAACTCGGAAGAGGTGAACAGGTATCTGAAAACCCATACGGGAGCTGACTTTTCCGCAAAAGATTTTCGCACATGGGGCGGGAGCGTTTTGGCCGGAGATTCCTTCTACCGGGAGGGAAACGCGGCAGGCGAAAGCGATCTCAAAAACAAGATTGCGGACGTGGTGGCTACCGTATCGGCCCATCTCGGAAATACCAAAAGCGTCTGTCGGAAGTATTACATCCACCCAATTATAATTGAATCTTACAAGAAGGATATTCTGGTGCCTCATTTTAAAAGGTCCTACGGAAGGAGATCCACAAAAAGACTTGGCCTGACTTTGGAAGAATATGCGACCTGGAGTCTGATAAAGGATTCTTGAGTTTATGGTAAAATACGCGTGAGGCCCCACAACGCGCATCGCGGTGCCAGGGCCGGAACGGCCCCATCGTCTAGCGGTCTAGGACACCAGGTTCTCATCCTGGTAACTTGGGTTCGAGTCCCAATGGGGTCACTCGCTTCACTCGTTCTCCCTTGGTCTCGATAGTGCTAATCAAGGTATTTTTTGTGCACACGAGTCCCAATGGGGTCACTCTTTGACTACGCTCAGGGTTGTAACTCGCTATATTTTGATACCCTTTGATTGCTTGACATTAGCCTCACAAGAGGATAAAATCTCCCTCGTTAGGTTAAATACTTGACTTTCTCTCCAGGAATAAATGGAGGGTTTTTTTTGCCCCGCGGATGTGGATCGTATTATGAAAAACAACATTAAACTTACCAAACAAGGACTGGATGCCCTAAGTGCTGAACTTGGGGAGCTTCGTGATATCAAAAGACCAAAAATTGTCGAGAGGTTGGCAAATGCCCGTTCCCAAGGGGATCTAAGCGAAAACAGCGATTATCAAAGCGCCAAAGAGGAACTTGAGTTTTTGGATGGCCGGATTGACGAACTGGAAGAAGTCGTAAAAACCGCCTCCGTTGTTTCGGGTAGCGGAAAAGCCGAAAACGGTGGAATTGGTGTCGGAACGAAAGTGATGGTAAAAGTGAATGGTGAAAAAACCGTTTTTGATATTGTGGGAGAGTGGGAGGCGGACCCTGTTAATAAGAAAATTTCTCACGATTCGCCTTTGGGACTAGCTTTAGTTGGCAAAAAAGTTGGAGAAAAGGTTGAGGTTGAGGCTCCTGCCGGTAAACTTCAGTACGAAATTCTTGCGATTGAATAATACTTCATTTGAAGCTAGAATAGCTGTAGTATGCATTGGGCAGACAAAATAGCGCAGGAAATTATTGCTTCGGCTAAATTTAAACCTTACTGGGTTGACGATATGAAGACACCTTCGGGATTTGCTCACATTGGTTCGATGCTTGGCCCCGTAATTCATAGCGCTATCTATAGAGCCTTGAAGGACACAGGCCAGGATGCGACATTAACCTACGTCTTTAACGATTTTGACCCCGCCGATGAATTTCCGGATGTTCTTAAAAAGTCTTTAGAGGGTCACCAAGGCGAAGCTTTAAAAATGATTCCGTCGCCTGATTCCAGTTTTGAAAATTTAGCAGACTTTCTGGCTGACGATCTTAAAAAATCGATAGAATATTTAGGATTTGAGGCGAAATATATTTCTTCATGGGATCTTTATCATCAAGGTAAATTCGATGAAGTTATTAAGCTTGCACTGGATAATTCCGAAAAAATTCAGGATATTTACCAAAAAGTTTCGGGAAGTGCTAAAAAAGAGGCCGGCTGGCTTCCTTTTCAGGTAATTTGTGAGAAATGCGGCAAACTCGGTACTACCAAGGTTTTTGCCTGGGACGGGGAAAAAGTTTCTTATAAATGTGAGCCAAATCTTGTAGCTTGGGCCAAAGGCTGCGGTCATGAAGGAAAGGTTTCTCCTTTTGGCGGAACAGGAAAACTACCATGGAAAGTTGACTGGGCGGCACATTGGAAAGTCATTGGAGTGACAATCGAAGGAGCCGGTAAAGATCACGCCTCAGCCGGAGGCTCTTACGATATCGCCATGGCTATTTGCAAAGAAGTTTTTAAGTATCCGGAACCCTACAAATTTCCGTATGAATTTATTCTTATAGGCGGCAAAAAAATGTCGTCTTCTAAAGGAGTTGGTCTTAAGGCTCACGATTTGGTTAAAATTTTACCGGCCGAGGTTGCCAGATTTCTTTTTGTAAATGCTGATATTGGGTCTCAAAGCAATTTTGATCCTATCGGGACAATGGCCATACCGGATCTTTTTGATGCTTATGACAAAGCTTGGGAAGCGGGATCCCGTTCTTTTGTTTTATCTCAGGTTGGTGATATCCCCGAAAAAAGAAAAGGATTTATTGCACCTAGGTTTAGAGATGTGGCAAATTATTTATCGCAGGGGTTAAGTGAAAAAGAAATATCGGAAAAAATGCCCAGCGGGAAAAGTAGGGTATTGGAAGAAAGAATAAAATACGCCAAAATTTGGCTGGAAAATTATGCCCCGGATGATTATCGATTCGGAATGACGAAGGAAATTCCGAAAAGTGCAAAAAATCTTACTTCCGGACAAAAGGAGTATCTGGCAGGTGTTGCAAAACTTTTTGAAAAAGAAGTTGATGCCGATTCTTTGCAGGTGGCACTATACAATCTTTCGAAAGAATTAAAAATTAACCCTAAGGACGCTTTTGCCTCGATATACCTTGCTTTTATCGATAAAACACACGGCCCCAGAGCCGGGGCACTTCTTGCCAATTTTGGAAAAGAGAAAGTTGTTGGTAGAATTACCAGTATTATGAAAGAAGGTGATAAAAATGGATGATATGAAATTTATGAATGTTCTTTTGTTGTCAATTTCCTTTTCGCTTTTCGGAATGCTTTTAATTTTCGGGCTCGGTTTTGTTTTCCCGACAATTAACCCCTACGTCGTAATTAAGTGGATAATAATCGTTTGTGCCGTAGTTTTTGCATACGCGGTTCTTAGCTGTTTGGCACGATGCTTGACGGTATTTAAGAAGAGATTCAAAAAAGGTGGAAAAAAGTAAGGCGCTTGGGATCCTTCACAGTAGGATGGAATCTCCCAATTTGCGGAAGCATTGCTATGCTGTCGCGGCTGTGATGAAAGCCCTGGCCAAATATTTTGGCGAAGATGAGGCAAAGTGGGAGGTTGTGGGACTACTTCATGATGGTGATTACGAAGAAACAAAAACCACTCCCGAAAAACATACTGTCTTGATGACTGAGTGGTTAAAAGAAGAAGGGGAAACGGATAAGGAGCTAATGGACGCAATTTTATCCCACAACTTTTCCCATACCGGGCAAAATCCGCCAAAAAATAATTTGGAATGGTCTTTGTTTTGTTGCGACGAACTTACGGGGCTGATTGTTGCCGTGACTTTAGTACGTCCTGAAAAGAAGTTGGCATTAGTAACGGTTGAAAATATCTTGAGTAAATGGGATTCAAAAAGCTTTGCGGCGGGGGTTAAAAGAGAACAAATTGAAATGTGCGAGGAGAAATTGGGAATTAAACTGCCGGACTTCATTACAATTTCCCTAAAAGCAATGCAGGGGATTTCTTCCGAATTAGGACTGTAAGGTGAAGCTAAGCGATCTCTCTGACGTCATGCTCTAGCATTTTTTGATTTTCGTCGAAAAGAAAATTTCCTTCTATGATTTTTCCGTCCAAAACTTTCGGCAGCCAAAGAATATCATCGTCCCACATTTGGCCGTACGGTATTTCATTTAAGTTAAACCACTTTGGCGCCATTTCTCCGGTTTCCTTTGGTATGCCCGACCAACTATCAGTTACAAAGACGATAACTTGTTGGTTCCAATCGCTTTGTGCTTCAAAATAAAAATTAAGAACAGCAACCTTTTTAAGTTTTCTTGGGGTTACCACTACCTCCTCGAACATTTCCCGTTTTGCCGTTGCCTCAATAGTTTTATCTCCGTCTACCGGTTTTCCTCCAGCTGCATTCCATTTTCCGGCAGCAAAACCCCGCTTTTTCATGGCAAGTAGAATTTGCCTATCTTTGATCAAAAAACAAAGAGTTGCCTGTCTTAAAGGAGTTGTTATTTTTTCCTTGACCTCAGCAAGTTTATTAGTCATTTTTTCTACCAAATTCAGATTTGGCCAAGCTTTGCTTATAATACTTTTTGCCGCTAAGTTTTTCAGGAAGATAACTTTGGGTGTCGTATTTTTCATATCCTTCGCCGTAGCCAACCTCTTTCATTAATTTTGTAACGGGGTTCCTGATTTTTAGAGGGACCGGAAGATTGCCGTATTGGTTTACATCAGCAAGAGCTTCCATATAAGCGCTATATGCCGAGCGGTCTTTTTTGGCTGTGGCAAGGTAAACCACTCCGGCAGCCAGGTTTTCCTGACATTCGGGGTAGCCGATTGAGTTGCAGGCGGCAAATACCGCGTTGGCAACAACCAGCGCCGTGGGAGAAGCCACATCCTCGGATGCAAAAACAACCATTCTTCTGGCTATATAAAGCGGGTCCTGTCCTGCCGCAACCATCCGTGCAAGATAGTAAAGCGCGGAATCGGTATCGCCTGCCCGCATTGACTTAATAAATGCCGAAATTACGTTATAAAAATCTTCTCCGCGTTTATCAAAAGTGTATTGTCTTCGTTGAAGAGCGGTCTCAAGGTCCGGAATTTTTATTGTCGGAGCTTTAACCAGACTGGCCGCAATTTCCAAAACGTTTAGCATAACTCTGGCATCTCCATCCGCAGCTTCAAGGAGAAAGGCTTCAGCCTCTTTGTTTAGCTTCTTTTTTGTATATTTTAGAGCTCTGCCCAAAATTTTAAGTAAATCCTTTTCGCTTAATTGATTAAGAATAAGGACTCGGGTGCGCGAAAGAAGCGGGCTGATTACTTCAAAAGACGGATTTTCGGTTGTGGCACCGATTAAAATTATATCGCCATGTTCTACGTGGGGAAGAAGCTTATCCTGCTGGGCCTTGTTAAATCTGTGAATTTCATCAAGAAAAACAATCGGCGAATTTATTAATTTCAACTGTTTATTGTCTTCAATCAAAGATTCGATGTCTTTAACTTTTGTATTAACCGCGGAAAATTCAAAAAATTCCCGCTTAAGAGTGTTGGCGATAATCTTGGCGAGGGTGGTTTTTCCTGATCCTGGAGGTCCCCAAAAAATTAAAGAAGGAAAAAAATCTTTATTTTTAAGAAGTTTTTTGATAATTCCATCCGGTCCAACAAGATCCTCCTGCCCAACAAAATCCTTGAGTGTTTTTGGTCTTAAAAGTTCCGGAAGAGGTACTTGGGTCATGGCACATTCTATAACAGATTCAAAGCAATTGCTTGAACCTGTTAGGTTATCCTTCGAGGATACCATATCCAAATAAAAGCCGAAACAAGTATAATCAAATTATGTTTGGGACAAAGATTTTAGAGGAAAAGGAATCGAAATATAACGGGCATCTAAAAGTATCCCGGAGTTTGGGGTTTGGAACTTATATTCAGGCGGATGGACTAACTCAATCGGGAGGGATTGTCGAGACAATTTGGAAGTCGACTCTTAAACAAATTAACAAATTAATAAATCAACCAATTAACTCCTGCCTGATACTTGGATTAGGTGGAGGGACGGCTGCGAAATTAATCAGAAAAAATTGGCCGGGGGCAAAAATTGTCGGAATCGATATTGATCCGATTATGGTGGAGCTTGGGAAAAAATATTTAGGATTGGCTGAATATGGAGTAAAGATTATTATTGCTGACGCTTATAATCTTCCCAATCTTCCTAATTTCCCTAATCGAAAATTCGATCTCATCACAGTTGATCTATATCAAGGAGACAAATTTCCCGAAAAGTTTGAAAACATAAACTTTATAAATTGTGCAAGGACAGTCCTTGCACAGGATGGTGTTGTGGTATTTAACCGCTTGTATTATGGGAATAAAAGGCCGCAGACGGTGAAATTCGGGAATAAATTGCAAAAGGTATTTTCCAATGTAGAATGGTTTTATCCTGAGGCAAATTTAATGTTTGTATGCCATTTATAACTCTTGCAATCGTTTTTATTGCTGAATTTTTGACCACACCTAAGGCTCTCCTTTTCTACGATCAAATCGAGTATCTTACCATAGTTTCAACCCACAATTTTTGGCAGGTTCTCACCCTTGGACATTTTCCGATACACCCGGTATTTTTGGCAATATTCTGGATAACGTCAAGACTGGTTTTGCCCAATACTACGGCGTTTATTTTTGGAGTTATTTCAGCGGTGCTGATGTATTTGATTTCCAAAATTATTTTTAAGAAGGGGAATTATTGGCTGGCAACTCTAATTTTCTTACTGTTTCCCGGAGTTTGGCTCGTTAGCACTAACTTGATGGTTCATTCCGTTCTTTTGACGTTTTATCTGGCGGCTATTTATTTTCTTTTAAAGAAAAAGGCAGTTTTATTTTTTCTTGCTGTTCTTCTGATGGCTGGCGTGCATTTTGATGCGGCTTATTGGGTTCCTACAATTTTTATTTTTCCGGTCATTTTTAAAAAGGAAATAAATCTTAAAAATAAAGATATTTTTAAATTCGTTATTTTGGCCATGTGTGCATTATTAATCTCTGCCGTCTCTTATGCCTTGATCTATATATTTATCCGGAAGGATTACGGAGGATCTACGGAACAAATTTTGGCTTACAGTTCTTTCGGGACATTAAGAATGATAAGAAACATCTGGTACGGATTTTTCAACAGTTTTGGGACCTTAATACCATTTCTTTTGGCATTTTTAATAGCCAAAAATACGCGGACAAAATTGGAATGGGGAGCATGGGCCGTCTTTGCAATTGCCGTATCCGTTGGAGGCGCATATTGGGAAGGGGATTTAATGCAGAGGCGGATTGTATTTGCAGGAGTACTTATTGCTCTGGTTTTATATAAATATCTTAAGAATAAATCGGTTTGGGTAATTCTTTATTTGACTCCGATTATTCTTGCCAGTGGGATTTTGTATTACAGGGACAGTTCCAGCATGGCACTTGCCGTTATGCAAAAACATATCGACCAACTGCCTAAAGGCCAGGTGCTTTTGCAATCGCATTATTACAAACCTTTTACAAAATATGATGGGAAAATTCTTTGGATTGGGAATGACGATTTGGGACAAATTAATAAGTATCTGGAAAGCGGCCGAAGAGTTTTTATCACCAAAGAATCCGTAACAGCTCCTTATTTACTTGTGGTTGGAAATAATTATCATATAACCTCGGTCGGAAAAGCCGGGGATTCGGAATCCAGATTTTTGTTTAAGAAATATATTGTTGATGCGTACGGCAATAATTTGGAACTTAAAATTTATAAGGGCAAACAAGTTTCCGGCCAAGCGGGGGATCCGGTTATTTCTTATGACCAAAGTTTCCGGGGGAGATTGGTACGGTGCAGAATTGATTACGGGGATATCGGTTCCTGGATCTGGGCATTGATTACAAATCACCGCGACCCCACCGGTTGGACATATAAAGACGCAAGGGGAGTTTGGCTTCAAATCTGATACAATAGATAGCGATGCTTAATATTTTTTCCAGGTTCCTGGATCTTAATGCGCGTGAGATCGACAGGATTAAAAAGATCGTTGCCAAAGTAAACTCTTTTGAACCCAAAGTTAAAAAACTCAAAGACAAAGATTTTGCCAAAAAAACCGAAGAGTTTAAGGCGAGACTTGCAAAAGGAGAAACTTTAGACGATCTTCTTCCCGAAGCTTACGCGGTTGTCAGGGAGGCTTCCTACCGGCTTCTCGGAATGCGTCACTATGATGTCCAACTTATGGCGGCTATCGCTCTTTTTGAAGGAAGGGTTGCCGAGCAAAAAACAGGAGAAGGAAAAACCTTATCCGCGGTTCCTGCATTATATCTTCATGCTTTAACGGGACGGGGAGCACACCTTGTTACCGTGAACGATTACCTTGCCCGAAGGGACGCCGGCTGGAATGCGCCCGTATTTCATTTACTCGGAATGACGGTTGGTTCAATTATCCAGGAAACCAAATCTTTTATTTATGACCCCGATTTTACCGATTCGAGTCATGGGGATGAAAGACTGGCCCATCTTAAACCCGCCGAAAGAAAACTTGCCTACCAAAGCGACATTTTATACGGAACCAATAATGAATTTGGTTTTGATTATCTTAGGGACAACATGGTCTCTACTTTGGCCGAAATGGTGCAGCGCGGACACTATTTTGCGATAGTTGATGAGGTTGACTCAATTTTAATCGATGAAGCACGTACCCCGCTTATTATTTCAGCGCCGGATACTGAACCTACTCAAAAATATTATAAATTTGCCTCGATGGTTGATAAGTTGAATCCGGATACCGACTATACGATTGATGAAAAATCTAAAAGCGTTTCACTAACGGAGACAGGAATTACTCGGGTAGAAAAGATACTCGGAGTCGATAATCTATATGAGAAAGATTTTGAATCAATTCACTATATTGAAAATGCCACGAGGGCAAAAGAACTTTACCTTCGCGATAAAGATTATGTTGTTAAAGATAATCAAGTAACAATCGTTGATGAATTTACGGGAAGGCTTATGGTTGGCAGGCGCTGGAGCGATGGACTTCATCAGGCGGTAGAGGCGAAAGAGGGAGTTACGATTCAGCAGGAAAGTAAGACCCTGGCAACTATTTCTTTTCAGAATTACTTCAGAATGTATGAACACCTTAGCGGAATGACGGGAACTGCCGCAACGGAAGCGGAAGAGTTCAGGAAGATTTACAAACTGGAAGTAGTTGCGGTACCGACCAACCAGCCAATGATTAGAAAAGACCTTGGGGACGTAATCTACAAAACTTTAAGAGGTAAATACGGCGCGATAGTTGGGGAAATTGGGGAGTGTTATAAAAAAGGCCAACCTGTTCTTGTCGGTACGACTTCAATTGAGAAAAATGAAATAATCTCCGAATATCTTAAGCGTAAAAAAGTTCCTCATAATGTGTTGAATGCAAAAAACCATGAAAGGGAAGCAGAAATTATCGCCGAAGCCGGGAAAATCGGAGGAGTTACAGTCGCAACCAATATGGCAGGAAGGGGTGTCGACATAGTCCTTGGAGGAGCCCAACCCGACAGGAAAGCGGGAATTTCCAACGACCAATTTACAAGATCCAAAGAGTATAAAAAATGGGAAGAAACTCACGAAAAAGTCGTAAAAACCGGAGGATTGCACGTAATAGGAACAGAACGGCATGAGGCCAGACGTGTAGATAACCAGCTCAGAGGCCGTTCGGGACGTCAGGGAGACCCCGGTTCTTCCAGGTTTTACTTGTCGATGGAGGATGATCTCATGAGAATTTTCGGTGGGGAACAAATATCCGGAATAATGGATAAATTGAATCTTCCCGAAGACCAACCGATTGAAAATTCTTTGATGGGGCGGGCAATTGAACAGGCTCAGGTAAAAGTAGAAGGATTCCATTTTGATATACGTAAACGTCTTGTGGAGTTTGACGATGTTGCCAATCAGCAAAGGGATATTATTTACAAACTCCGCCGTCGAATATTGGATTCTACCGATGTTAAGAAAGAGGTTCAGGAAAAATTATTTCATCAAATAGAAAGAACTGTTCTTTTGGGCAGATCTGTGGTGGATGAGAAATTTGATTATGAAAGGCTGGCCATAGGCTTAGCCGAAATAATTCCTTTTGACGATGAATCCCTCAAAAGAATCGGATCTCAAATCTCAAATCTCAAATCTCAAGAGGAAATTCAGAATTCTCTCGAATCCATTCTAACTGATGTTTATGAAAAAAGGGAAAAAGATTTAGGGGATAAAGTAATGAGGGAAATTGAAAAATATGCCTATCTTGGCTCAATTGACCATCTTTGGATGGACCATATTGATTACATTGATGACCTAAGGGAGGGCGTAACCCTTAGGGCGTATGGGCAACGCGATCCACTGGTTGAATTTAAAAACGAAGCCTACAGACTTTTTGAAACCTTGGTCGACAAAATTGATGAAGAGCTTTCCCACAGAATCTTTAGGATTGGTGTAGCTATGCCCCAGCCGGAAATTCCACTTAACCTTGCCCGGGAAAATATTGATCGATCAGATACGACAGGCCTTTCTGGAAATGCCGAAGAAACGGCCAAATCGGGCGAACCTGCATTTGCTGATCAACAACCCAAGAAAAAACCCGGCAGAAATGACCCGTGTCCCTGTGGGAGTGGAAAAAAATACAAACATTGCCATTATCCGAAGTTTGGGTAACATTAAAAAGTCGGGTATTGGCGGTAGCCCTAAAAAGAGTTAATTTATTTAATGATTTATAAGATTAAGAAAATCTCCTGGGTAATTTATCCGTTTAGCGCCTTTGTTTTAAGCTTCTGGTCGTGGAGAATCTTTGAAAATAATCTTTTTATATTCTTTATCTCGTTTATTTTAACTATATTATTCTTTTTGACACTTCTTAATCATTCCACCAACACGTTAGTTAAAATAGTTTTTCTAATTACTTTCGTGATTATGACTTTCTCGGTCTTTCCAAAACATTTAGATAAATCTCTTTGGGAAAAATCAGTTTTGGATACAATGCAGATTAATACTAGGAGATCTTTTTACCCTTTCCCTTTCGGTGTTGTTTTTCAAAATAAATATGCTGAATCGTTGAACAAATATGAAAATAATTTTTCAACTTTGTTAGATATCAATTTTTATTTTTTTGCTTCTCATCCCAGAGAACGTGTGGGCATTGAGGAATTTGAAAAATATTCTCCTCTTTTTTTGCCCTTTCTCATTTTTGGTTTAATCAAAGTTGTTAAAAATAAATTTACCCTGATTAGTGTCCTATTAATATTAACGGTAGCAGCCTTTATTGATAGTAAATATATTCTTGGGCCAGTCTTAGTATTCCCAATTTTTACTGCCATTTTGGCAATTGGAGAAAAAACGATTGTCAGTAGTATACGTCACTAAAAATGAATCGAAAGGCTTTTTTCCTTTTAATCTTAATTGTAGTTGCCGGACTTGTTTTGCGTTTTTATAAACTAAGCACTACACCACCGGGAGCATATATCGATGAAGCATCATATGGTTATAATGCTTACTCCCTTCTTTTAACCGGCAG
>JBGPAU010000005.1:0-43239 GCA_041480845.1 Patescibacteria group bacterium | reverse complement strand
GTCAAAGGAAGAATTTGCTGAGCAAAAGCTCTAGTACTAAGTACCAAGTACAAAGTACTAAGTACTAAAATTATGATTAGGGCAGTTTTTTTCATCTTAGAATGTAGCCGTTGCCGTATATTTGGCTATATTATAATAATAACCCGAAGGTTGAGTCCCTGAAATAGCCAATTTGTAGCAAACATAAATACTGCTACCGCTTACTGGACCTGAATTACTCATTATTGATTGAACAGCGTCTCCTCCTTGTTTGTCAGGAAGGGGTTTAGCACTCCATACTCTGGTTTTTTCACTCCAGAAAAACGGAGCATCGGTCCCACTTTGGCTGGCCAGTGAATAACCAAGTCCTGGGTAGACTGTTGGGCTTGTCCAGTCTGCCGCGGTAGTATCGGTACAAGCAGAAGCAGCGCAAAGAGTATCCCTGATACATTTGCCCGATCCAAAAGTGAAGCCGTCTACTGCAGGCGTTGTTCCCGTACAAACATTTCCGTTCCTTCCCATCTGGTCACTTTCTTCAATCGTAACCGTATAACCTGAAGCTGCATTTGTATTTACGGTTAATTGCTGAGCGGCATATACAAAAGTATTTGTGACAGGATGTCCCCAAGGAATCGAAGTGGCTGTGGCACTTACCGATGCATTATTGCCGCAGTATGAACTCCCCGAGGACATTCCCGAGACGATAAAATTTAAAGTTTCGTCAACCGTTCCGGAAATCAGTACTGCTTCGACAGGGGCAGCCCTCGGTACAACATAATCGATAACGTTTCCGCCACCATCCTTGGTTTGTATCGTTATTCCATATACATCTGCATTTCCCTGATAATGTGCAGTAACAGGCGCGGGATTAACCACACCCGGCCCGCCGATTGTTACCGTAATCGCAGTTGATCCAACACAGGCAGTACTTCTGGCCCACGTAAATACATGGTCGGTAGACCCACTCCCTGTTGCTATTGTCGCCATATCCGAGGTTCCCCAGTTGGCAGGAGTACAACCTGCTGAGACTATGATATTGCTGGGTCCGAGAGTGCCAATATCAAAACCGCCGGAAGGAGTGGCAGCAGCACTGTCAGGAATACTGTTATTGCCAACGACACTGTCCGCCATCGGAACCGTTACCACAAGACTGCCTCCGTTTGGAACTTGGGCAACGGTGGTAAAAGCGATTGTCCAACTTCCTGATTGGGTAGCAACCACATACCCGTTTCCGTCAAGGTTCGCACCCAAGGGAACCGTTACATTGAAATGGGTCGCATCGACAATACTGCTTACGGTATATGTGGTATTTCCGGTACAGCCGTTTTGCCCTGCGTCAGTAAAACAAACAACATCCCCCGGGAAGAGATGGTTGGTGTTGATGTCAGGGCCTGAGTTCAAGATTGTGACGACAGATTGACCGGACGTACCGGAAGAAATCCTCGCCTTATATGACATTCTGGAATTGGATATGGTGAGAGTGGCAGCTGACATCGAAGCACCCCTGACTTTTTTTGTAAGATAAATATGAAGAGTTGCAAATAGTGCAATAAAGACAAACAACAAAATCAAAAACACCAGTTTTCGCTTATACATAAACTACAACCACTATAATATGATTACATCCAATTCGGTAACTTTGCAACCATTAGCCGAGAGAATGGCTTTTCTTAACTAACCGAAGTTCCCTTGTAGATTTTTGGCTGAAGCCAATCGGAAGGAGGATTTATATCGGGACTTTCTTCGCCGGACTCAGGAATAACGGCTTCGGGTTGTGTTTCGATTTGAGACATCGGCGTTACCGGCTGTTGGACGGCCGGGGCTTGGAAAGGTTTTGTAGGAATTGCCCCCGGGGGGAATCCCATTGGGCTAAGTTTTACCTTCGGCATACGGGCCCCTCCGCTTCGGAGTAAATATGCGAACGTTTCAAAAGTTTCGGGTGTAACTTCACTTGAAGTAAAGTTGGCGCTACCGTCTTCCACTCCCATTACCAAATTTGTTGCGGTATCAGCATCAATTGTTAAACCATTCTCTTTAATTAAATTGGCAACCAGCTCGCTCGTTGTGGCTCCGGATTTCGCAAAAGACATAATTTCCCTTTTTGTATCAAGTACTCGGGTACCGATATGGGCAATTTTTGCATTGGCAAGCTCATCGGATAAAAGAATCGGGAAGTGGGAATCGTTCGCCCCGCCGACCAAAATTACCAAATCTGCCGAAACTCCGGCGTAGCCGACGTTTAATTGTTCCTTTTGGGGAGCGGTTAATCCTGCTTTTGGAACCACTGTAAGTTTAAATTCTCCGTTTTCAATATCGTAGCTGACTTTATCGATATTGTTTGCATCGTATCCCGCAAATTTAATTGTTAAATTCTTGCTTCCAAGTTCCCCCGAAATCTTATTTACCCCGATAAGCCGATTAAATCCAACAGTCATCGGGCTGGGACAAAAGATTGAGGCTTCTTTTCTATCGTGAACCGAAAGATAAAGGGAAAGTCCCGCGGCAACCTGGTCAAAATAGGGCTTTGTAGGCAAAACAATAAGGACCGAGGCAGCGGAATCAATAAGAGTCAGAAGGCTATTTTCCATTACGCACGGATACTATCACGTCTCCTATAGCAAAATCAAGTTGGGGCTCGGTAATAACGCCAAATTCTTCAGATTGCCCTACCGTTGCAACTTCCAATTTTTGTTTTTTAAGAGAGATAGCTTTACCCTTTCCGACTTCTTTGGTGTCGCGTGTCAGAACCAGGGAATCGCCTTTCGAAATTCTACCGTCAAGCACTTTGCATCCGGCAACTTTTTTGTTATTAAACGGAAAACTGGCCAGAACTTGGGCACGTCCGACAATTTCGGTTCTCCCGCTTTTCAAAATCTCCTCAAGTCGCTGCAATAGTTCGTAAATAATTTCAAATCTTTCAACTTTTATTTTTTCTGCCTCGGCAAGTTTTACAATGTCATTCGGAATTTTTGATTCAAAGGCAAATATATAAGCATTCCCCGTTTTGGCATTAATTACATCGCTGCTTGTAACATCTCCCACTCCGCTATCCACAATCACAACCTTTTGGGGAAGTGCGGCAACAATTGCTTCAAGGGCACCGGCGTTGCCCGTCTTGAGAATAAGGGGGATTTCGTCATCCTTAAGGCGTCTCAAATCAAAAACCCCTTTTGTTTTGGGTGTTTCTTTTATGATCTTGTGAGATTCTTTGGCCACCAGTGCCCCAACCGGCGGGGATTGGGTAAATCCAAAGACTTTAGCGGGGAAACCCGGTGTTACTTCTTTGATAGATTTTCCTTTGTCATCGAAAAGCGCCCTGACCTTGCATTCATTTTCCTCTGCAAAGATTGTCGCGCCGGTTTTAATGGTTCCGTTTCTGATAATAACGGTTGCAACCGGTCCCATTTTATCTTTCCCGGATTCAATAACGACTGCCTCGATTGGTCCCGTCGGGTCATTTTTAAGCTCAGCCACTTCCGACATTAAAACCAGCATCTCCATAAGTTCGGTTAGCCCGGTATTTGTTTTTGCAGAGACCGGGAGAAAAGGAACTTGCCCTCCCCGTCCTTCAAAAAACACGCCTTCTTTTTCGAGTTGGCCTTTAAGCGATTCCGCGTTTACTCCAGCAATATCAGCCTTGGTACCGGCAACTACAAAAGGAAGCTTTGCCGCCTTTATAATTTCAATGGCCTCTTTGGTTTGGGGTTGGACTCCGTCATCCTGAGCAACTACCAAAATCGCAATATCGGCAACTTTTGCACCCCGGCTTCTCATTTTTCCAAAAGCGGCATGACCGGGAGTATCAATGAAGGTAATTTTCCCACCGTCTTTTGTTTCAATAACGGAGGCTCCGATACTTTGTGTAATTCCTCCCGCCTCACCCGCCGTAACATTAGTTTTTCTGATAGCATCAAGAAGCGAGGTTTTTCCATGATCAACGTGCCCCAAAACCACAACTATCGGGGGGCGGTTCTGACTCACTTTTTGTTTATCAGCGTAGTTGTCTTTTTTGGCTTCCATGTTATTTTTTCGAATCGGGAAGCCGAAGTCTAAACTATGAAGATATTTTTTCGAAATTTACCAAAAATTCCATTTTATTTGTTATCTTCAGACTTCATCTCTTCCTTTTTCGGCTCTTCGACCACTATCTTCATCTCCGGAACTTTGATTTTCGGCTCTTCTCCAACGACCTCCTCAGGACCTTCGGCTTTCATTTCCGAGGCCTTAAGTTCTTCCGATTTTGCCTCCTTCGCTTTCTTGGCAAGTTTTCTGGCTTTGGTCTTGGTTATCTTTTTGACAGCAGGTACTCCAACTTTCACTTGCCCTTCCGTAGCCTTGGCGGAGGAGGGTTCTTCGGGTGCAGAAATCATGCCGTTCCCTTCAACTTCGATTCTCCAGCCGGTCAGTTTTGCCGTTAAACGGACATTTTGCCCGTCTTTTCCGATCGCCATGGAAAGTTGGTCTTCAGGGGCGCTTACTTTGGCGATAGTTTTTTCGTGATCAAGTACTACCGACAAATTTTCGGCAGGGGAAAGAGAAGATTTAATGAGTTCCGCCACATCATCATTCCAGGGAATTACGTCAACTCTCTCACCACCGACTTCATTTGTTACTGCCTGAACCCTGACACCTTTTTGTCCGACACAAGAACCCACCGGGTCAACTCCTGTCTGGCTGGAAAAAACTGCCGCCTTGGTTCTTACTCCGGGCTCCCTGGCAATGGCCTTTATTTCAACCGAACCTGAATTAAATTCCGGTACTTCCCTGGCAAAAAGTTTAACTACAAATTGAGGATCCGCACGGGATAAAAATATCTCTTTGCCTCTGGGGGTTTCGTTAATAGACTTAATCAAAAAACTTAAGCGTTGGTTTAAGTTTAATCTCTCGTTTGGAATTCTATCCTCGGCCAGCATTATGGCTTCTGTTCTTCCCAAATCTATTCTTACATTCGGCCCGTCAAACCTGAGGATCAGTCCCGAAACCAAGGATCCGACTTTTTCCTGGAACTCTTCCATGATGGCTCCTTTTTCCGCTTCGCGGATTTTCTGATGAATTACCTGTTTTGCAGTTTGGGCTGCAATACGGCCGAAGCCAGGGGGAGTAACATCCTTTTTCTCTTTTTTGGCTTTTTCAATATCTTTTTCGGTGGCATCCTCCGCGGGAAGGGGCCAGGCAAAAACTTTGGTTTCGCCGTTTACAGAATCAATTACAGCGTCGTAATCAAAAGTATCAACCTCGACTCCTTGTTCCGAGGCGTCTCTTTTATATGCAGCGATAATTGCCTGTTTAATGGTTTCCAAAATCACATCGGGATCCAAGCCCCGCTCCTGGGCTATGGCTTTTAGTGCCTGCGAAAATTCTGTTCTTGCTGTTGGCATAAGTAAAAAAAATGGCGGGCTACCTTTCCCACCAAGTGTAATTCTAGTCTAGAAGCCACCCGAAGTCAAACTCACAAATTGCTATTTTTCATCTCCTCAATAATGCTTCTCTGTTCCCTAGTCAATTTTTCGGGAATTAGAACGTTTATGCGAACATATTCGTCTCCCTTGCCCCGGCCATGGAGATGGGGAACGCCGTGTTCACGAAGGCGCATCATGGTTCCGCTTTGAGTTGCCGGCCTGATTCTGATTTTTATCTTATCTTCAATAGTCGGAACCTCAATTTCTCCTCCAAGAACTGCCAAAGAAAAAGGAATTGCTACAGTTACATAAATATCATCATCTTGACGCTCAAAAAGTTTATCGGGCTTAATATTTACCGAGAGGGTAAAGTCGCCAAAATTAATTCTGGCTCCTTCATAAATACCGGCCGGAATTTTAATTTTTCTCTTTTTGCCCCCGACATCAACTTCTTTGCTTACCCCTTTGGCTGCCTCCATAAAATCCAGTGTCATCGAATAGCGCGGAATTTGCTGACGTTGCGCGCGTCCAAAAGGGTTCCCCCCGCCGAAGAAGCTTTCGAAAATATCAAACGGATCTCCGAAGTCAAAGTTGCCAAAGGGGTTTTGTCCGTCACCACCGGTAGTGTAGGTATAAGTAAAAGGACCTGACTGACCGCCAAAACCTCCCGCAAATGGATTTCCGCCTCCTGGGGTAAAGGCCGCGTGGCCGTATTGATCAAAAGCCGCTTTTTTCTCAGGATTGGAAAGAACCTGATAGGCTTCGTTTATTTCCTTAAATCTTTTTTCGGCAACTTCTTTATCATCTTTGTGTCTGTCCGGATGCCACTCCAAAGCCTGCTTGCGATACGCCTTTTTTATCTCATCCGCAGAGGCACTTTTTGATATACCGAGGATATCGTAGTAATCGGTTTTTGTAGCCATTAAAATGAAGCTTAACTCACAACCTCGCCCTCTTCAACCTTTTCGTTATCCTTTTTATCAGATTTCTCATCTTTTGGTTCTTCGGTTCCTTCTTTCTTTGGTTCTTCAGTTTTTTGATACATTGCTTGCCCGATTTGGCTCAAAGTATCGGACAAATCCTTTGTGGCGGCTTCAATATCTTCTTTGCTTGCGTCTTCTTTAGCTACAACTTCCTTAACTTTTTTAACTTTCTCTTCAACTTTTTCTTTTACATCGGCCGGGGCTTTATCGCCGGCATCTTTAATGGCTTTTTCGGCTGTAGCCACCATGGCATCGGCGCTATTTTTGGTTTTGACTATATCGGCTTTCTTTTCATCTTCTTCTTTGTGCTTTTCTGCCTCAGCCTGCATTCTTTTGACTTCATCATCACTTAAACCAACCGCACCTGTAATTTTAATATTTTGGGTCTTTCCCGTTGCTTTATCTTTAGCCGTAACCGTCAGGATTCCTGAGGCATCCATGTCAAAAGTAACTTCAACCTGAGGCACTCCTCGGGGCGCAGGAGGAATCCCGTCCAGGGTAAATGTTCCAAGAGTTTTATTGTCGGCACTCATCGGACGCTCTCCCTGAGTTACAACAATCTGAACCTGAGTTTGGTTGTCGCTGGCCGTGGAAAAAACCTCGGTTTTACTTGTAGGAACCGTGGTATTTCGCGGAATCATGGGGGTAGCGATATTTCCCATGGTTTCTATAGCCAAAGTCAAAGGAGTTACATCAAGAAGAAGTATATCTTTAACCTCGCCCCCCAAAACTCCGCCCTGAATTGCGGCTCCGATTGCAACCACCTCATCCGGATTAACAGACTGGTTCAGATCCTTACCGAAGAAATTTTTAACGGTTTCGACAACCTTTGGCATTCTGGTCATTCCCCCGACCATAATCACCTCATCAACATCGTGGGGATCAAGCTTGGCATCTTTAAGACAAGCCTCAACAGGTTTGATTGTCTTTTGGATAAGCTCATCAACCAAACTTTCAAGCTTGGCGCGGGTTAATTTCATTGTCAGATGCAACGGTTGACCGTCTCTTTGAGTAATATAGGGCTGATTAATTTCAACCTCCATGCTGGCAGAGAGCTCAATTTTTGCCTTTTCGGCAGCATCCCTGACTCTTTGAAGTGCTTGGGTATCAGCCTTTAGATCAACCGAATTTTCTTTCTTAAATTCGGAAACAATGTAGTCAACTATTACCGCGTCAAAATCATCCCCTCCGAGGTGGGTATCGCCATTTGTAGCTTTGACTTCGAATACACCGTCCCCAAGTTCCAAAATTGAGATATCAAATGTTCCGCCTCCAAGATCATAAACCGCGATTTTCTCAGCTTTTTTCTTATCCAGTCCGTAGGCCAAGGCAGAAGCAGTTGGTTCATTTATGATTCTTTCAACTTTCAGTCCCGCAATTTCACCGGCTTGCCTTGTCGCCTGGCGCTGAGCATCGTCAAAATACGCAGGTGTGGTAATAACCGCCTGATCAACTTTTTCTCCAAGATAGGCTTCAGCATCCTTTTTAAGTTTCATCAAGATTCGAGCCGAAATTTCCTGAGGTGTATAAGTTTTGCCGTTGACTTCAACGTCGGCTACCCCGGCCTTGCCCTCTATAATTTTGTAGGGGACCATCTCAATGGTACGCTTGACCTCTTTATCTGAAAATCTCCGACCCATAAGGCGTTTGACGGAGTAAATCGTGTCCTTGGCATTTAGAATCATTTGCCTTTTGGCCACGTCTCCCACCAAATTTTTGGTCGGTTCAACTACCGAGGGGGTAATGTTTCTGCCGGTATCCACCGCCGGAATGACTTTGGGGCGACCCCCCTCCATCACCGAAACTACCGAATTTGTTGTTCCTAAATCAATTCCAACTATTTTTCCCATATATTTATTTTTTCGACACCTTTACCTTGGCGTGTCTGACTATCGTACCATCCTCAAATTTCCAACCGGGTAAAACCACCTCTGAAATATTATTATTACCCTCTCCGGCTACAACTTCAATAGCCTCCATTGTTTGCTCGTCAAACTTTTCCCCAACTACCGGCCTAATCTCATCTAAACCCGACTCAGCTAAAACTTTCTTAAATTCACTCACGCTTATGGCAAGACCCGGGTCCTGCAAATGTGTTTGTGCGCTTTCCAGATTGTCCAAAACCGGCAGCAACCTGACAATTATCCCGACAGATGCTATTTTACCCAAATCAGTCCTTTCCCTGTCAACTCTTTTACTTAAATTATCATAATCCGCCAATGCCCTTGCCAGCATCCCCTTGACCATTTCCAACTCTGCATGTACCTGGCCGGCACTTTTAACTTTTCCCAGGGAGTGATGCATTCTCTTTTCAGTTTTAACTTTGTTCTTACCCATTTGCTACCTCCTCTATTAGATTTCCGTAATATCTTAAAATCGGAATCACTGTTCCGTAATTTGATCTCGCCGGACCAATCACCCCAAGGGCGCACGGTTTTCCTTTTACGCTAAAATGCGTTGCAACTATTCCGACAGGGATGAGTTCCGGCCAGCCGATTTCCTCACCGAACAGCACTTCCAGTGGGGAAGACGACTCGCTCATGCCAAAAAACAATCTGTCCATTTTATCAAACTCTTCAAAGATCGAAAATAGGTTTTGACACACCTGTAGATCTGCAAACTCCGGATTATCAAAAATATATGATTGTCCCGCCTGCCAAAATCTGTCTTTCTTGTCCTTAAGCGCCGCAACCGCTAAAGATTTTGTTCTTGCCGCCAGGGCGTGTGTTGCTTCATCCATCAGTTCATCGACATTATCCCTTGCGCCCCAAACTTCTTCTTTGGCCTTAACCTCATCAACCAGACTCATTTGTTTTTCCTCCATGAGCTGGTTTATATAAAATTTCATCGCTACCGGGGTCGGAATTCTGCCTGCAGATGCGTGTGGTTGTTTAAGATACCCTGCCTTGGTTAAAGTTACCATCTCGTTTCTGATTGTGGCAGGGGAAACGCCAAGATTATATTTCTTATCCATCGCCTCCGAACCCACGGGTTCAGCTGTCGTTATATATTCGTTGATAATGGTTTTGAGAATTTGGGTCTGCCTCGATGTAAGTCCATCAGTCATGGTTTAGCAGTATAATACCCCGAGTGCTAAAAGATGTCAAGTACTTTTGTTTAATACAAATAGCACGCGATCCTGAGCGAGTAAAACGAGTCGAAGGATTAATACCCCTTTATTGAACCTGGGAGTCTGTTGTCGGGGTAAGAGGCTCCTGCTCCCTCGGAGGCAGTGGCGGAAGCATTCTTTTTATAATTATTCGCTTGCCGACACTTAAAAAATATCTTGCTTCATCAATCCTGAAAAGAAGAGATAAAAGCGTATAGATAATCGCGCCAACCAAAAACGTCAACCCTGTCAAAATTATTACGTTTCCTGTATAGCGTGTGTCAAGCATAAATCTCTCAAAAGGAAATGTTCTTGTAGCGTCAACTCCGTTTAAGAATGAAAGCCTTTTTACCCAAACCGATTTGTCAAAAATCTTGAGAACAAAAAACATTGCTCCTCCTGAAATCACCGTCGCGATAATAATTTTCAAGCTGTGAATCAAGAATTTAGTATTAAAGATTTCACCAACCCGTTTATCTATAAGAATTAGTAAAATAATGGCCTCAATTAAGGTACTTACTGCAAACGATGCGGCCAACGCCCAAATATCAAAATGAAATCCCTTAACCAAAGTAAAATCGCCGATAACCAAGATTGTCAGTCCGATAAATGAAATTATTACCGGAGTCTTTGTATCATGAATGGCAAAAAACGCTCTGGTAAGAACGGACATAAGTGTCTGGAAAATAATTGAGATAGCGAAAACGGAGAGAATAGTACCGGTTTGAACTGTCGCCTCCCAATCAAAAATTTTGGTCCCATATATAAGACGCACTACAGGAATTCTCAGAGCAATCAGGGCCGCCGAAAGCGGTAAAGTAAAAAACATCGCCTGATAAATCGCAGCCAGTAAGATTTTTCTATATTCTTTCCAGTTTCCTTCAACGTGTGAAAGCATGGGAAGAACCGCTTTTGCGAGCGATGTCCCAAAAAGTGTTACAGGCAGAAGTTGAAGGGAATTTGCAAAAGTATAGTAAGTATATGAAGCCTGGGAAATAATTGATGAAAGAAAAAGTTCCGCACTTTTACCGATTTGGTCAAATGCCAAATCGATCACTCTCGGAAGGGCAAGTTGCCCGATCTTTTTTACTCCTTCATCGGGTTTAAAATCCAGAGTAAACCTGAAACCGAGCTTTCTTGATAACGGATATTGAATAATAAAGTGGGCAAAGGCGCCAATTACAACTCCCACAGCAGGGGCGGTTAGGCCGAGATATGGGGTTAATATAACCGTACCCAATATAATTCCCAAGTTGTAAAAGATCGGGGCGAGAGCAGGAATTAAAAATCTTCTAAGTGATTCCAAAACACCTGTTAAAACGTAACTTATTACAAAAAATCCCTGCGCCGCAAAAAGAATCCGTGCAAGAAAAGCTATCTCCGTTGTTCCGGCGATGCCATACCCAGGAGCAATAACCGAATAAATTTTTACCGCTCCAAATCCGACAATGGCCACGGCAAAAAGGAAAATGGCAAGACCAATTGAAACAATTTTCCCGGCAAGAAGCCAGGCTCTGGCCTCGCCTTCCCTAAGAGTCCTGGTAAAAACCGGAATAAATGCGGATGAAAATGTACCAAAAACCAGAACCTGAAAAATTGCATCGGGAAGCCGGAAGGCGGCAAAAAAAAGCGAAAGGGAATCCGGTGTAAAATAGCTTGCCAGAACTCTTTGGCGGATGAGACCCAAAACCATGGAGACAACAATCATGACCATGATAAGGCTTGCCGCGGAAAGAACGGAGTTTTGTTGAGAGTTAATAATTCGTTTACCCCTGGCGATTAGATCTTCCATTTCAGCTTTGTTTCGATTATACTCACTACATGCCTGTAACGACAACGGCCAAAAGGGCCCTAAGGGGTTCCAAAAATAAGGAGGCCATAAATAAAATTATTCTCGGCAAGCTCGAAGTTGCCGTAAGGGTGGCAAGGAAAGGAAAAACCACAGAAAAAGTTTTAAAGGCAGTGTCTTTGGCGGACCGTGCCGCCAAGAAAAAGGTAATTCACAAAAATAAGGCCGCGAGGATTAAATCCCAACTTTCCAAACTTCTGCCAAAAACCGCAAAATCCCGAAGTAAAACTCCAAAGAAAAAGTAACTTCTTTCACACTTCTACATGTGTTATATTGATTTAACAGTTATTGTTGCTATGCCCAAAAATAAAGCCATCAACTTACTTCCTCAGGAAGAGTTTAGTGTTTCGCTGCTCGGTAGAACCTTAACCTGGGCCATGGGTACCTTCAGGATAATTGTCATAGTTACTGAAATAATCGTTATGAGTGCCTTTCTGTCACGCTTCTGGTTGGATGCTCAAAACTCAGATTTAAGTAATTCCATAAAAGTCAAAAGCGCCCAAATTGCCGCCCAGGCCGCCGTTGAAAAAGATTTCAGAAGTCTTCAATCAAAGCTTAACATTGCTAAACAAATTAGTGCAGCGGTCCCCCTTTCACAAAAAATCGACGCAGTTGCTTCAAAACTTCCCGCCGGGGTAAATCTTATATCGGTTTCGGTTTTGGAAAATTCCGCCCAGATCAGAGGTTCCTCCACAACCGAACTTGGAATTGCGCAATTTGTCGCCAATCTGAAAGCAGACAAGTCTTTCAAAAGCGTTGATCTGACTCAAACGAGTTCATCTGAAATCAATATTGCTCAAATAACATTTTCAGTTAGGATTTCATACTAAAAAATGGCACAAGGATGGAGAGGATCATACACCAGATACAGGGAGTTTTTCTTGAATATTTCCGCTCTTTACAAAAAAAAGGCGGAGCTCAGGGCCTTTTTGGAAATAATTCTCTCACTTTCAACCATAATCATCTTTTTGCTGTTTGCATTAAAACCGACCGTCGTCACAATTGTCGATCTTATGCAGCAAATTAAAGAGAAACAGGCCACATTGGCCGGGCTGACACAAAAAGTCAATGATCTCCAAAAGGCCAGCGGACTTCTTCAACAAAACCAAGCTTTTATTCCGATCGTTAATATTGCGGTCCCCTCCCTTCCTAAACCTAATATTTTAGCCGAACAGGTACTGGGACTCGCCACGAAAGATTCAGTCGATATTCTTGGTTTTTCCGTAAATCAAATAACTCTGGTGGGGGTAGAAACAGGTAAAGCTCCTTCCGATTTCAAAGCTCTTCCCGGGAATGCAAAGGAAATGTCCTTTTCGATTAGTGTAAGAGGGCCTTACTCCAATTTAACAGCGTTTATTAATGATTTTGAAAACTTGAGGATTACGTCAAAAATTGATACGTTGGGAGTTGGCGCTTCCGTAACAGACAAGGGTCTTGTTATAGTAACTGTTATTTCAGGAAGGGTACCCTTTTTGGGTAGCTAAAAAATAAATGAAAAAAAATAAATTGCCAAGCATGATTTCAATACTGATCTTGACTCTTATAACAAGCGTTCTTTGGGTTTCACTAAGCACCTACCGGGCCTTTACGGCCAAACCGGCTGAAAGCGTGCCCAAAGAAATTTCCGATCCTATCACCTTAACCTTGGACCAAACCGCAATTAAAAAGATAGAATCCGGGATTTATTTCGACAGTTCACAGATTCCTGATAGTGTGGGAGGAGTGTCCTCATCACCTCTTCCCGCTCAGCCGACACAAAAACCATCGCTGACACCGATACCGACAGCGACACCTACCCCAATCCCTAGTCCGACACCTTAAAAAATGAGTATTCACATTAAAAAATGAGTATTCACATTAAAAAATGATAAAGAAGTATAAAATCCCAACGATAATAGGTATTGTAATTCTCCTTATCGGAACGTTTGCCGGTGTTTATTTCCTCAGGGTAAATCAGGTTTTTAGAATCGGTGCAAGCCTAACTGCTACACCAAAAGATGTCAGAACCAGTAATTTATCTGATACGTCTGCAACAATTTCCTGGATTACTGAAGGGGCTACATCCGATTTTATCAGCTGGGGCGAATCACAAGGGGGCCTAGGTAAGATTGAGAATGAAAGCGATACCAACCAAAAATTCTTCACTCACGCAATCACTCTTACCGGTCTCACACCAGATACCAATTATTTTTACAACATCAATTCCGAGGGAACAAATTTCAACAATAATGGCGTAGCCTGGCAATTTACAACGGGAGGCCAGGTGGCGGCAGGTCAAAATTCAAATCCGATTTCCGGCTCCGTAATTACGGCCTCCGGACAACCTGCAAAAAGGGCATTGGTCTATGTAACCGTAGACGGATATCTTTTTTCAACTTTAACCTCGGATTCCGGAAATTTTGTTCTTCAGTTGGGCAGCGCCCGATCCTCCGATCTAAAAAATGCTGCTCAGATTAATGAATCTCAAACGATCTTAACCGTCTCTGCACAAAACGAGGGGGGAGAAACCGCCTCGGCTCAAATTTTCCCGCAATCGTCCAGACCCATCCCTCCGCTTGTCCTTGGGCAAGTCCAAGACTTTCGGAATTTGCCGCCCAACCAGAATGGACAAAACCCAAACGTCGATTTGAATTTGCCGGCGGGTGCCACCCAAGAATCCAAATTTAATGTTTCAACAAGCTCCGGGGCGGTAAAACCAACCAGCGTCATTCTTGAAAGTATTAATGAGGGCGAAACTATCACAAGCAACCAACCCCAATTCTTCGGGAAAGGTCCCGCAGGGGAGAAAATAACAATTACCATCCACTCGGAACAAGTTCCTCCCCAGACCGTTCAAATTCCAGGGAATGGTTCCTGGAGTTATAGCCTGTCGGTTCCTCTTTCAGAAGGCCCGCATTCAATCACCATCTCTTGGCTCGATGCATCCGGAATTACAAGAACACTAACCAGAAATTTTGTGGTACAGGCAGGAGAAGTGCCGGCTTTTGTTTCTTCACCCTCAGGAAGTACCCCCAGTCCGACCCCAACATCCGGCCCGACGTCAACACCCAAGGCTTCCATAACTCCAACAGCTACTCCTACCCCCAAACCGACGGTAATTGCCACACCCTCGGCAACGCCCGAATCTTTACCTATAACAGGTGACTTGACTCCCACACTTCTACTATCTATCATGGGAATAGCTGTAATTGTATTCAGTTTCTTTGTGTGGAAGACGTCTGAAAGTTAAACCAATGCCCAATCAAAACGACCCTACCCAAAACCCGAATCCGGTAACTCCTCCGGCAGACCAACCAGCCAATCAAGCCGCCACTCCGCCGGTTCCTCCGATAATTTTCCCCCAATCTGATCTTCCACCGCTTTCACCCGTATTTCAGAATCTGCCAAAGCCGGATGCACCCGCCACTCCTCCTACCAATGGAGGTAATGGCTCCGGTGCTCCACCTGATATTCCATCCGTAGTTCCCAAAGCCAAGAAAAAGTTCGGGGGAGGAAAAATAATTGCTACTATTTTGGGACTTATTGTGCTTATCGGAGGAGTCGGAGCAGGAATAATTTTAACCCAGCAGCAACAACTTTTTAAACAAAAAGCCGTTGGAGCATGCGGCACAAGAAACACTGGATGTTTGTATTATGACTGCTCTCAAAAGATTGATTGTGCCACCGGAAGTATTGTTATGGGTTTTTGCAACACTGGTTACCCTCCTACCCCCGGGGGTGATCCCTGTGGCATTGGTGCCACACCCCCTTCTTGTACGGCTGCGGGCTATGCCTGCACGAGTAACGGTCAGTGTTGTAACAATAATTGTGTAAATGGGCGTTGTGCTTCACCGCCTTCAACGCCCCCTCCCTCTGGTCAAACATCTGCTCCGGAGGATTCGAGATGCGCTATTCAGATTGCGAATGGTTCAACCACTCTGGGTGTCGGATCTTTATATCCGACTTGCTATGTCAATCATTTCTGGTGTCAGACAAGTAAACCTGGAGGCTGCTCTGATCAGCTTATTGGCAACGCAGTTCAATCCGCAAGTTATTCCAAAAACTGCGGTACAGAACAAATCGATCTTTGGTGTCCAACGTGTCCAAATTACATTGCAAGTCAACAAAACAAACTAAATGGTCAATTATTTATAAGTAAGATTTATCCAAACGAATGTACCACATCCACTACCCCACCCAATCCAACTCCGACGCCAACCTCGACTCCGATAGTTACTCCGACACCGACTCCTACGGAAACACCTATCGCTCCTTCCTGTATTCAAGTTAAGGCATATGATGACAGTTGGACTGCCTTGACAGACACACAGCTTTCGGCACTAACACCCGGAGATGTTGTCAACTTCTGTGTCAACGGGAGCGCGCCTTCCGGCACTTTTGACAAGGCACAGTTTATGATTAATACGGTTCTTAAACCGGAAACAACTACTAAACGGCCGGGCACAGAAGATTTCTGCCAGTCCTACACAATTTTGTCAACCGATACAACGGTGAGTGTTAGATCAAAAATTCATCATTCAAGCGGGGTGTGGGTTGGAGAAGGTATATAAAAACAATGAAAAACTTTTTAAAAGGTAAATTCGGAACAGTAATAATTTTGTTTTTCACCTTAATTCTGGCGGGAGTGGCGATATTTACCGCCCTTAGGCTTTATCAACTCCGGCAGCAACCTGTTGCACCCAATGTTCCATCAAGTATCCCCCGTGCACAAGAAGCAACTCCGACGCCAGCCGGCGCTTGTACCCTAACATTCACATTGGCCACCCCAACAGCAACACCGACTGGTTCTCCGACAGCCACTCCTACCGGCACGGCATCGCCAACGGCAACCGCAACTGCCACCGCAACTGCCACCGCAACGGCTTCCCCGACGGCAACGCCAAATCTCTGCGGTGGAACATGCGGATCAAACAATAATTGCCAATCAGATTATGTCTGTTTCCAGAGTTTCTGCCGAAATCCGTCCTGTACAGACCAAACTACTTGCAGCTGTCCGGGTGAACCAAATATTTGCGGCGGAACCTGCAGCAGCGATTCCAACTGCAGAACAGGACTTTATTGTTACCAAGGTTTTTGCCGAAACCCGTCTTGTCCTTCCCAAGCAAGCTGTGCATGTCCGGGTACACCGACACCAACTCCTACCCCTACAGGAACGCGTGCACCGACACCAACTCCGACAGTGCCCGCCCTTCCTGTTTCCGGAACCGATTGGCCGACAATCATTGGAGCAGGTTTCGGACTTTTTGTAATAATCGGTTCACTCCTTTTGGCACTCTAGTCCAATATCTATGGGGTTTTTAATTTCTTTACTGACACCAACGTTAGACTCAATACGCGCAAATTTATATCAAATTATCGCCGCACTCGTAATAGGATTTGTTACCTCCCTGGCTTTTTTTATAACAATCTCCTCCCTCAGAAAAATGAAGTCCGAAATATTCTCCTATTATCCCTTTGACCGATTCTTTCCGGGGTCAGGTCGGTGGTCCATTCTATATTTTTTAATAATGGTCGTATTTCTGGGAGGACTTATTTATTTTTTGGCAAAGGGCGGCTTCTATCTCGGCCCCGCCTAAAATTACCAAATTCAGATTTGGCCAAGCTCCGCTTATCTCCAGCTGCTTACCCAATAGTAAGATCTGTCCAGCCATAGGGGAATTTGAAGCCCCGCCCAGTGGGGATAGAAATAAATAAAAACCAATAAACAAATAAGCAAATAACCAAATATCAATTTGGGAGTCCGGCGCAAAATATATCCGGTCGCAATCGCTAAAAATGGAATTGAAGGAAGGTAATGGTATAGGAACATTATTCTTGGTGAAACAGCCCAAGGCACAAAGAAAATTAAATAGGCGAACACTACAAATGCCAAGTTTTTGTTCTTTTCTAAATACGAATAAACAAAACATAAAATAACCGACGTCAAACCGAACCAAAAAACCAAGGGGTTTCCCATAGCATAAATTCTTGCAACCATTCCCCTCACCTCATCGCTTGTGTAAAGGTAGATTGGGCGGATTAAAAGCGGCCAGCTCCACCAGGATGAGGTGTATGGATGAGTTGCGCGAAGACCCGTATGATACCACCACATCTGTTCCTGCATTCCCCACCAGATTGACAAATTGTGCCCCGTCAGAAACATGGGGAGGTAAGTTAAAAAGTAAAAGGCAAAGGGTAAAATTAGAAAACAGAGAAGGGTTTGCAATCTAAACTTGTCTTTGCGCCTTAACCAAAGAACAAAAAGAATCGGGATCGCCCAGAGAGCCGACCATTTTGAAGCGAGTGCAAGACCAAAAGATATGGCTGAGAAAAAATCTTTCTGTTTAAAAAATAAGTAGATAGAAAGAAGCGCGAAGAAAAGTATGTAGGGATCATTCATACCAATCCGGCTCATTACCAAGGCAAGTCCGTCAAGTGAAAAGACTGCGGCGGAGGCAAGTCCGATTGTCCCATCTTTAAAAAGTCCCTTTGCCAAAAGATATACAAGTAGTACCGAACCCACTCCGAGGATTGCCCCCGGAATTCTCCACCCGAACGAGTTTTCGCCAAAAACCAACATTCCCGCTACCATTCCCAATTTGGCAAGGGGGGGATGAGTCCACTCATATGCAAATCCCGCAGGCGGTGTATTCCACCATTCCCAAGCCTTGGGGTCTCCGTGTAAAATCACCCGGGCGGTAAAGGCATGATAAACCTCGTCAAAATATTCAGCTTTTGGAGACCATAAATCAAAAGTTCTGGTTACAAAAGCAAACATTAATATCAAAATCAAAAGAAGTCTTGCCCTTTGGGGACTTATGGAAATTCTTGGCAATTTTACCTGAACCGCATGGGTTTTCCTTTTTTCCCAATTTTCAACGAGTCGTTTTATTATTAACAATATTTTTTCCCATTCCGCCTTAAGACTCCGGGCAATCGAATAAAATATAAAAACCACAAATCCGACGTTTAATACCTCCAAAAATTTGGGCGCAAAATCCGAAAATACCTTTCTAAAATTATCCGTAATCCAAACATAGGCATAATAAAGGTTGGCAACATATGTTATGGAAAATCCAAAATAGGGAATTAAAAATATCGGATTCTCAACAGCAATGATCGCAAGCGGAGCAAAAACCGGAAGCAGGTGTCTTTCGTGCATTCGTGTAAAGAAAATAAAACTGGCGGCAAATATAAGAGCTGAAAGATAATAGGGCGCATTTTTGTTTTTCCAAAGCTTAATGTACGCAAATAAAGTTAAAAGCGAAACCAAGGCGTAACCCGCAATTTGGTAATAGACATTATCTGCTTTCCAAAATCCGGTTAGCCCCCAAAAGTTAAAGGCATTAACGGAAGTATAGGAATACTGATTAAGCGACATTCCGATGCGTTCAAAGACGAAGGATGTCAAAGTTGCGTGGTTCCAAAAGGGAATAAAACCGCCAACAAATATAACTAAACCGGCGGATAAATAGGCAAATATTTTCTGAATTTTCCATTTTTCCTTAAGCATCATGAAGAAAATGACAGGAAAAATAAATGCCGTTTGGGGTTTAATTAAAGTTCCTGCCGCCAAACTGGCAGCCGACAAAATAAAACTAAATGGCATCAGATAAATTGAGAGGGTTGAGGTTAAAGCTGTTAAAGAATCGACCTGCCCCCAAAGAGCCGAATTGGCAAAAACAGCAGGATTAAAAAGATATATTGCGGCTCCAACGATTCCCCATTTTTCCCCTTTTGGTTTTGCAATAATTTTGTAAATAAGGAGTCCCGTAAAAAGATCCGAAATAATAGCGGGAAGTTTAAATAATAACTGTTCAGGTATTAGTCCTAGTGAATTTATTTTTCCCAAACCCCAAAGGAGGTAAGGATATCCGGGTAGATAGTCGCTCCACGAATTATAAAAATTTTTAAATCCGTTTTGAGCCAAATCGACGCTCCAAGCGATAAACGTCCCCTGATCGAGATGAAGGGTTCCAAAAACAGAAAGAAAAATTCTGACGATGAGACCGATGATTAAAACATATACAATATTAGGTATGAAAAAGTTTGTGGTTTTATTTTTTGTCCTTTCGCTCATGGTTTATTTTTTTACCTCGGCAGGGAAAACCCCTTTTGACTATTTTACTCGACTTTCGGATTCTTTTCTCCAAGGAAAAATCTATTTAACCGAAAATCCCCGTTGGCTTAGCGAGCTCATTCCTTCCGGACCGGGTAGATTTTACGTAGTATACCCTCCTATGCCGGCAATTTTATCCATGCCTTTCCGATTTATTTTCGGAGAAAATTTCCAGCAGCAGTATCTTGCACATTTATTGGGTGCGGGGGTTGTCGCATTGACAATGCTTAGTGCTTGGACCATTAAGCGCGACAAAAAATTATTAATTTGGACCGGAATCTTAACCGGTTTCGGAAACATAATCTGGTTTCTTTCTTCAGTCGGATCATCTTGGTATCTAGGGCAAGTCTCTGCGGCATTTTTTCTAAGTTTTGCGCTATATGTGTCACTAACAAAAAAACGGCCTTTTATTGTCGGGCTTTTATTGGGTGCGGCTTATCTTTCAAGAATCCATACAATCATTTCGTTTCCGGTTTTTATATATCTTCTCAAAGATAAAAACCGGTTCAAAAATTATTTGCTGCTCGGACTCGGCAGTTTGCCCTTCATATTATCTAATTTTGTTTATAACTATTTGCGGTTTGGAGTAATTTGGGATAAAGCCTATTTTATTTTACCGGGTATCCTTCATGAATTGGATAAACCGTGGTTCATCAAAGGTGTAACTAATATAGCCTACATTCCCAATAATTTACTTGCTGCTTTTTGGTCCTTTCCGGTATTTTTAAACCATCCGCCATATATCGAGCCTTCATGGTCGGCTTTGGCAATTTGGGTTACTACGCCAGCATTTATTTTTGCATTATTTTCTCCGTTAAAAGAAAGACTCACACAATTATTGTGGCTTTCCGTCGTCTTGATTTTCGCAATTGTTGCCTCTCACGGCGGAACCGGATGGGCACAGTTCGGTTATAGATTTGCGGTAGACTTTTACCCATTTTTACTTCTCCTTGTAATTAAGTCTGTTGCCAAAACGGGACTAAAACCGATTCATTGGGCACTTCTTTTTATATCGGTATTGGTTAATTTTTGGGGAGTTGTCTGGATTAATAAATTTGGCTGGGTCAGTTTTTGAGTTTAGCTTCCGAAACTACATATGGTCCGAATTCTTTACTTTTAAGGATACCAACTGCTGGGGAAAAATACATTAAATAATGACCAACTTTTCCGGAACCTGAAACTGCCTGTTTTTTATTCAAATAATATTCCCAATAATACGTTTGCGCTCTATTAAATGAAAAGCGGAAAGGGCTTTGAGGGTTGTTGCTGACGGTAATCTCCGAATATTCTTTGTTTTTAGAATCTTCCAGAATCCATCGAAAAGATTTGTCTAAAAAAGAATATGGCACGTCGGAATAATTACTGAGAAAGCCGTTCCCGTACTTATAATTCAAGATAAATTTATTATATTTAAACGAAAAGTATGACCAAAACAGAAGTACTAATACAAAGGGTATGTATAAAATTTTACTGTTAAATTTAATCGATAAATTTTCAAGACAGTAAGACAAAAGAATTGACATGAAAGGAAGTATAAATAAAAAATACCGCGGCACTATTTTCTCAACACCTACAAAAGGTATTACCCAAAGAGGACAAAAAAGCAAAAATGAGATTGATATCACATAATAATTCTTCTTCAAAAATCCAAACAAAATTCCTAATATAATTAATATCACAAGGGCAACCAAAACAACCGATGATAGAATTTCGTAATTTGCAAAAGAATTCAAAAAGTCTTTATATCCGTATCCAAGCTGCCAATAAAACCCTCTACCTGAAACCACCTCCAAAAAGTTTTTAAAAACATCAGGAAATGGACTGATAAATTTGTTCTTCGCTTCAAAAAATCGCCTAAATAATTCGGGGTTATCGATATAATATTTTATGGATGGTACAAAAATAACTAAATTTAATAAAAATCCCAGAATAACCGATTTAAGCCCAAAAATTTTTAATCTAATTTTATAAATCAAAATTAGAAAACTAGTTACAACAAACGAGGCTGTTATTAGATAAGTTTGTAATAAAACTCCCCAAGTAAGATATAAAAAGGCTGCCCAATAACTATTGGGTTTACGGATAGATTTAAAAAGACAATACATTGAAACAACAACCAAAGTCGGCACAATAGAAGGCTGATAGATCATTCTTGAAAAAATTATCCACCACGGGTGAACTGCAAGTATTAGTCCTGACAAAATTCCCGTCTTTTTTGATATGAATTCCTTACCAATAAAAATCACTAAAATTATAGAAGTCAGATTAAAAAATATTACGGTGTAAGAAATTATTATTGGATTTTTAGAGACAAGAACAAAAAACGCATTTATGTAAATTAAGGCAGGTCCCCACGATAAATTCCCCCACGGGCTTTCTAAACTAAATTTTTGCGAATCAATAAAATTCCCACCTTTGACAAAGTCGATAGCGGTCATCACAAGTCTCGGTTGATCGTAGCCAAACTCTATAGTATCCGGAAAAGTAAGCCGAAAAAACAAATATATTCCACAAATGATTATCACTGCCGAATAAAATAAATAATTGTTTACTGAAGACTTTTGAACCATTGTTGCAAATCTCCCCACTTACCATTCCCCGGTTTGGGAATGAGAACATACTGATTGTCATAAGAGGGTGTGATAGGGGGGTTCATAAAAAGATCCGTGGGTAAGACCTGCGAATTAATATTGTTTCTTGATCCGAGAACGACTCTTGCCAATATTCCGATTGCGGTTGGATTAAGGTCTGTCTCGACCGATGTTTTGACCGCTAAAAGAATTTTGTAATCTTTAAAAGGATTTATTATTGTGCCGGAGGAAAGAACTTTTTTACCTACCGCCGAAATTATTTTTTGTTGTCTTACCGACCTTGCAAAATCGGTATTTTCTCCATTATCCCCCTCGCGCGATCTGGCAAATTCCAGGGCTGTGGCCCCGTTCATATGAGTTATTCCTTTACTAAAACTGATAGTTTTGTACCGGCATGTGAACGTTATGTCACCCCCGCACGTGTCGTTTTCCTTTCCAGTGATCGGGTATTTAGTGTCTGTAAAACTTCTGTCAACAGAAACATCAACCCCTCCGATTGTATCGATAATATCCTGGAACCCGGAAAAATCGATTACCAAGGCGTAATCGACGGTCTGTCCCGTAACTTTGGATGCCACTTCTCTGGCAAAGTTTAAGCCTCCACCCCGTTCGGGTTGTAAATTGCCCCAATAGTAAGCACTATTTATTTTTGCTCTGATTTCCGGTATCCAGATATCGCGCGGAATTGAGACTAAAGTCGCTGAGTGATTTGTTAAAGAAAGCGAAGCAAAAATCATGGTATCTGTCAGGTCCGCCCCTTCATGCTCCTTTCCCCCTTTTCCCAGAATTAATATATTTACCCTGCCGTTTTCGGATTTAACCCCGGATTCTTTGGAAAAAAGAAAACTTTTGACGGTTTCCGTATACCCACCGACCCCCGCCCGTTTAAATATGACACCTGCAACAAAAAATGGAGAAAGGAGTAATAAAACCACAATTAAAATTATTCCGTACCTAAGCAACAATTTATACTGTCGAGGCCAATTATGCCGTTGGGGCAACACGGCCGGAGTGTTAGAATTGATCTGCTCTTTTTCCATTATGTCTATTCTATCCGATCTTAACCCCGAACAAAAGGCTGCCGTAACTTATACGGGGGGTCCGCTTTTGGTTTTAGCAGGCGCCGGGTCCGGAAAAACCAAAGTTTTGACCCACCGCGTAGCTTATTTTATTGAGCAGGGCTTAATTAAACCTGAAAACGCCCTTCTTTTAACTTTCACCAATAAAGCAGCAAACGAGATGAAAAAGCGAGTTTTGCATCTCGTTAACAGTCAACAGTTAACAGTTAACAGTTCACCCATGGTGGGAACTTTCCATTCTTTTTGTGCCAAGGTGCTTAGGATCGATGGTAAATATATTGGAATTCCTGTAAATTTCATCATTTATGATGAACAGGATCAAAAAGATGCGGTCAAGCAAATTCTCGAGTCTTTTGATATATCGGTAGACCAGTATAACCCCGCATCGATATTAAACGGCATAAGTGAAGCAAAAACCCAGATGTTAACTCCAGAAGAGTACAAAGATTTTGTCCGCGGTGAATGGCAGGAGGTTGTTGCCAAGGTTTACCCGAAATATGAAAAAATGCTCAAAGAAATCGGGGCCTTGGATTTTGACGATCTTCTTATTAAAACCGTTAAACTTTTCAAAGAGGTTCCCGAAGTGCTTACCAAGTGGCAAAAAAATCTTACACACATCTTTGTTGATGAATGGCAGGACACAAATAAAATCCAATATAGCTTAACCAAACTTCTTGTCGGCAAACGAAAAAACATTACTGCGGTAGGGGATGCTTCCCAATCTATATATTCCTGGCGAGGCGCGGACTTTAGGAATATCAATTATCTGATCTGTGATTACCCCGATATAAAAGTACTTAATTTGGAGCAAAACTACCGTTCAACCCAAAACATTCTTGACGCTGCTAATCTGGTTATTTCCAAAAACACCTCTCATCCGATTTTGAAACTCTGGACCGAAAAATCAGCCGGTGCCAAAATTAAGCTCTACGCGGCAAGGAACGGCTTTGACGAAGCGGATTTTGTAGTTGATGAAATCAAACGTTCAGGAGTATTTTCCGATATTGCAGTTCTATATCGTACCAATGCCCAATCCCGGGTACTGGAAGAGGCCTTCTTACACGCCGGAATTCCCTATATGTTGGTTGGCGGCGTAAGATTTTACGACCGTAAAGAGATCAAGGACGTAGTCTCGTATATTAAATATTTGGTTAACCCCAAAGATTCTGTTTCCAGAAAAAGAATTGAAAAAATTGGTCTCAGGAGGTTTGAAAAACTAGAAGAGTTTAGAAAAAGCTTTTCCAACCCTCCTTCGCCAAAGGCTTCGGAAGGGCAATCGTTCAGTGATTTAACCACACTCGATGTGTTAGACAAAGTCATTCAGGTAACTGACTATTTATCTTTATTCCAGAAAGAATCCGAGGAAAACCTGGCCCGATTGGAAAACCTTAAAGAACTTAGAAGTGTTGCCACGGAATTTCCGAATATCAATGATTTTTTGGAAAATGTAGCCTTGGTTGAGGCCGGCCCCAGAAATCAAACAAAAAATGCGGTAACACTTATGACCCTCCACGCCGCCAAAGGCCTTGAATTCCCGATTGTTTTTATAGTCGGAATGGAGGAAGGACTTTTTCCCCATTCCAGGAGTTTAATGGATACAAATCAACTGGAGGAAGAAAGGCGTCTTGCTTACGTTGGAATTACCCGCGCCAAAGAAATTATTTATTTAACTTATGCCGGCTCCCGCCTTTATTTCGGGGAAAGAATCAGTAATCCTCCCAGCCGTTTTATAACTGATATTCCGGAGGGCCTGATCGAAAATCTCGGAAGTGAAAATTATAAGAAAGCCGAAAGTTTGGATTTAGACTCCGTTGACGACATTAAAGGCACCTTTGACGATATAATAGAAAAGTATCTGAAATAAAAACATGGAAGCTACAGGTGAATTCGCTCCTCCAACACAAGAGATTTTTAAAAAAATAACAACCAGTGTACGTGAGAACTCTATTGCCACACCCGAAGGTAAAACCAGAAGAGCGGATTTTGAAAGAATGGTCCCTCAGTTAACCCAAGAGGTAAAAGGTGTTTTTAAGGGTAGCGAGGTTAAGGTGGGTATCGGTCTCATCGGTTCGGTGCAAACAGGGCTTGCCAACGCAGAGTCGGATACTGACGCGGTCTTATTTTATGAACTTGGAAATTCCCGGCCAGCGGCTTTTCCTGGAAAAGAGATCTCCGGCCTTGAAAACGGTTTAATAAAATTGGCCTGCAATGTCCAGGATATGCGGGAGCTTGTAACAAACGGCCCCAAATTTACATCAGCCACATTGGACGAAGCATACAGAGCTGAAAGCAATGTTGTTAATTCATATAAGCAAAAAAAAGACGTGGATTTCCTTCTCGAGGGATCCGGAAATTGGGACAAATTGCGCCCAATAACTACTTTGTTTAATTACACCTCTCCCGATCAGGAAATAGCAGGAAGCCAAATAATGTTATGGAGAAAGGAAATCTTGGAGAAAATTTCTAAACGTCCGGATGCAGGAGTTTTCTGGGATATGATAAGAATTGCCTGGATGGACAAAAATGTCTGGGTAGAAAACGATACCAGTGAATTCAAGGACAGATCGGCGATAGTAAAAGCACTTATTGATAAAACCATCAGCAACCGATTGGGAACAGGTCAGACAGTTGATAAGACAAGTGAAGAATATTCTAAACAGTATGGAATTATCGAGAAGGCTCGTGAATCAAATTTATTACCAAGTCTTCCCCAAATGTTAAAAGAATTTGGGGCAGATAATATAAAATAGCGAGATGGAGAATAATTTGGATAAAATCGCCACACATCCTTTGCAAACTTCAGCTTGGGCGGAGTTTAGGCGGGAGTGGGGAAATGAAGTTCTTGAAACAAAATATGGAATTCTGACTCTCCATAAATTGCCCTTCACAAACTACAAAATCGGAATGTTCATCAAGGGAAATATGCCGACTAAAGAAATGTTGGCTGACCTTAAAAAACTTAGAGCTGAGAAAAATTTAGTCTTTATAAAATTAGAGCCAAATGTTAAAAAATCCGACCAATTAGTTAAATTAGTTGAGTCGGCTGGTGCCGTTCCCGGCAAGACTCTTTTTACCCCGACAACTTTTTGGATTGATTTAACCCCAAGCGAGGAAGAGTTAATGAAAAGTTTTTCGAGTAAAACACGCTACAACATCAGACTCGCCGAAAAGAAGGGTGTAACAGTCAAAGAAGACAATTCAGATAAAGCTTTCGAAAAATATCTGGACCTTACCCGCGAAACGGTTAGTCGGCAGGGTTTTTACGCTCATAGCGAGCATTACCACAGATTGATGTGGGAATGTCTACGCCCACACAATGAAAAACCCATCGCGCATCTTCTTACTGCAACTTATCAAGGCGAAATTATAACCACCTGGATACTTTTTGAGTGGCGCAACTTTTTGTATTATCCGTACGGAGCTTCTACCGAAAAACACAAAGAAGTTATGGCCAATAACTTGATAATGTGGGAGGCAATAAAATTCGGCAAGAAATTAGGTTTAACCACATTTGATCTCTGGGGGAGGGAAGAGGGTAAGGGATTTACTAAATTCAAAGAAGGTTACAACCCCAAAGTAATTGAATTTCTGGGAACCTGGGACCTTGTGATAAACAAGCCTCTTTATGCAATTTATAAACTTGCCGAGTGGATCCGTTGGCCGGTCCTTAAGGTCTCCGCTCGATTCGGGTTGTCGAAACACAGGTTTTAATCGCCACGTATATGATATATCGATATATCATAGTCAAATGATTGATATAAGACAGTCACAGCACTTCGCCAACTATCTAAAAAGGCTTGGTTGGACAGTTGAAAGAATCGGGGAAATAAACTACTTCATTAAGAAGTTCCCGCTTGTGGGATCAATTCTAAAAGTTCAAAGGCCTGAAGAAATCAACTACGATATAATCAACAAATTGTGCCGAAAATACCGCGTTTTTCAGGTTATTCTCGAGCCTAAATTAACCTCCGTCATCGGCTCCACCGATAGTCATAATCCAATGCTACTACAAGGTTTCAAATTATCAAAGAAGCCTTATTTACCCTCAAAAACACTCCAAATTGATCTAACCCAAGGTCAAAAGGATATTTTCAGGCATTTTAAGAAGGATGCAAGATACGCTATCAAAAGGGGAGAGGCCTTGAAGATTAAATCTTACTCGACCCCCGATGAAATCAGAAAGTGGCGCGATGCTTGGAAAAATTCTGTTAAATATAATCGTTATGTGCCGCCCGTCGAACAACTTTTGAATTTACGCAAAAGTTTCCCCGGCAGTTACTCCCTTTTCCTTGCGTCGCACAATATGTCTGGCAGAATTATAGGTGGAGTGCTTTTCACGCGATCTTTACACGACTTTGCATACTACTGGTATGGATTTACAAATGATGAAGGCCGCACTTCCCTCTCCCAGTACTTACTCCTCCATCAAGGAATACTATGGGCTAAGAGGCAGGGTTGCAAGGTTTTTGATTTCGAAGGTGTTTATGATCCCCGCTTCCCCAATAAAAGCTGGCTAGGCTTTTCCCATTTTAAAAAATCTTTTGGCGGATACGAACTTCTCTACCCCGGCTGTTATACCAAATCCCGATTACCCATATGATTTATAAGGCAATTTCCCTTAAACAGCCTTGGGCGAATCTTGTAGCTTCTGGCAAGAAAACCATTGAAACTAGAAGATGGTCGACAAATTATCGTGGCGATTTAGTTATTTGTTCCTCGCAAAACCCCAAAATTGAACCCTACGGTAAAGCTCTCTGCATCGTCGAACTTTATAACATCAAACCAATGACAAAAGAGCACGAAAAGAAAGCCTGTATAAAAGTTTACCCCAAAGCCAAGGCCTGGCTTCTCCGAAATTTACGTCCAATAAGTCCCCTGATTCCGGTAAAAGGAAGTTTGGGGATTTTTGATTTAAAGTTAAACTTCTGATTTACAAAAAAGAGAAAACTCGCAGCCCATCTGGCAAAACATATGGCCTGAACATTTGAAGTCGGACTTTTCTATTTCGTCCCGAACCTTGAAGATTTCATCCTTCGCCGCGTCCAATTTTTCTTGGGTAAGCACTGTGGATACCTTCGTTTGATTTTCAAGATAATACAAACTTAATAAAACCCCCTCTGGTTTTTTATTGAAAGGTATTTCTGGGATTTGTGTTGCCGCAAGTGCATAGAATGCTAGCTGGCGAACCGAATTCTTATCTTTGTTCATCTGATCTTGTGTAGGTGGCTTTTCACCTGTCTTATAATCAATAATCTCGATGCGGCCATCTTTTAGTAAATCCACCCTGTCAATTTTTCCACCAATCTTAAGAGGCCTTTGCCCTTTGTCATCGGACATTAACGGCAAAGTAAATGATTTCTCTAAAGCGATGGGGAGGTTTTTTGGATCGAATCCAACTTTCAAAAACTCCTCGAGATATTTTTTACCCCTCTCTAATTGAATTTTTTCTTCACCCTTACCTGAATACCCAGCACTTTCCCAATTAACGTCTAGTAAACTTAAAATTAGTTCCTTTGTGGGTTTCCCCCCGACCGCAACCTTATCATAAAATTCTTTAAGCGTTTTGTGAACCGACGACCCAAAACTTAATGGAGCTTTGGTTGGAGTCGGTAAATTGTAAATATATCTGAGTTTAAAATGCAGGGGGCAGGTCAAAAATGTTTCAATCTGGGAGTAAGACAAATAGTCTATGTATAAGGGTTGTTTGTCGATTGGCTTTGCCGTCTTTGTCGGTTTGTATTCAAGAAAAGACAACTGGTCAACCTTGGGTAACGTTTTCTCACTGGATACCGCCTTATCACCCAACGCTTCGAAAATAAACGGTGAAAGTTTTTTCTCGCGTTTACCTTCTCCGTAATAATCGGCGGCGGTTAAAATTAACTTTTCTTTTGCCCGCGTCATTGCAACGTAAAAAAGCCGTCGTTCTTCTTCCGTGTGGTAATCCCCCACCGGCAAGATTTCTTTGATGAGAGAATCCGGAATGGGAATTTGTTCCCGTCGTTCCATTGTTGGAAATCTTTGCCCAACGAGGTTAACAATAAAAACTACCGGAAACTCCAGTCCCTTAGCGGAATGTACTGTTAAAATATTTACGGCGTTAATTTCTGTCCAATCTTCGTTTGTCGCCAGAGGAGATTCGCCGAGTTCCATTGAAAGATCAAGCCAGTCTACTACCGCCGGAACTGTGGCGTCTTCATGATCGACCTCATAGGTCTTCAATTTATCGAAAAATTTTGATATATTTTTGGCTTTATTTTCCGCTTCTACCGACTCCGGAGACAAAAGTTTTTGAAGCAAACCCGTTTCTTCCAGGAAATAATACAAGAGCTGTCCAGCTGTCTCTTTTTTGACTAAATTAAGGTGTTTTCCGATTATTCCGAGTAATTTTTGTATCGTTTCGCTCCCAATTTTTTCCGCAGATTCAAATAAACTGACATTATTTTTTCTGGCATAATTACCGAGTTCAGCAAGTTCCCTGCCGGTTATTCCAAAGTGATCAATTGAGGCAAGACGATAAAAAGAAACAGAGTCAGTGAAATTGTAAAGAACTTTGAGATATGAAATTAAATCAACTATTTCAGGTTGTTTGAAAAGCCTACCGGGACCCAAAAACTGATAAGGAATACCGTGACGGGAAAGTGCACGCATAATCGGCTCCGAGTGATTATTCGCCCGAACAAGGATTGCGAAATCTTTATACGAATATTTGCCTCGCCCTTCCGAAGCTTCACGCGAAGGAAGGTCCTCCATTATTTTCTTTATAGTTTTCGCTATTTCGTCGGACTCGTTTTCAACTCTGTCGGAATGGATAAAACCTATTTCAGCGCCATCTTTAGCAATTTGCGACTTCAACTTTTTATCAACTTTTTCCACAACTTCCAACCTGTCCGGATTATTAAATTGAACGAGATCGTAGCTTCTATCCAAAATTTCTTGAGTGCTTCTGTAGTTTTTCGTCAAAACTACCACTTTGGTTTTGGGAAAATTTTTTCTGAACTGAATGATGTTACTAACAGCTGCTCCTCTAAATCTGTAAATTGATTGGTCGTCATCCCCCACCACGGTAATATTCTTTTCACTCCCGGCAAGGAGTTTTGTTAATTCGTTCTGTGCGTAGTTTGTGTCCTGAAACTCATCTACAAGAATGTTTTTAAACTGTTTTTGGTATTCTTTTAAGATATTGGGTCGGCTTCTAAAAAGTTTTAGGGTTTTGACTATCAGGTCGCCAAAATCTAAAAGTGCATTTTTAACCTTCAACTCATCGTAATCACGATAAGCTTTCGATAACTCGCTCCATTTATCAAGTTCCAACTTTTTATCCTCCGAAGCCTTGGCGTAGGAGGACATTTGATCTTTTACCCATTTTTGATAGTCCTGTGGGCTTACATCTTCATCTTGTAACCGACTAAAGTGCTGCAGCATTCCGCTCAAAAACTTTGTCGGGTTTCCCAGAGGACGGAAATAATTTAATTCCAATTTAAAAATATTATTCCTCAAAAGTTGAACCCCCTCCGCCTCGGTCACTAATTTATAACGCGGGTCAAGTCCGATGTGGAGTGCCTCACGTCGTAAAATCCGATCACAAAAAGAGTGGAATGTCATAATCCACATTTGCGTAAATCCAAGCGGCATGGCAACATCAACCCTTTCTTCCATCTCTCTTGCAGCTTTTTCCGTAAAAGTTAGAGCCAAAATCTCTGACGGTTTTACTTTTTTGGAAAGAATCAAATATTTAATCCTTTCGGTTATTACGGTAGTCTTCCCTGTTCCCGCCCCGGCAATAATAAGAAGCGGCCCGTTACCGAACTTAATTGCATCCAGCTGCTCCTTGTTTAGCTTTAGATTTGAAGTTTTATCCATCTTCCAGCTCTTTCTTTTTTTCTCCGCCCAAATTTTGTGTTGAGCTGATTTTTTGACCCAACTGAGTAAATGACGAGAAAACACTACTCATCATGTTGTAGGCGTTGTTCAAATGCTTTTGTAACGTGCTCAAATTTTCATCAACCTTACTGTAATCTTTTTGAATAGCCCGCAAAATTCTAAAGACCTCTTTTGATTTTAATTCCAAATCTTTCCCTTCAAAAGACAGGAGAAGTACCTGCAAATGGGCGTATAAAGTATTTGGGGAAACCGGATATACCCTCATCCGTCTCGCCAGAGTTGAAAGTTCGGGAATATTTACTATTTCGTAGTAAACGGCTTCCGAAGGAATATACATCAGGGCAAAATCCATTGTCCCCTCCTCCGGTAAGATATATTTTTTACTAATATCCTCTATGTGTTTTTTAACATCCTGAATCAGTTGTTTTTTACCAATATTCCTTTCTGCCTCCGTCTCCCCTTTCACCATTACATTAAAGTTTTCCATGGGAAACTTGGAATCTATGCAAAGTAGCCCCGCATCGGTTTTCAGGACCGCGTCAACCTTCACCCCGCTTTTGAACGGATACTGCAAATGAAAAGCATTTTTGGGAAAAGTTTGCCCAATCATTTCTTTTAAAACTTCCTCCCCAAGTCCTCCCCGGAGTTTTGGCGACTGCAAAAAATCCTGAAGGGTCCTGATACCTTTTCCAATTTCACTCATTTCCCCAAGATTTCTTTGAACAGCAGAAATTACACGCGCCGCATTATCCAACCGGTCGTTAACCGCCTGTGTATTCTTTTGCAAAGAGGAGAGAAGATCACGTCTGTCCTCCCTAGATCCGCTTTGTAGAGTTTTAATTATTTCGAGTAGTTCCTCGGAAGGCTTTTGCGACTCTTTAAGGTCGGTTAATTTTTTGTTTATAAAAACGGCTACAATTACGAGGGCCGCTAATACTATAATTAGAATAACAATCGGATCCATGTTCAAAGGTATTCTACCATTTAAGAAATTAAATGGCCAAGACAGCTTATCATATGCGTAAAAGAAAGAACTCACATAAACAACAGGCATTAAAAAGGAAAAACTTTTTGCCTACTCTTCTTATCACTGTTTTTCTCTGGTCCGTCCTCGGGGGTCTCGTCTATTTTATCGATCCGGGTTCTTTTGGGGCGATTTTCTTCTTTTTTATCCTAATATTCTTCTGCCTCCTTTTTACTTTCTCATTAATATTTGCCAATAGTCGGCGCGGAATCGTTGCCACAATTGCCATAACTTTTTTTCTTACCCTTATGTACTTTGGCGTCGGAAATATTCTTAACCTCATTCTGATAGTTGCAATCGCCCTCTGCATCGAGCTATATTTCACTGTTAAATGAATCCCTCACTTAAACGGCAATTGCTTCGGACTTTTGTTCAGATGGTGGATGATCTAAAGGATAAAAAGGAAATCGAAAAGTTTCTGACCGATTTCTTTGACGAGGCCGAGTTTGAAAAATATATAAAAAGGCTTGCTATCGCCTATTGGTTGAAAAAAGGCCGCGACATTGAAAATATTACAAGAAATCTTTTGGCAACCCCTAAAGAAATAGCAGATGCCGAAAAATCTCTCAAAAAAGAAGGAATTAAGCTCGCCCTTAAAAAAATCGAGGCCGAAGAGTGGGCTGACATCTGGGCGGAAAGAATTAAAAAATTTGGGAAAAAGCCCTGAATTTGCCTTTCTGCTACTTTTTATCTAGAATACCAGCATGTCGGAAAGATTGGTTTGTGTACAGCTCATACGCCTGGAAAGACAGGGGGCTCTTCTCGAAGAAAAATATGTTGGGGAGGATGGGAAATATACGAGCGTCCCTGAAGATACGGGTACCGTTGATGAAATGATAGAATTGGCTCGCAAGATTTTGGCGGCATCGCCCAAAAACGTTTCGTATGGAGAGAAACACATCAAAAAAATAAAAGAGTACAGACTGGAACAACTCCAAGGCATTCCCGAAACTTAACTCCAGAGGTTTTTTGGTTCAAGAAAAGGTAAAATACAAGCATGGACAAGAAATTTTACATCACCACAACCCTTCCTTATGTGAATGCGGAGCCACACATTGGCTTTGCACTTGAGATCGTGCAAGCAGATGCCATCGCCCGCTTCCATAAGGAAATTTTGAAAGAAGAAGTTGTTTTTAACTTCGGAACGGATGAGCATGGCCAAAAAATATACCAAAAGGCGCTTGAGGAGAAAAAAGACCCCCAGAAATACTGCGACGAATATGCCGCCAAATTCGACGCCCTCAAAAAGGCCTTAAACCTAAGTTACACCAACTTCATCAGAACCACGGATCCAAAACACATAGAGGCGGCCCAGGAATTTTGGAAACTTTGCGACAAAAACGGCAATATTTATAAAAAGTCGTATAAAACCAAGTACTGCGTAGGCTGCGAACTTGAAAAAACCGATTCAGAACTCGTCGATGGCCGTTGCCCCCTTCACCCTAACACGGAGTTAGAAATTATCGAGGAGGAAAATTATTTCTTTAAGTTCTCTAAATACCAAAAGCCTCTTTTGGATTTTTATACCAAGAACCCCGATTTCGTGATCCCGGCCGGCAAATTCAACGAAATTAAAGCTTTTGTTTTAGAAGGCTTGCAAGATTTCAGTATTTCCCGTCTTAAAAGCAAGATGCCCTGGGGAATTCCCGTTCCGGGAGATCCTGATCAGGTAATGTATGTTTGGTTTGATGCTCTCATCAACTACATTTCCACCCTCGGCTGGCCGGAAGATGTTAAAAATTACGAAAATTTCTGGCCGGGGGTCCAGGTTGCCGGAAAAGATAATTTGCGTCAGCAAACTGCCATTTGGCAGGCAATGCTTGCTTCGGCTGGACTATCTTTTTCCAAACAGGTTTTTATCCACGGATTTATAACAGTTAACGGCCAAAAGATAAGTAAAAGTCTGGGAAATACAATTAACCCGATTGAGGTCGCCGAAAAATATGGAACGGACGCTCTACGCTACTACCTCTTGGCAAAAATTAACCCTTACGACGATTCGGATTTTACTTCTAAGCAGTTTGAAGAAACATATAACGGAGAACTAGCTAACGGGCTTGGAAACCTTGTCTCCAGGGTCGCTAAGCTTTGCGAAAATTCCGGTCGCGATTTTCCAATAAGTACCACAAAGATTTATGACAGAGTTTCAGAACAGCTAGGAAAATACAGATTCGATTTGGCACTATCCGTAATCTGGACAGAGGTTTCGATCCTGAACGATGAAATCAGCAAAAAAGAGCCGTGGAATAGAGAAGGAGATGAGTTATTTAAAATCCTTGGACCTTTTGTCTCAGAAATTCGAAAGATTAGTTACAATCTTAGGTCATTCCTTCCCAAAACTGCCGATGAAATCGAAAAACAGTTTAAAGGACCAAAAATTGTATCAGGGAGCCCCCTCTTCCCAAGACTTCAATGAATTAATTCATTGAAGTGAATTATCATGCGCAATTTTATAATAAAACACGAGAAAAGAATTCTACGGGCACTGGAAATTCTGCCCGGTCTTGTTTCCTGGAACCTGATTCTTCTTCCCTACTGGGGAATTTTTGTTTTTCCGGTATTTGTGGCCTACTTTATACTTTTTTTCAATATTTACTGGTTTTACCAATCACTCCAAATCGCCGTTTCCTCAATTATTTCCCATACACGCATACAGGCTGCCAAAATTTATGATTGGATGGGAGATGTCAAAGGTTTCCCCGATTGGGAGAAAGTCCGTCATGTGGTAATTATTCCGACCTATAAAGAACCCATTCATATTCTTGAAAGAACGCTTGACTCCCTCGCCGCCCAAGAATTCCCGACAAAACAAATTATTCCGGTACTGGCCATGGAAGGAAAAGAAACGGTTCAGGAGAGAAACGCCAAATGGGAGGCGTTAAAGGCCAAATACGGAAGCGTTTTCAGGCATATGTTTATGACCGTGCATGAACTTGAAATGGGAGAGGTTTCCGGTAAGGCTTCAAATGAAAGATTTGCCGCTATCTGGGTTAAAGAAAATTACATTGATCCGAATAAACTTGAACTCGATTATTTTACGGTTTCCTCATGCGACGCCGACCATAAATTCCACCCCAAGCACTTTGCCTGTCTGACCTACAAGTTTTTGGATAACCCGAACCGCTATAAAACTTTTTGGCAGCCTTCGGTAATGTTCTATAACAACATTTGGGAAATTCCTGCTTTAACCCGCGTTCCAAATACTCTAATGAGTATTTACAATTTGTCCCAACTTTCACGCCGTGACCGCCTTATTAACGCGCAAAATTATTCCCTTTCTTTTAAACTCCTGGACGCGGTCGGATATTGGGATGCCGATAAAATTCCTGAGGATTGGGGTATATTTTTCAAATCTTTCTACAAAAGCGGCGGAGGAATTGAAGTCGAACCAATATATTTACCGCTCATGGCCGACGCGGCTCAATCCACTTCCTTTTGGAAAACGATAGTCAACCAGTACCAACAAATTCAAAGATGGGCCTGGGGTGTAAGTGATGATCCCTGGATAATTAAAAGCTATTTTCTGGCCAGAAACATTCCCTTCTGGGATAAAACCACGCGCCTTTTTCAGGTTATTTGGGCCCATTTCCTCTGGCCTGTTAACTGGTTTATTATCACCGTAGGACTTACACTTCCCACCCTACTTAACCCCGCATTTGGCAGGACCGCTCTTGGTTACACCGTGCCTAAACTTTCGTCTCTAATCTTAACAATGGCTCTTATTTCCCTATTGATAATGATAATTATTGACAATATCCAAAAACCAAAAAGGCCGGAAAACTTCTCCCTTTTCAGATTAATTCTGACCCCATTCGAATTTATTTTAATGCCTTTGGCGGGACTTTTATTCACAGCCCTCCCGGGCCTTGATGCCCACACAAGGTTAATGTTGGGAAAATACTTAGAGTATAAAGCTACCGAGAAGGTGTAAACACTTCACTTGCACCCCAACTTCATGTTAAATTTAATTAATGCTCACGGTATTTAACCAAAGCCTTTGGGGAGATGAAGCTTTTTCCGCAATCCTCTCGATGAAGTCAATTCCCGACCTTATTAGAACAATTTCTCACGACACTTCCCCTCCTCTTTGGAATCTTTTTGAATGGTTAGCGTTTAGACTTTTCGGGAGTAGCGAAATTATAATCCGTTCACTCTCGTTTATTTTTTATTTAATTGCAGCCTTCTTTGCCTACAAAATTGCGGCGCACTACTGGAACCGAAAAACAGCACTCTTCGCACTCGGACTGACCGTCCTTAACCCCTTCTTCTTCACGTACGCGTTTGAGGGAAGAATGTATTCCATCTTGGCTGCTGGAGTTACCGCCTCAATGTACTTTTTCATCAAAAAGCAATGGACTGCCTACGTCATTGCCACTCTTTTTGCTCTCTACTCGCATCACTTTTCGATTTTTGCAATTTTCGTTCAAGGGTTGTGGTTTCTCTTTGAATTTTTCTTCGGGGACAAAAAAGCATCAGGAGGAATGTTTAAATCATTCATCGCTATTGGCATTGGCTATATCCCGTGGCTCGTACCTCTTTATAACCAGGCAAAAATGGTCGGAGGCGGATTTTGGCTGGGACGTCCAACAATTTCCGATCTCGGAAATTTATTTTCTGATTACTTGGGTACAGGAATAAAACATTCACTCGCAGTTTACGCACGGGGTTTGGTACTGGTCGCTCTGGCTCTCCGTGTCTGGACTAAAGATGTTAAAAAATCACTTTTTTTTGTCTCCTGGTTTACACTACCCATAATTTTAACCTGGACCATCTCCCAAAAATTCACACCAATTTTTTACAACCGCTACCTTCTTTATACAATCCCAGCCGGAATGCTAATTTTGGCATCCGACAAAAGAAAATATATTAATTATTTGCTTCTTCTTGTAATGGCTCTTTTTGCCATTATTGATTGGCATTACTTTGTAAATCCGGTGAAAATTCCTTTTAGAGATCTTGCCGCTTATGTAAAACAAACGGAAGTAGGGGGTGATTTCCTTGTTAACGAGGATGCGGGCAATCACAAGCTTTGGGAATCAAAGTATTACGGAATCCCGGCTCCAATTTACAATCCCGCTGGATCAGAGCTGCCATTCTTTGTTGGCACGGCTCTAATGGAAAAAGGCGATATTATTTCAACACTCCCCAAAGACGTTAGGCGCCTAGGGGTCATTACAAATAAAAATGCGGGGGAAGTAAAGATTAATGGATTTAAGGCCTCTGGGGAAAAACGTTTCGGGGATCTTAATTTCGTTTGGATGAAAAAACTTTAAAGACTTCTGTAATACTCAATTGTTTTTTGAAGGCCTTCGTCTAAACCTACTTTTGGTTCCCAACTTAAAATCTTTTTGGCTTTGGTTATATCGGGACACCTTTGTTTGGGATCATCCGGAGGAAGCTGTTTATAAACGATTTCCGATTTTGCTCCCGTTAATTTTTTAACTTTTTCGGCCAGTTCCAGCACCGTAAATTCTGAGGGGTTACCCAGATTAAAAACTTCTCCTCTCGTTTTATCGGAAAACATTGCTTTTAATATCCCTTCCACCATGTCGCTTACATAGCAAAAGGAACGGGTTTGGCTTCCGTCACCATAGATTGTAATGGGCGCATTTTCTAAACATTGATTAATAAAATTACTTACTACCCTGCCGTCGTCCTTTTGCATCCGTGGCCCGTAGGTATTAAAAATCCTCACAATCCTTGCATCAACTGCATGTTTCTTTATATAAACGTAAGTAGCCGCCTCTGCATATCTTTTGCTTTCGTCGTAGCATGAACGCGGGCCAAAAGAGTTGGTGTTTCCCCAATATGTCTCTTTTTGAGGGTGCTTGATGGGATCTCCATATATTTCTGATGTTGAGGCAATCAGAACGTTGGCCCCCGTCTTTTTGACCAATTCTAACATACTCAATGTTCCCATAGAATTGGTCAAAAGTGTTTCTTCCGGGTAATTTTGATAATCAATGGGTGAGGCGGGAGAAGCAAGGTGAAATATGTAACTAATATCTAATAACGAAGAACTAATGGGTTTTGTCACATCGGCTTCGATAAACTCAAAACTAGAGTTGCCCAAAAGATGCTCTATATTTTTCTTTGAGCCGGTTAAGAGGTTATCAAGACATATAACTTTGTAGCCTTTCTCAACCAAAAAGTCGCAAAGGTGTGAACCTATGAACCCGGCTCCTCCCGTAACCAATACGCTTTGCATATAGAAATTATTTCAAAACTCGCCTTTGGTCTCGTTTTGAGGCCTTCGGCAATTTATTGAGCATTTTAACTTGCTCATGGGCAAATTATACATTAAACTGATTTCAATATGAAATCAGTTTGGCATAAAATTCATATCCTCTCCGACAAACTTCACATACCTTCTCTTCCAAATTGGCTTGTCGGAATTTTGGCGCTTATCTTCATTCTTAGAATCCCCTCTTTCTTTGAACCTTATTACTACGGGGACGAGATGGTCTATATGACTTTGGGTCAAGGCGTACGCCAAGGTCTGACTCTTTATAAAAATATCCACGACAATAAACCCCCGCTTTTATATTTAACCGCGGCTGTCGCGGGGAATCTCTTCTGGTTTAAAATCATTTTGGCTTTTTGGAATCTCGTCACGATTGTAATATTTTACAAACTCGCAGGGTTCTTTTTCGAGAAAAACCAAAAGGCGCAAAAACTCGCAACTATTCTTTTCGGGCTTCTGACCACTCTCCCGCTTCTTGAGGGGCTTACCATCAACTCCGAACTATTTATGGTCGTTTTTACTATTCTGGCGCTCCTTATGCTTCTTAAAAAGAATGTTAAGTCGAAGGGAATTTTCTTGGCTGGTGTTCTTTTTGGCTTGGGAACACTTTTCAAAATTCCCGCCGCATTTGATGCCCCAGTTGTAGTTTTTTACTGGCTGATAACTACGGGCCTTGGCAACTGGAAACAAATACTCAAAAATACTTTTATCCTTATGGCTGGTTTTGCCACCCCGCTTCTTATCACATTTGTCTGGTACTTTTTCAAAGGAGCCCTCCCCGAATACATTAGGGCCGCTTTTATGCAAAACGTCGGGTATTTGAGCAGTTTTAGGCCCGGGGATGTCCAAAAATCATTTGTTATCAGGAACGCCCCGCTTCTTATCCGGGGACTTATTGTACTTATCGGGTCTTCCATTCTTTTTATCTTCCGAAAAAAACTTTCAAATAAATTTATTTTGTTCTCGCTTTGGACGCTTTTCGCGTTTTTTGCCATTACCCTTTCAGAGCGGCCATATCCGCACTACATTATTCAGGCAATTGCACCGATTTCCCTTCTTCTTGCCACTTTCTTTACCGAAAAAAGTTTGGAGCAATCTCTCACTGTAATTCCACTTGCCTTGGCATTTTTTGTTCCGGTTTATTATAAATTTTGGCTCTATCCGACAGGAAGTTACTATTTGCGTTTTATTAACTTCGTAGTCCACCGGGAAACCAAAGCCGAATATTTCAGCGGGTTTTCGGGAACGACAAACAGAAATTACGAGATCGCCCAATTTTTGGCAACATCAAGTAAAACCAGTGACCGCGTGTTTATGTGGGGACCCGATTCCGCTGCTGTCTACGCACTTTCCAAACGTCTTCCTCCGATAAAATATGTTGTCGATTACCATATATTGGATTATTCCTCCAAAGCCCAAGAAGCCAAAAATATTGCCGCCGCGCCTCCCAAATTTATTATATTAACTAATAATTACCCGTACTCCGAATTGAAACTCCTAATCAAACAAAAATATATCTTGGTTAATACCATCGGTAACGCCAACATCTATTCAAGGCTCGATTTTGCTCCTGTAAAGTAATTATCGTACAATGGGTGACTTGGTATGTGGAAAAAGATAACATATCGGAACTACTTTCTGGCAGCGATAATAGTTAATACCGGAGTTTTTTTATCATTGATTCTTCTTAGAGGTTTAATGCCGCCGCTTGCCCCCCTATTTTACGGGCGTCCTGTTGGCGAAGCACAGCTTACAAATTCACTCGGCCTTCTTATCGCCCCCGGGACATCTTTTCTAATAACTGTGTTGAATTTATTTCTTAGCCTTTGGACTAAAGACGATTTTCTAAAAAAACTTTTAGCCGTTTCTACCATTGTCATATCCGTATTAACGGCCATTACGGTAACAAAAATTATTTTACTGGTGGGTTTTATTTGAATCCGGCTATATGAATAACTTGCGAAATCTATTTCTTCTGCCCTGGTTGGTTGCGGCGGTTGTAGCTTTTCTTACAACACCTCTGGTAATTAAATTCGCAGTCAAACTTGGAATTATTGATGACCCAAGGCGCAACAAGCATCCGAAAGTTATTCATACATACCCGGTTCCGAGGGGTGGCGGAATTCCCATTTTTCTGGCGCTTCTGGTCAGTAGCCTGATATTTCTACCAATAGATAAACATGCCATTGGTATTCTGATCGGGGCGGGAATTCTGGTTGTAATGGGAACATTGGATGATAGGTTAAATCTTAATCCCTACCTGAGACTGGCCTTGGGGTTTCTGGCTGCCGCCGCCCCAATTGCAGCCGGAATTGGAATTTCCTTTATTTCCAATCCATTGGGGGGAATAATTAATCTTAGCCAGCCCCAAATAAGCTTTACACTATTTGGAAGCACGCACAGCATCTGGATACTTTCGGATATCTTTGCGCTCCTTTGGATAACATTTCTGATGAACATGGTAAATATGGGGGCCAAGGGGGTTGACGGGCAACTTAGTGGTGTAACCGTTATTGCGGCCCTGACCATCGCCTTCCTTTCTTTGAGATTCTCCGCTGATATTACCCAATGGCCGGTAATAATTCTGGCCGCAATCACGGCAGGCGCATATTTGGGATTTCTACCGTGGCACATATTTCCTCAAAAAATTATGCCGGGTTATGGGGGAAGTACAATGGCGGGGTATCTTCTTGCAGTTCTTTCTATTCTTTCGACAACAAAAGTTGGGGCACTTATGGTTGTTCTTGGAATTCCGCTTATTGATACGGGATATACCATCATAAGAAGAATTGCAAGCGGCAGGTCCCCCGTTTGGGGAGACAGAGGACATCTCCATCACAAACTCCTCGATGCCGGGCTAACCAAAAGGCAGGTGGCCTATTTTTATTGGGGAATTACGGCGGTTCTGGGGTTTTTGGCACTTAATTTGAATACTGCCACAAAGCTCTATACAATGGTCGGTGTAGCCCTTGGAACTGGAGGACTTATTATATGGCTAACCCACAGGCCGAGACGGCCGGAAAAACAAAGGACTCTTTAGTCGTCGGTGCCTTCAAGGCCATGCGGCCGGTGCATTGGATAAAAAATCTTTCTATTTTTGCCGCCATTTTTCTTACGGGGGAACTTTTTGCAAAAGGACAACTCACAAGGGCCGTCTGGGCTTTTATAATTTTTTGTCTAATTACATCGGCAACATATTTAATTAACGATGTTTTGGATATTAGAGCCGACAAACTTCATCCTGTTAAAAAATTTAGGCCGGTTGCTTCGGGAGCTTTGCCGGTTTCTGTTGCCCTCATGGAAGCGACTTTCCTGGCCGGTACCTCAATATTCCTGGCAAGTACCATGGGTTTCCATTCATTATTTCTGACAACTGTTGTTATATATCTTGTTATGCAGATCCTCTACAGTCTTGTTCTTAAAAATGTGGCCATTGTTGATATCGTAATAATTGCTACCGGATTTGTTTTGAGAGTTTATGCTGGCGCTTTCGCCATCGATGCCCACCTTTCCGTTTGGTTTTTGCTCTGCGTAATTTCAGCCGCCTTGTTTCTGGCATCGGGTAAAAGAAGAGCGGAGCTTAATATTGCCGAGGACTTAGGCTACGGAACCAGAAAAAGTTTAGTAACTTACAAAAAAGAACTTCTTACTTCATACGTTACCATGTTCGGCAATGCTTCTTGGATGAGCTGGGCGCTTTTCACCTTTTTTGAAGGTCCCAAGGCGTCCCTTCCTTTTTGGCTGGTTTTGGCGGAGCTATCAAGAACCACTACAATCGGTAAACTTTTAATGTTAACAATCCCCATTACAATTTTTGGGATAATGAGGTACGAGTTTTTGATTTTCGAAGGCAAAAGCGAGACGCCGGAAAGGCTCCTTTTGACCGACAGATCTCTCATAATTGCGGTTGGGCTTTGGCTTCTCTTTATTTACTGGGTCCTCTATAGCGGGGTTTCCGTCCCCGGAATTTAAAATTACTTGGTGATCTTTTTGATGTATTGCCCGGATACCCAACCCTCAATTCCGTTAGGTAGTCCCGCAGCCGGGGCTTCATATTGAATTTTTACCCATCCCGTCGCCACGTCTTCATCAAGAAACAAATATTGATCCCCCGGTTTAACTTGGGCAATTTCGCTACCCGTGGCGCCGGGGCCGGACCTGACCCTTAAAAACCCTGTAGGGGTAGAAAGTATCTCAATATAAGTTCTTTCAACCGGAGCCGGAGCACTGGTGGGCTGCGGCGTAATGACTTTGGCAAGTTTTGCGTATAAAGAAAGACGAAAGCCGATTTGGGTATTTACAGTCATCACTCTATCGGTATACCCCGGAGCTTTAACTGTAATTTGATGCCGCGCAGGCGAAATCCCTGAAGTTTTGTACGGCGCAAAACCCTGAGGCAAGCCATCGACAGAAACCTGAGCGTTTTCCGGTGTCGATATAACAATAAGGCCGGTTTCCCGGCCACCTATCTTATCAAAAGAGATGACGTCTCCCGAAGATTCATCCTCACTCTTGCCAAATTCTCTTCTTACAATGGTTTCTATGCCGGGAATAAGCGTTATTTTCGTTTCATAAGCAATCAAATCCCGGCTGGGAGAACCCGGAACCAATTTAATTGTTATTTCTCCCGCCTTATACGTACCTGTATAAGGAGTTTTACCCACCAGGCTCCCGTTAATATAAACGTCGGAAACAGGGCTTGTATTTATGAGGACGCCTCCCGGCTTTTCTCTGAAGTACCCTATCAAAAAGAAGGTCGCCGTAATTAAGGCGGTTAACGCCACCAGCGAAATAATTACTATTTTGAAAACCTTCATTTCTGTCCGAGTGTATCAAAGGAATGTGTTAAAATACAAGCGTCTGGCCACGTGGTGAAGTGGAAACACGGCTGTCTGCAAAACAGCTATTGCACCAGTTCGATTCTGGTCGTGGCCTCCAAAACTTGACTTTGGTATCTTTCATGGGTTAGAATAGCGACTCGTCCCGCAATTCGCGGGATTTTT
>JBGPAU010000004.1:0-51254 GCA_041480845.1 Patescibacteria group bacterium | reverse complement strand
TTTCCGAAATCATTCTGAACTACATTCCCAAAAGAAGAATCAACGACGTCATTTATTTTAACCCCGCCGATACGAATTACCCCATTTCCATTAACCCCTTGGAGGTAACCAATAAAGAAGAAGCGGAGCTGGTTGTTTCCGGAATTGTTTCCATTTTTAATAAAATCTTTGGTTTTTCCTGGGGACCAAGACTCGAATATATTTTGCGAAATTCTCTCTTCACCCTGGCCCAAGTTCCCAATTCAACTTTAAAAGACGTTCCCCTCCTTTTAACCAATAAACTCTTCAGACAAAGAATCGAGGAGACTATTCAGGATGAAACAATGAAGCAATTCTGGCGGGACGAGTTTGATAAAATGCCGGACAGGCTCCAGCAGGAAGCCATCTCCCCCATCCTCAATAAAGTCGGGCAGTTTGTAACCTCGCCCCTTATAAGAACCGTCATAGGTCATCCCAAAAGCTCAATCAAACTTGACAATGTTATGAACGACGGCAAAATTCTTATTGCCAATATGTCCCAGGGGCGTCTTGGAGAAGATAACGCGGCCCTACTCGGCGCCATGCTTATCACCAAGTTCCAGCTTGCCGCCATGCACAGGGTTTCAATGCCGGAAGAGCAAAGGAAAGACTTTTATTTGTATGTCGACGAGTTCCAGAACTTTGCCACAGGGAGTTTCATTAAAATCATGTCCGAGGCCAGAAAATACAGGCTTGACATCATGCTTGCCAACCAATACATGGCCCAAATTCCGCCGGAAGTTATCCAGGCAATCCTCGGTAACGCCGGAACAGTTACGACCTTTGCTGTAGGGGCAAGCGACGCCGATATACTCTTCAAAGAATTTGCAGAAGTTTTCACTGCTCAGGACCTGATAAACTTGGGTAAATATCAGGTTGCAACCAAGATGACCATCGATGGTCAGGTTACTCGTCCTTTCGTGGCAACTACACTTCCACTCCCAATTTCCAACAACGAAAACAGGGAAAAAGTAATTCAAGCTTCTCGCGAGCGATGGACAAAAATAAGCACGAAGGAAGAATTAACAACGGGAAATTTTGGCAGCCAGACACCAGCCTACCCCACCCCTCCCGGGGTCCCGTTGGGTGCACAGGGTGCTACCCAACCGGGGCGTCCTCCATATCGACATTTCCCCCCACACCGTCATTTCCCTAACCGGCCTAGCCAACCGCCTCCTCAAAATCCCCAAAATACCAACCGATAATATTGGACTTTTTGAGTCTTTTAGCTTATAATGCGCCACTTCCCATTGCGGGGAGATGTGCTCTTTAACATAACGGAAAAAGTTATTTAAAAAGGCTCTAGGAGGAGCCTAAAAATGAAGAAGAAGCTCGTACGCGCTGCCTTTATGGCAGTAGCCGCCAGCCTGATGGTAGCAACCATTGTGCTGGCTTGCTCGATATCGCCCGTTACGGCAGCGGTCAGCCAGACCTGCACCGAAGGCGGACGCAATGTCGAGATTCAAGGTACGTTCAAGGACGTCGGCGCCGGATACCGCGGAACTGTTTCGGTTGGCCCAAATATCGTTTGGGGTATAACCGAGTTCACCGGAAGCGCTCATAACGTCTCGTTCGATATCAATCATGTCTATGCTCCGGGTGACTATAGCGGAGTCGTCGTGCTTGAGAAACACGTCGTTACTCCCGAAGTCGGGCATTGCAGCGTCCATGCAGATATTAATGGAAACAGGGACGTTTCGCAGTTCTACTATCACCAGGACAACGGCAACGATAAATGCCATCTCACCAACTGGAATGGCCTAACCCATGGGCAACAGGACACTTTCACAGGCTGGTTAACACACAGCCAACTGCACGATCATAGTGCAAGCTGGTGGTACAACCACGACCTGTTGTCTACTGTTGATCACGCGTGGGTCATTGACTCGCCTGCGGTCGATAAATGGGACGTGTATGCCCAAACGCCGTTTAGCTTCCATGTGGCTGCCTGCATCGAGACCCCGCCGCCTCCGCCAGTCCCTGGATGCACCGATGAGGCGGCAACGAACTACAATCCCTCGGCAACTGTCGACGACGGGTCCTGCACCTACTACGAGACGTGCGACGAAACCTCAGACCAGGGCTGGGCGTATAGCGGCCCCGCAGTAGATGTTGGCGGCCCTATGTGGGGACCTTGGGTGGACAATGGCGACGGCACATCCACTCGTATAGGAGTGCAGGTCACTTCTCGGCCTCAGTACCACTACATTGTGGACGCGTATGACCAAACTATCTGTAGCGCCGAGTTCAGGGACGAACCGGGCACTCGTGAGGTTCGGGAAACCACCGAGCCGGTCTACGGTTGCATGGACCCTGCGGCCACAAACTACAATCCTGATGCCACTGTCGACGACGGGTCGTGTCAGTATCCGCCTCCGGTCGATGTTTGCCCAAATATCGAGGGAAATCAGGAGACCATCCCCCAGGGGTATGAAGACCCCAATCAGGATGGAATCTGTACTGAAGTGCCTCCTCCGTCAGAACCTGAGTGGACATTTGAATACGGCGCAAACTGCTATCACTGGTGGACGACAGTGTATTACGGCGGAGTGGAGTTCGGCAACGCCTTTAACCCTTGGGGAGATCACACTGAGGCGTCATTTCTGTTTGACGGACCCGGCTATCCAACGCCCCCAATAATCCACAAAGCGGATTACTGCGCAGTTGCCTTCCACGGCTATTCCGTGCCGCACGTTCTCTTATACACGAGTACGGAACTCAAGAACGGGTATGGCATCCTCGTTTCTACCGAAGCGTTCGCTTCTAAAGAAAACATCATGCGCGTTTTCAAGCTCACGGCCATTCCGGCTGATCTGAAAGAGCTCTGCGAGGGACCGGTTACCCAGATGTCTCCCAGTGATACTCAGGGAACGTGGGCCTGCGATCCAAACCTGATCGGCATTTTGCCATATGGCCGCGACGGCGGTCGCCTGCCTCTCATCCGCGAGGACGGGAACAGCCTCCAGAAGATCTATGAGAAGATTCTGAGCTGGATCAAGTAAATAATATTTTTCCGTTACCTATACCGGCAGCTTTGTAACCCCTCAAAAGGTTTAATACAAAGTTCGCCGGTATTTTTTTTGGCAAAATGTTTTTTTCCAAACCCATGGTTGACGTATTTGATAGTTCTGTTAAAATCCAAGTATCCGATTGCCCCACAGTTTGTTTTGCGTGGAGTAAATCGGAAAAACGTTCTTTAACATAACGGAAAATTTCTAAATTCTTAAACGGGATAATCATGAACATAAATTTTTTGTGTTCAGCTATTCCCGTTTAGGGAGAAAGGAGAATGAAAAACAAGTAAAAAAAGAGGAGAAGAGCCGAACCGTAACCCAATCCAATTTCAGTAAGTTCCCCTAAAGGAGGGGCTATGTTCAAAAAAAGATTTCTTTCCGGCCTAACGATCGCCCTCATAATGGCGTTCGCAGCCACCCTAACCGTTTTGGCCTGTACCTATCTGCTCGATCTCAAGATTAATGAGGCAGCCTGCGGCAATGCCAATGTGGAAGGCAGCTACTACGCGTCTGAACACGACATCAAAATCAAGGCGGAATTGTACATCGATGGCGTTCTCATGGACACCGATGTCCTGACCACCAACGGCTCCCATCATAAAGCTGAGGTCAGCTATTCCGGCCCGTTGAGCCCAGGAGGTCACAGCGTCGATGTATACGGCTATAAATGGATTCCTGATGTGGCCGAACATTATGTCTACGCGGACAAAGTGAACCAGCCGACCGATAACTGGGTTTGCCCTGCAGGTTACTCTGAACATGGTGGCAATCCAAAACCTTGTCGCAAAGACAGTAACCACAGCATTTGGACAGACAAAGTGAACGAGCCTGTCAACAACTGGGTTTGTCCGGTTGGCTATAGCAGCAATCCAGGTCACAGCAACTGCCGCAAGTTCATCCCCGCAACCTACAAGTGGTCGAGTCCCGAGATCAAGTCGGACAAGTTTGAAGTCGCTTCTTGCCACAAGTACACCGTCCAGTCCGCTCAGATTGTTAATTGCGAAGACGGCGCCCGCGCGGTCAACCTCTACGACAATGGTGTCTATGTTGATCACCTGCTCTTCGAGGCTGTTACTTGGATCGATCCATACGTCCTCGAGACCGGTCTGCCTGCTATCGATTTCGCAATTCCGGCTGAGTACGGCGGTGGAACTGTCCACTTTGCCGCCTTCAACGAACCAGAACAGTGCCTGATCCATCAGTCAACTGTGATGATCGAAGATGGCGCCTGCCAATACGGCGTAGGATCGGAGAAAACGTTCCTTGTCGGCGATGGTTTGACCATGAATATCGCAAGTGCCATTGGTGATTCAAACGGCTTTGACGAAGATCTTGGTCCCGGCGCTACAACCATCATTTTCCCCAACGGCAGCTTTGGATGGAAGCTCGTTGCCGATCCCGGCTATGAGATTGTTGGCCCTACTGAAGGTAGTTTCGGAACCAACGACTTTACCTGCCGGCGCATCCCTTCGTGCCCTACCTGCGGTCCTCGAGTTGAGGAAATCGCCAAGGCTCCGGATGATCTGGTCCTTGTCAATTATGGTCGCGGACCTTGCACAATCTGTTGGGTAACCTGGACTGCGGATAAGCAGGAGTACTGGCGCTACGGTCGCTCGATTCACCAGTTCAGCATCCAGGTCTTTGTTCCTGAACAGCAGCTGATCAATGCGGGTATTGCCTATCGGACTGTTCCATACGCGAACCATCCCGATTACAAGCCGATGCTTTACATTGACTCGGTGCCGTTTGTGGGATTGGATGGAGTAACTTACTATATCCTTGACCTCAATAAGGCAGTTGTCGGCAAGTCATGGGCATACTATGACACCGCTTCCGGCTCATTCTACAGAGAAGTCTGGGGCTGGCAGAGCCTTGACAGAAGCGCCTACACCGATTGCTCCCGGACCGTTGGTCCATGGGACATCTCCGCAGCAGGCCTCGCTTCCCGCCAATATGGCAATCCCACATCAAGCGACTGGGTACAGTTCATGTTGGACAACGGCTACGATGCCACAAAGGCTATTGAGTGGTCACTCGCGCTCTGGGCTTCCCCGGATGGCACGTCAGCCATTCCGGCTGATTTCGTTCTGACCCCGTAAGCCCATCATTACAATGATCTAAAGAGTGGCCGCACTCACAAAGAGAGTCGACCACTCTCATAATTTTCCGTTACCGATACCGGCAGCTTTGTAACCCCTCAAAAGGTTTAATACAAAGTTCGCCGGTATTTTTTTGGCAAAATTGACACATTTGACATATCTGTTAATATTCAGTTATCTGATGCGCCCACTTTTTTATTTTGCGTGGACGAAATCGGAAAAAAGTTCTTTAACATAACGGAAAATTTTTCTAAATTCTTTGGATGGGAAAAATTTGGACATAATTATTTTTATCCGATGCCCAAATATTCCCATTCAGGGAGAAAGGAGAATGGAAAATCAATAAAGAAGGAGGTGGCCGTTAGCCTGTATCCAATCAATCTAATTTCAGAAAGTCTAAAAGGAGAAATGTCATGAAAAAGCTATTGGTTCTGACACTGAGTGCCGTCTTGGTTCTCAGCTTTCTGGTAGTTTCACCCGCCGCGGCCCGTACCTATTGGACCGGAGATCCCGATCCTATGGCCTGCAACGAGTTCCACGACTGCTTCTGGGTGACCCCGGTCTGCATCGGAGGAAACACCTTTGACGTCGGTATCTGGTATGACCCCGTTGGAGCGACCGAGGAACAGATCGAGGCCAGTGCGTTGAGCTATGGAACGGTTCTAACGGCCGGTGCCTGCGAGATCGCCTTCCACGGCTACTCCGTTCCACACGTCATTCTGTATAAGGGCTCGGAATTGACAAATGGTTACGGCATAATTGTTTCAACCAAATCGTTCGCCGCGGTGGATTACGTTCTGGCTGCTTTCAAGCTCCCAGCCCCACTACCGGACGATGTGAAGCCGATCTGTGAAGGAGCCGTTACCCAAATGAATCCCAATGATACTCAGGGAAAATGGGTTTGCGACTATCTGTTGGTCGACATTTTGCCATACGGTCGCCCCGGTGGCCGCCTGCCACTGATCAACGCGGACGGGAACAGCCTCCAGAAGATCTATGAGAAGATCCTGAGCTGGATCAAGTAAATAATATTTTTCCGTTACCGATACCGGCAGCTTTGTAACCCCTCAAAAGGTTTAATACAAAGTTCGCCGGTATTTTTTTTGGCAAAAAATCAGTACACCCCTTTTGTCCGCCATGGTCCCATTGACCGAACAACTAATTCGCTGTATAATACCTCTTACACAATGAAAAAAGTGTAAACAGATGGCCGAGAAGCCCAAAGGCAGCCGCCATCTGGCGGCTTTTTTCATTTTTAGAGGTTAACTTCGGCCCAGCCGTAACAACTTCAGGATCATTAAAAGTAATAGGCTACAGGTTTCGAGTAAGAAAAATTCAGTTTTTATATTTAGTTATAGTTAGTTTTTCTGCCTACTTTAGGCCTGTATCGTATTACTTTTTAGCCTTTAGCTCCTTAAAAGCCGAAGAAGGAAAAAGTTAATTTCCCAAGCCTCAGTGCGAAGTTTGGGAACGGTCCAAGCAGTTACGTGTTTGGAATTCAAGATATGGCTGGAAGCAGGATCGTCCTGAGCGCGCTTTATAGCGCGTCGAAGGACACTATTTGAGGGTTTGATCCTGGCCCAGGATTAACGCTGGCGGTATGCCTTATGCATGCAAGTAGAACGGGTCTCGCAAGAGATCAGTTGCGAACGGCTGAGTAATGGATAGGAATCTCCCCGATGGTGTGGAATACCTCTGCGAAAGCAGAGCTAATACTACATGACCCCGCAAGGGAAAAGCGCTTAACTGCGCGCCGACGGATGAGCCTATCTCCCATCAGGCTGTTGGTAGGGTAATGGCCTACCAAACCTATGACGGGTACCCGCCCTGAGAGGGGAAACGGGCAGAATGGGACTGAGACACGGCCCATACACCTACGGGTGGCAGCAACAGGGAATCGTACGCAATGGACGAAAGTCTGACGTCGCAATACCGCGTGGAGGATGAAGGCCTTCGGGTTGTAAACTCCTTTTATAGTAATAGAGATGTTATTAAGAATAAGCACCTGCTAACTCTGTGCCAGCAGCCGCGGTAATACAGAGGGTGCAAGCGTTATCCGGATTTATTGGGCGTAAAGCGTTTCGTAGGCGATCTGGTAAGTTATCTTTTTAAGACCACGGCTTAACCGGGGGAAGGGAGGTAATACTGCCGGGTTTGACTTCTGGTGGGGCTTCTGGAACTGATGGTGTAGTAGTGAAATACGTTGATATCATCAGGAACTCCGAGGGCGAAGGCAGGAAGCTAATCAGGTAGTGACGCTGAGGAACGACAGCTAGGGGAGCGAAAGGGATTAGAGACCCCTGTAGTCCTAGCCGTAAACTTTGCTTGCTAGGGGTTAGACTCGCTAAGAACAGGTTCTTAGCGAGAAATTCGAAATTCTAATTTCTAAACTCTAAACAATATCAAAATTTTAAGTTGAAAATTCTAAAACTTTTTTTGGAATTTGGGATTTATTATTTGAAATTTGTTTAGGATTTAGGGTTTAGTATTTAGTATTTTCTCGCTGGTACGTGTTTTTTGCGAGTCTGGCCCCGTAAGCTAACGCGTTAAGCAAGCCGCCTGGGGAGTACGGCCGCAAGGCTAAAACTCAAAGGAATTGACGGGGACCCGCACAACCAGTGGAGCATGTGGTTTAATTCGAGACGAAACGAAGAACCTTACCAAGCCTTGACATGATACCGTTTTAAGCATCCAGAAATGGGAGCCTATCTATAGAAATATCGATGGTATCACAGGTGTTGCATGGCCGTCGTCAGCTCGTGCCGTAGGGTGTTCCCTTCAGTGGGGTAACGAGCGCAACCCTTGCCCTGAGTTGAATATTCTCAGGGGACTTCTTAAATTTATTTTAGGAGGAAGTGAGGACGACGTCAGGTCAGCATGGCCCTTATAGCTTGGGCTACACACATGCTACAATGGAGCCGACAGAGGGTATAGCCAAGTCGCAAGACGGAGCTAATCCCATCAAACGGCTTCTCAGTGGGGATTGGGGGCTGCAATTCGCCCCCATGAACACGGAATTGGTAGTAATCGCGAATCAGCTACGTCGCGGTGAATACGTTCTCGGGTCTTGTACACACCGCCCGTCAAGTGAGTAAAGTTGGAAATACCTTAAAGCCGATTGAATCGGCTCAAGGTAGAGCCAGCGATAAGCACTAAGTCGTAACAAGGTATCCGTACTGGAAGGTGCGGATGGATCACCTCCTTTCTAAGGAGTGTGAGTTACACACCCAGTTTTTAAGAACGCCGTTTTGACTTTCCCAGATTGATGGGGCAATAAAACGGGTTCAAACGCTTCCGGCCATATCTTGGATTCAAATAATTAACTTTTGCCCGATCTTTCGGACTTTTGAGACCAAATGAAAATCCCGCTTTAATAGCGGGATTTTTGTTGGCTTACTCCCCCAACCCCCCAACCTCCCCAAACTCCCTAAAAGTATTAGAATAAATTATGCCGAAAAAATTAACCGCCAAGGAATTAATAAAAAAGGGTGTCCCCTACGTTTTGATTCCTGGCATCCTTCTTGCCGGAATACTTGGCTGGAAAACGGATGCTTTCAAAAAAGTTACGGATTATTATCAACTAAAACAAATCTTCCCCAATTCCGGGATTGTGGGCAAAGTTGAAGACGGTGACACTTTTGATCTTAAATCGGGCCAGCGGATACGGCTTTTGGGCGTAAATGCCCCGGAGGGCTCTCCTACCCGTGCAGAAAATTATTTGATGGAAAATATTTATGGTAAAAGGGTTTACCTCGAATACGATCACTATCAGGATGATAAATATGGCCGTGTCCTGGCCTGGGTCTGGATCGATTGCGAATCCACCCCAAAGTTCCTCCCCGCCGACTACATGCATAAAAGCGGAAACGAGAGCATGCCGGGCCTCATTGATAACCCCTCCGGCTGTAAAAAAGGAAAATTGGTTAATGAGGAGCTTGTCAAATCTGGTTTAGCCGACACTATCTCCTATTCAGATCGCGGTCCTCTTAAGTACGAAGGGCGCTTAGCATCTTTGCCCAATTAGCCTCGAATCCATTATTTGATATTGTTAATAGCACTGTGAATATACCGCAATTCAGATATTATCTGTTGCAATATTTGTAACAATCTCTCCGCTTGCTGTTCAGTCATTTTAATCACCACCTTTCCTACTTACAATTAGACCTTCATTTACTCAGTTGAATCAACAACATCTGCCCCTTTTGTGTATGTCTTCATCCAAACTATAGCTGAATCGACACCTTGCCTGGTTTCATAACCCTCTCCACTATCTGCAATTATTCGTCCATTCACGGATTTTAACCGCCATCTAAAGTCCCTGGAAGCATCTATATAAATGTAAAAAGTTGCCATTTTTAACTTTCACCCCCTTTATTTATCTCGTCTTACCCCCTTAAATCTTCCTCCCGATGTTTTGTTATCCATAAATCTTCCTGTATCAGTATTTATTTTTATCCACAAGCCAGTATGCGGGTTAAACGCTTGTTTTCTATCGTCTACCGCTCCCAATCTGCCTTTACCTATTGGTCCGTTAGTTGCCATATCTAAATTCACTTCCTTCCTGGCCACGCAAAATTGCGGCCATTTGGGCCGCTGTTAGTATGAAACTCATGGAAGGACTATCTTGAAACTTTTAAAGCTCTCTGAGGCGCAGCCCAAATCCCGTTATTAATTAAATACCAACGAACAGCCTCTCTGAAAAACTCGCTTCTACTTCTTAGCTCTCTCTTCGCCTGCTCGTCTGCCGCCTCTAACATTCTTTCAGGGAGAGAGACGTTTACGATTTGAGTCTTCATGATTAATGATAATTATACAAGAACCATTAATTGTTTGTCAAGTTTTAACATCATCTCGACTAATTTGAATCCGTAATTTTGTGAACAATATATCCACCAACCACTATTAGAAGTAGTTGCCATAAAAATTTGCTTACATTGGTTGCTAAATTCGTCTCCATATTTAATTCTTTCAGACAAAACTATTTATAGGCAAATTGTAATTGCCTCCTAAAAGGCTTTTCAAACTTTTGCAAACTTTTGCAACAAAAAAGCCAGAGCTGTGCTCTGGCTATGTGCCATATATATGCTCGGGTGCCTTTTTTCAAAGGACTTGTCCCCAGCTACCCAGAAAGTCTATCTGGGAAAGTTAACTTATTATATCACAAAAGGCTCAAATTTCATCAAACTTTCTCTGATTTTTTGTGAAGTTTGGATTTAAGTTTTCTGATAATTGCCCAAGCAAATACCAGAAAATAAAGAACGACGAGAAATGCAAGGATCCTACTAGCAGTTTCGACAGCAGGACTAACTGTTAAGACGGTTTCGTTCATAGACACATTATAACAAATAAAACAATCGTCAAATTTCTCCTTATAACCCTGAGCGATGGTGAGCGAAGTCGAATCCAGAGTCGAATGGGCCGTACCTCAAAGGTTACTCTTCCTTCAATTTCTCGTCTCCACCCTGTCTAAAAAAGTCATTGTGAAGAAAATCTAGATATGCGGCATTGAGCCCTTCCCAACCTCCTGCCCCCTCCATCAAGACAAAGACAAAGCCAGGAGTAGCTTTCTCAACAAAATATCCCTCCCCTTTTCTTCTAATTCGTGTTAGTTTACAAAAACGCTCATCTCCTCCATCTCCTCCAACTGGAAGTACACAGACTCCATTTTCTTTAAGAGCCGGCATAAAAAGAGGAATAAAATGTGGAAAAACAGAAGCAGTCACCAATATTTTGTCGAAAACTTTTTCCCGGGTAAAAGGTATACTACCATCAGCCAAGATCACATTTATATTGTCTATTCCAAGCTTTTTAAATCTTCGTCTGGCTTGTTTGGCTAAACCAGGGATTATCTCTACACTCACCACATTCTTTACCAGCTTACTCAAAACTGCAGCTTGATAACCGCTCGCCGTTCCTATTTCCAAAACGCTTTCGTTTGGTTGTGGGTCAAGAAGCTCAGTCATCTCGGCAACAACTCCGGGTTGGGAAATTGTGGCTCTTTTATATAACCAAGAAACCGAAGGTATGGAAAGAACTTCATCATTGTAAGTTCTGGGCAGGTTTATCGGATGAACAAATTTTGTTCTGGGAATCTCTTTCATCGCCTGAATTACTCGGGGACTCGCATATCCCCCCAAACCATCGAATAGATTCCGTCTTTTTTCTGCCAAAATCCTTTCCAAAAAACTCATGGGGCAATATTACACCCCTTCTCCCCCAACTTCCACCAAATCGTCAAATTTCTCCCCCCTCACTTGTAACCGGAAATATCTCTTGTTACAATCTCAGAGATGGGAAAAGAACAAGGATCGATCATTGCCGAGTTCGCGATTTTTCCGACGAGCGAAGGAGCCTCAGTCAGTCGCTTTGTCAAGGAAGCCATCCGCATAATCGAAGAGTCAGGCCTCAAAAGCGTTACCGGTGGAATGTCAACAACCATCGAGGCACCAGACTTTGAATCACTTTTCCGCGTAATTGAACAAACCGACGAGGCAATGGTAAAAATGGGTGCAGGGCGGATTCATGTTGATCTGCGTATCGACCACCGGCTGGACAAACCAACATCAATAGAGGCCAAACTCAAGGCCGTTGGGAAATCATAAAGTCAAATTTCTCCTCTATTTTTAATCATTCTGAAGCAATCGCAGCACTTCTTCGTCTTCAACTTGGGGAAAACAACGATAAAAATCTCCCACGGCATAAAACTCTCTTGGTTTTTCCAAAGATATCACGCTATCAATCTCTTTACGGATTTTATCAATAATATCTTTTGGAGCAACCGGAATGGCCAAAGTAATACTCCCGACATTTTTCTTTTTCAAATACTTAATTGCCGTTTCGACTGTGGCACCGGTGGCTATCCCGTCATCAACCAGTAGCACTTTCCGGCCCCTCAAATTTTTCAACTGACCAAACTTTTTTATCCTTTCACCCACAATTTTTTCTACCTCCGAAGATTTCTTTCCGGAAGAAACCCCTTCGGGCCCGATGGCGCCGGCTGCCAACTCCGGCTGTCCTGCGGTGGGTACTTTCTTAACAACCAAAGCGTAAAGTGGTAAGTGAAGTTTATCCGCAATAACTCTTCCAACAACCACTCCCCCGCGCGGTATGGCCAAAACAACATCAAAAGAAGCTTTTAATGAAGCAAGTCTCTCGGCAAGAAGATTCCCGGCCTCACATCTATCTTCAAACATTTGTCACCCTATTTTAACACTGAATCGGTTTCAAATTTCTCCTCACCCTGAGGTTACTTTACTTCAACGGACAACACGTCTGCGGCTCTGAAGTAGGCTTCCTTATCCTTGGAAGAATCCAAACTTAAATGGCTTTCGCTAAATTTTATTTTCAACGTCCGCTCGTGTGAGGCTTTCCGTTCTTCTGCATCGGGAAGCGTAAAAATTAACAAACCGTTTGCTTCCCACTTACAATATTTAGAAGCTTCGGGTGAAAGATTTAGTCCCTGTCCCGAACCTCCGCGGGTTGCATTGCCGCTGATTTCTATCACGAAGCCACGGCCGGCTTCCTGAGCAATATAAACTAAGGCATTAAGTTTGGTAGAATCTTCCAGAAAGTTTTGGTGTTCCTTCCAATTGGCAAGGGTTTCCCCTATCTCGTGATTTAATACGCCGAGGTATATGGCTTGTTCTTTTTCCTCAGAATCTTCGTGCTCCATCAGCCGGAAGTATATTACCCTAAACCTTAAAAATCAAACACCTCCCCCACCTTCCACCCCAAAGCTATTTAACCAAGATGATTTTTCTCTAATCCTGCTTTCAGATCCTCTTCAAACTGGGGGTAAAGTTTGAAAACAATTGAAGTCAAGTTCCCCGCCTCACCGGGGGTTATTCGTTCAAGCGTTTTGCAAATAGCAATTGTATTAACTACACACCAAACTTCACCCAAATCCCGGGAGTTTTGGCCTCTCCTACCAACCAATTCTAATGCTATTTGGTCAGTCAGATAATCTACATACTTTGCATGGAATTCGCAGGTCGCCATGTGATACTTAGTATGGCCCTATTTTGCCAAAATAAAAGGCACAGAGCTTGCTTTTTCTGTGCCTTTAGGGCCGGGGCTATTCCTTTGGTCTTTTTAAAATGATGATTGATTCACCATCGGAATTCCCCGTCAGGGCTATCAACACCCGTTGCCATCCACCTTCGCGGTGGCGTCCAAGAAAAACTTCCAGCTCTTCCGGAGCTTGTTCTTTCCAATCGGTGTTGACCACATAACCACCAACTTCGATGGCCGTACGGTATTCCCATCCCATAGCAAACCTCCTTTGTCTATTGTTGAATTGGGCGCTTGAGAGTCGCGTGGATTGAGGTTTTACTAAAAGACACCTCTGAGGCAAGTTCCCAACCCTCAAATCCGCGGTCCCTAAGCCAGCTTTCCCAATTGAACTGGTCTTTTTTATACTTTACACTACCAATCGCCGTGATCCTTCCTTCAAAAACCTGGACGAACATATATTCCCATTTTTGCATTCCAACCTCCTTTCAAGGGGCTTTGAGTAAATGGGTTATTAAACCAAAAATGTGCAAACTGGAAGTATCATACTCCCCTTCTTCCCCGAATTCCACCTCGAAATTATTCTCTAACGAAGGGCAAAGAATGTCTGACCTATTCTTGTTTATCCTTGAAGCTTTCAACATCTATCTTACCGTCTTTTAATGAAACAATAACCCGATCGTTTCCGTTTGCTAAGGCTTTAACTGATTTATAGCCTACACTTAAGATATCTCCGACAATGGTCTCTATCTTACATCCCAATTTTTTAGAAAGTTCACTACAATCAGCCCCCAAAGTGCTGGTTGTTCTAATTAGTAATCTGTGGTCTGCGTTTTGTAGATTGTTTTCTGCTATCAGGGTCGTTCCTTCCGTGGGGTGTTTTCCATTTGATAATAAATCTCCTTCAACCATTCGTTTTATCCTAATTCCTTACTTTTGATTATTCAACCCCCAAAACCCCCTATGCTTTTTCTTTCCTAAGAATTTTCCTTATTTCCCTCCTTACCTCGTGGACTTTATGATAATAATCACTCTGTTCCAAATTGTAAGACCCTTTCCTATCATCAACCCACCGCAACGTCTCGTCTCTGGCTGTCTGGAGGGTAAATTCGGCAATTTTTCTTGGGGTTATACCTTCACCCCAAGAAATATTATTCAATACTGCAGGATGAAGAGCCTGACCGACGGCTGATACACCTTTTACATCTTTCCATTTATCGTATTCCGCCATAACCGGCGAAATGTCAGTTTCTACAATTTCCGCTGTATTTTCTGTCATATTTCTGACATTATAGCTCTAAGGTGCTGGAGAGGGTGATGCAAACGGAGGCAAACTAAAATCCTTAACCTGCGTAACTTCGGTAATCGTAAAGGCGATACTATCCCAAAGGCCTTTAACCCTCACTTTGTGCCCAATTTGTATATCTCCCGCAGTGATTGTTTGGCCTTTTCTGTTGATAAGCTTGGCGGAGTCAAGAGTGACCGTTTCCTCCCCTCTTTGAACAGTGGTCATTACAAATCCCGTATCTGTAATGGTTTTAACCGTTCCAAAAAACACTCCAAACCTTTTCTGAATAGAAAGATCGCGAATAACAACGGCTTTAATCTCTGTTTTACCCTCGTTCATCCATCTGCCGATAACGTCAACACTGTCGTTGAGAGAAATTTCGGCGAGAGAGCTTTTACCCCAGAATTTTCTTCTGAAATGGGTATTTGCGTCAACATCAACCTTCACACTTGTTCCCCTGTTATCAACGGTAATACTCGTAGCATCTTTTGCAGTTACTTTGACATTCTCAAGCTCCCCGCGCTTATTGGTAAATATAAGTTCAACCCCACCAATCTTTTTAAACAGGTTGGGATTTATTATTTTAATTGTAGGTGTGGGGGTTGGGGTTGGAAGCACTAAATTCGGGTTAATCACTCTTTGTATACCAATAACCGGAAAGAGAAACAAGCCTGCAAATAACAAATTTGTAATTTTCTTATTTTTCATATTGTTTTATTAGAATGACGCTATCGTTACCGTCAACTCCTCCTGGGCAGCATTGCCATCAGAATCGTTTGCTGAAACAACAATTAAATCGCTTCCCTCGTCCAGCCCAATACTAATCGAGAAGTTTCCGTTTGAATCGGCTTTGCCTTCCTGGTCGTTAACAAAAACGTCTGCGTTGGGGCTGGTTTTTCCCTTGACCGTAACATTGGTCGAATCAAGTGCATCGCCGTCCTTGGGAGAAGTTATTGTCAAAGAAATCTTATCCGAGGTAACGGTTCCTGCTTCCTGACTCGCCACAGGGGAAGCTCCGGGTGCTGTGGTTTGTACATACGGAAGAGTGGTGGTTCCCTTCCCTGAATATCCTTTAGTTATAAAAAGGTAAACTAAAATCAAAACCGCAACCGCAACTATACCTATTACCACATAGCCGGCTATCTTTTTTGGCATGAGGTTATTGTTACACCCTTTCTGTCAAAAAAGCAAGATATCATTTCACTCTTTCATACAGGATTTCTAATTTGTGAAGAACATCCGGTTTGTGATGAGCCAAACTTATTTTTCTGCTTTCTTCTCCAAACTTTTTTCTCATCGGCCCGTCTTTTGCCAGAATATTCATTTTTTCGGCGAGAGTTCTTTCATCATATGCGCCGACCAAGTATCCGTTTTTACCATCATGGCAAAGTTCGGGAAGAGCTCCCCTATTCGCACAAATTACGGGCAGTCCGGATGAGAGAGCCTGTAACGTCACAATGCTCTGAACCTCATAGGGGGAAACTATTGAGAATACATCCGCCAAATGATAAAAATCCGGCATCGCCTCATCCGTAATATTTTCAACCCAGGTAATTTTTCCGGAGACTTTCAGGTCATCAGCAAGTTTGTGCAATTCTTCCTTGAGTTTTCCGCTTCCCGCAATCACCAGTCTGACGTTATTGTCCGTAAAGGGCATGGCTTTGACTAAGGTAGCAGCATTTTTATCGCCGTCAAGGCGTCCCAGGAAGAAAAATACCACATCGCTTTCGGAAATACCGTATTTCTGCCGGAGTTTTAGATTCGTAGGCCCCTGATGGAATTTAACCGTATCGACTCCGTTTGAAACAACCTCGATCGATTTGGTTACTCCAATCGATCTAAGAAAGTCAACAAACGTCTGCGTGGGGACGGCTATGGCATTATATTTGTTGTAAATAAATCTTATATATGCCTCTACCAACGGTTTTACGATAAATACGGGCTTGCCCGGAAGCATTCCCGCGGCCTGCTCGGGAGTAAAATGAAGCATACCGACCGTCGGAATTTTATAAATTTTGGATAGAATCAGAGCACTTACACCCAGTGGCCCCGGCTCCTGTATATGAATTATGTCAAACTTGTTTTGCCGTATGGTTTTGCCTATTACAGGAATTGTCAGCGGGAATATGGCCAGGGGTTTTCCTTTATAAAATAGATCCGGAACTGAAGGCGCATAAACAAGTTCCAAATTCGGTGGCACTTCGACTTTCTTATCAATCATCGGCCTGGGATTCACAAGTACCACCCTATGCCCGCGGGAGACCATATACCTCGCAATTGAGTCGGAAGAAGAAGAAACTCCGGCAATAAAAGGAAGGTATGTTTCGGTGACAAAAAGTATATTCATTGCAACGTCTCTAAGGAAAATTATACATTCTTTTTGCACTACGGGGACGGATTTCATTTAGCCTTGGAAAATGGTAAAATACCTACTGCAGTGTATTTGTCTGCTCAAAATCACAGTAGCGATTTTGAGAGGAGAAACGGCGGAGTGGTAAGTAAGTTGCGAAAGCACCTTGCGGTGAGCGAAGCCTGTTTCGACGAGGCCCCATCGTCTAGCGGTCTAGGACAGGAGGTTTTCAGCCTTCTAACTTGGGTTCGAGTCCCAATGGGGTCACAGAGGGCCCGTAGCTCAATGGTAGAGCAATTCCCTTTTAAGGAAGCGGTTCTGGGTTCGAGTCCCAGCGGGCTCACACTTCAATGGGGAGTCGTCTAATGGTAAGCAGAGCTTGGCCATTAGCCGGTTTCTATATTTTGGGGAGTCGTCTAATGGTAAGCAGAGCTTGGCCATTAGCCGGTTTCTATATTTTGGGGAGTCGTCTAATGGTAGGACAGCAGCCTTTGGAGCTGTTTATTCTAGGTTCGAATCCTAGCTCCCCAGCAGAACTGGGCTATATAGGACTAGACCGTGTCCTCTAGTTTAGCCATAAAACTGATATTTATATTGTGATTGCTTTACAAGCAGGCTGGCCTCATAGGAGGAAATAAAGTTTTTAATCTTCAGTTGTTGTAGAATAACTTGATCACTTTTCTTAAATGTTGAAACGTTTTTTTGAGAATATTTCTACCCGAAAAATCATCTTAATTATTGTTGTAGTTGGGATTGTGATATATTTTAATTCCCTTTTAAATGGCTTTGTTGGAGATGATGACTCCCTAATATTACAAAACCTAGTTGTACATTCGTTGAGAAATATCGGCAACTTTTTTAGCGGAAGTACATTTTATAATGGGGGGCAACAGTTTGTAGGATCTTATTACAGGCCATTATATGAAACATTTTTTTCATTTGTATATTCACTATTTGGTCCTAATTATATTGCTTTTCATTTTTTTCAAATATGCATTCATATTGCCAATGCTTGTCTTATATTTGTCCTGTTCAGACGCTTTTTCAACAAACCGATAGCTTTCTTTTCATCACTTATTTTCTTGGTACATCCCATCAATAGCGAGGCAGTTTTTTACATATCAGCAGTACAAGAGCCGTTATTTTTCTTTTTTGGCGTTGTAGGACTATTATTGTTAATAGATTCAGAGTCTAATAAAAAGTTGTTATTTTCAGTACTTTGTTTATTCCTATCCTTACTCTCAAAGGAGATAGGTATTCTTTTTATCATGATGGCGAGTATTTATATACTCCTTTATTGTAGGAAAAAATTGGCCCTGTTCTTAGGCTCGTCGATTTCGCTATTCGGTATATATATTTTATTAAGACAGAATGCAGTCGGCTTTTCTCCTAAATTTACAGTTGCTCCAATTGATAGCCTAAATTTCTTACAGCGTACAATTAATATGCCGTCAATATTTCTTTTTTACATAAAAACATTTCTTTTACCTCTCAATCTCGCCTACTCGCACCAGTGGGCTTATACATATATTTCTTTTGGTAATTTTTATTTTCCGCTTGTGATCGACCTTCTTTTTATTTTAACTGTTCTGTACTTTGGTGTTTTTCTGTATAAAAAACACTATTTAACATATTTCAAGGTATATATATTTTTTAGCATATGGTTTTTTGTTGGCGTTTTATTACACCTTCAAATCATTCCCCTTGATATAACCGTTTCAGAACGATGGTTTTATTTTCCAATCGTCGGCATACTTGGAATGTTAGGACCGCTTATTAGCGTGGTAAAAATACCTAAGCAAAGCGAGTATGCATACATATTGGCGGGCATGGTTATATTAATGTTATCAATTCGGACGATTGTGAGAAGTTTTGATTGGAGGAATCAACTTACTTTAGCCTCGCATGACATATCTGTTTCTAGCGATTCATATGATTTGGAGAACAGCTTAAGTTATGCGTTATTACAACAAGGGAGGTTAGATGAGGCAAAAATTCATGCGGAAAGATCAATCAAAATGTACCCCTATTTTACCAATTACAATAATTTGGGCCTGATATATCTTAGTTTAGGTGACTACCCAAAAGCAAAAGAGGCATATTTAAATGCTTTACAATTTGGAGATTACTATCTCATATACGAGAATTTAGGTGGTTTAACATTGGTAACAGGTGACCCGAATGAAAATATAGACTTTCTTACCAGAACACTTAAAAAGTTCCCACAAGACCCAAAGATCTGGTTATATTTGGCAATCGTGGAATACAGACAACAAAACGTCGAAGAAGCCAGAGTTGCTATTGCAAATGCATTTTATTATGATCCTAACGTAGCAAGCGGCACAGTTTATAATGATATTATGAATGGCAAACCCCTAAATATTATTTTTACTACTAAGCCTTGACTTTTTTGTATTTCGACGTCATTATGGGGCCAGTCTTCTTTAAATGAGAAAAGTATTTTACTCAATTCCTTTTGCAATACTTTTCTTCTTGAATTTTCTCCATCCTTGGCCGGTTATGGCGCAAACAGTATTTACCTACAGTGGAATTCTTACTAACGGGGCTGGGATTCCAGTTTCAAATGTGATGGTTAATTTGGGTGGCCAAAATGGTTCTTCCCAAGCGCTTACGAATGCAGCCGGAGCCTTCTCTTTATATGTGCCTTCAGGAACATATGCATTAAGTTTACAATCAAACGGTGTGGATCGAGGTGTTGTACCAACATATTTTCAATTCAGTACCGACCTAAATACTATTACTGTTAATTCCGACACTATTCAGGACCTTACAATTCCAACACAAACATTAACAGTTACAGTTCTCGACTCGCTGGGCAAACCTGTAACTAACACAACAGTTGGCCTTGGTTCAAACGGAATTGTATCTACTACTCTTTTTGAAAATATGACGGCCACCTCTAATCCTATAACCGCCAACGGGTACTCTACAAATACTTTCGGAGTAGCAGTTATACCATTTTTACCTAGCTTAGCTGAACTTAGTGTTAACCCTCCTGACGGAAGCAATTTAGCTAATAAAAATACTGATATTTCTTTTACGGGCACGAGCTCTATAACAATTACTTTGGCTCATACTTTTACGTATAGCGGGATATTAACTAACGGCTATGGAATACCTATTGTAGGAATGAATATAATTCTAGGTAACGAAACCTATAATAAACAAGTGATAACCGACAATGCAGGATATTTTTCCTTGCACGTACCTTCGGGAGCATATACTCTTGTATTTCAGTCCATTAGTACTGACCCAAATGTGTCACCAACCTTGATTCAAGTTTATACTGATAGAAATATAATCATTAATTCAGATACGACTCAAGATTTATTATTACCAACGCGAAATTTGACCGTTACAGTTCTAGGTTTGGATGGGAATCCATTGCCCAACACAAGAATTGCTCTTTCTGCATCAAGCGACGATGTCTTACCTTTCAATATATTTTTAAATGAGATAGCTAATGCTGCTGGTGGATCTATGGAAACAAAAAGTGTTTATACTAATTCTTTAGGGATTGCAGTTATACCTTTTTTGCCCACATCCTTATTAACTGTTGACGCGGTTCCTCAATCTGAAATTGGTCTTGCACCTAAAGAGATCTACATAAATTTTCCAGACGCAATGGCAATTACTATTAGTTATTATTTAAACCACCCCCCAACCGCCAATGCAGGTGGGCCATATAGTGTCGCAGAAGGAAGTTCAGTAACACTCTCCGGTTCCGGTTCTGACTCTGATAACGATCCAATCACTTTTGCATGGGATTTAAATAATGATGGAATATTTGAGACTCAAGGACAGAACCCTGTTTTTTCAGCAGCAGGGGTTGTGGTAGGTGATCATACGGTCATTCTCCAGGTTTGTGATGATAAAAATGCGTGCACGACTGCATCAACAATAGTCACTGTTGCATTTGCAAATCGACTTACCACTCTTAATCCGGCTAAGGTTTGGATTGGACTTAAGAATAGTGATGATGTAGGAATCAAGTTTGATCTACAGGTAGAGGCATATGTAAATGGAAATCTGGTTAGCACAGGAGAACTTGATAGCGTCTCTGGGGGGAGTGGTGGATTTAACAATGCCCACTTGCAAACAATTCCTTTTAATTCATTTTCATCCGTCGACTTTCCGACTGGTTCAACATTAAGTATTAAGGTTTATGTGAGAAATGCTTGCGGTGGATCCGGACACAATTCGGGAACTGCTAGGCTTTGGTACAACGACACACAGGCTAATTCTCAATTTGGTTCGACCATCGGAACAAATACATATAACGATTACCTGTTAAATAATTTTGTATTAGGTACCTCAGTTGGCCCGGGGCCAAAGAAAACTGTTGACGTTTCGGCAGGTGCAAAATGTAGCACCTTTAAACCCTTCGGAACGTGGATAATTACCCCTTAGAATTATTAGGTACCCGGAAGTTCAGTTTATGAAAAAGTTGTTGATTAATATATCAAACCATATCAGTTGGGAATTGAAATGTTTTCCTTTTATAGTGTCCCAAATGTCCCATTTAGCCTTGGATGTGGTACACTTGGGATAATTGGTTATGGGTCTGAATGGTCCGAGACCCTACTGCTCAGCACGAGTCAAACGAGTGCGGGGAGCCAAGATCTTCGACGAAGTCGAAGTAGCCTTATCTCTCCAGCCATTTATATTTTACCCTTGGGTGAAGATTTCGTCTTTCTTAACTCTGACAAACCTCACCCACTCCTCTATCACCTCGAGAAATGCCTTAAGGGGAGCCTCAATTATGAAGTCAAAGATAAAACCCAAAACGTTAAGCCTCGATATCTGTATCGAAAGCCATTGCCCGACTTTAACTGCCGGTAAAAAGAAGAAGTCAAGAAGCGATGAAAAAAAACCCGTTCTTTCCTCATGGTAAACATAGTCGCGAGAAATGCTTTTGACCCTGAAGGCAAAGAAAGAAACAACACAAAGGAAAAAAAGGAAAATTGCCTGGCTAACAGGATTAAAATGCATTAAGTTAAGCCCCCAGACAATAAATACAAAGATTCCAACGAAAAGAATGCTGTAAATGAAGAGGAAAATCCGCTCAATTACACCTTTGGCTTTTTGGCTTCTCCCAACCTCGACAACTCTTGGCGTAGTCTCTTCATAAAGATACTCGTCTACTTTTTCAAGAATCCGCCTGGTATTTTCCCCATCCGGAATCCTTATTCCCGCATTAAGTAAAAACATTAAAGCCGGAGGGAAAATCAGGTTTATTATGAGTGCCATATAGTTGGTCGTCCCGACAAAAATATCAAAAGGAAGCTCTAAAGCCAATCCAAAAACCATTTTTGTTAAGAAAATATAAATTATGCTTCTTGTGGAAGCCCGCATGAGTCGGCCCCTATTCTCTTTATATAGCTCCTCCAGAGTTTCTTTTGCCGATACACCAAATGCCTCTTTGTCCGATACGTTTTTTTCAAAATTCTCGGGATCCCTGATAACCATTTCGCGTATTACATTAAAGGGCGCAATAAATTTTGTGATTTCCCGTTTTATATCAAGCGACAGAGGATAGGTTAAGTCGCGGTCAATTTCGCCTTTTGTGGAAAGAAGTGTTGGAAATAGTTTGCCGGCATCGTCCGATTTTTTACTGAACCACTGCGGGTCCAGGGCTTTCAAAAGATGGTAGGTAATAAAAATTTCACTATTTTTGGCAAACACACGCTCAACTGCAATGTAAACCTGAATATCACGGGTCCCTTCTTCCTCCGCACCTGCAATCTTTATCCTGGATTGCATGCTTCCCGAAACAAAATTAATCAGAAGCTGCGGATATGGGTTAAAGACCAAATTTTCCTCGATCTCACATCCCGCCAGATTCAAGAGCCACTCGCTTAAATCTTTATCTTTGGTCATCGAAAATGCGGTTCTATATTTATCAATTATCCCCTCTATATCATCAATCTTGCTCACGGCCACAAAATCGTCTTTTAAGTACCTCGCCCAAATGAGTTCCTTAATAAGAATTGGGGCAAGTTTTTCGCTGGACTGCCCCAAAAAGAGCCTCCTACGAAGGATTCTTACAATTGCCGCCTGGCGGATTAAATGCTCGCTTCTAAATTCCACCGCATTTCTTGCAGCTTCATAGACCACGGCCAAGGTTGAGGCTGCGCTCGAGGTTTTTATTGTTTCTTCGGTCGTGCCGGTCTTTTTAAGAGCAAAGTCAACCCCCCTTACGAAATCGGATCCATTTTGGTTAAGTTTTGTCATTCGCATCTCAAAGAATATAGTCAAACTCCCCCAAAGTCAAAGGAGGGATGTTTTATCCAAACCCCACTCCATCTTTTAGCCCGATTTTGTTTTTGTTCCCGTAAATCCACTCTGGCCTTTTGGCCTGAAGTGAAGAGAGTGAATTCAATTAAAAAACAAAAGCTGTTTGACAAGCCTTTACGGCGCAGGAGTTCTTTTGTATAAATGAGCGAACGTAACGACTGGCTAAAAAGCCACGTGGCACCCTTTCTTATTAATACTTCTTTGGGTGAGCAAAGAAGTATTAGGTAAGGTTTTGGCCAAAAACACAATATTTATATATAATTGCGATATGTACAAACTTGGAGCTAAAGACTTACGACACACCCGCCCTACCCCGGCGACATTTAAAACTATAAAAAGAAACCCCATTTATTTAGTTTTGGACCGTGTTATCGACACTTATAACATCGGTTCTCTATTCCGACTTGCCGATGCTATCGCAGCCGAGAAAATGTATATCTGTGGCGACACAGAATATCCCCCGAGTAGCAGGATCCACAAGGCCGCAGTTGGCACCCAGGAGTGGGTTCCCTGGGAAAAGGCAGATTCAGCCGCCTCGATAGTCAAGAAGCTGAAATCCGAAGGCATTCAAATCATTGCCGTCGAGCAATCCCCTCTTAGTACTCCGTACTCTGTACTAAGTACCAGGGTTAAGTTTCCTGTCGCAATTATCGTTGGTAATGAAACCGACGGGATATCTAAGAAAGTACTCGGCCTAGCCGACGTGATCGTAGAGCTGCCCATGTTTGGCGTTAATAAATCCTTCAACGTCTGGGGTAGTGCCGCTATCGTTGCCTATCAAGTCCTGGAATCACTTATTCTTAAGCCCTTCAGGAAACCCAGACGAACTTGAAATTAACTGTTCTGGAATCTTCGCCCGCTTAGGGATAATATTAGTCAGTGAATTTCAAAGCCATTAAAATCTTTTTAATATCCGCTGTAATTTTTTCCATGGGCTTCCTCACTTCTTACTCAACACTATCTAAAATCCAATCAAATAGCCTTGCGGGTCGCGTTCCCACCCAACCGACAACCCTACCCAAAGTTCTTCCCGCAAAATCTGAATCCACGTTAATTCCGAAGCCAACTTTCTCTCCCACGCCAAGCCCCACACCATATTTGGCAAAAAACCGCTATGTTATTGCCACCATCGGGGACTCTATGGAGGAGACAATGGGAGATTCTATTGATTATGTTTTGGCTAATCTCAGGAAAAAATACCCCAAAACAAATTTTGCGATGTACAACTACGGCATTGGGTCCGAAAATGTGACCTCAGGCCTTAGTAGATTTGATGCACCCTTTGACCACGGAACCAGACACTACCCCCCAATGGCCGAGATTAAACCGGATATCATTATCGTGGGCTCTTATGCATATAATCCCCTCGTTCCATTTGACAAACCGCTTCACGCAGCAAAGCTGGCCGAACTCGTAGGTAAGGCGCGTCAGGTGTCCGGCGCGGTTTATATGCTCGCTGAAATCGCCCCCCTTGAAAGCGGCTTCGGAACCGGCCCTGGAGGTCCGAACTGGCCGAGTGAACTGGCTAACGCTGAGGTACAAAAAATAACCCAGCAAATGGAAAATGTATTTACAGTTGCAGCCCAGCTCTCAGTTCCGGTAATCGACGTCTACCATAGATCCCAAAAACAAGGATCCATCTACGGCAAGCCCGAGTATGTGGGCACGCACGACCACATTCACACTTCTCTGGCCGGCCAAACTTTTACTGCCGGTATCATCACAAATACGATCGTCCTAAAATAAATTTAGCCACAAAAAAACCGCCTCTCGGCGGCCGCCTAACCACCCCACCTTATCTCGTTACTTGAATTACCGGGGTAACCCCTCTGACTGTTTCCGCTCCGGGGGCGCTTACGGTGATCCTTCCACCCGCGTCCTTAACTATAAAGTAACCTGTAATATAGTCTACAGTACAATCCGGTACTGCAACACCATTGCTAACCGTGGGAATATACTTCGTATCCGGATCGACCGGAAATAAGGACACATAATCCGGCGAAAGAGGTCCGCAAATATCAGCTCCGCCAGCAACTTTCTTGATTTCTACAGCTGTCGTAGCGGGAATACCTGTCGGAAGAACACCTTTATGATCTGCAGCATATTGATGAACCGCATTCAAAATTGTATTCACATCATTTGTCCTCGCGGTATTATTTGCCTGCGCAAATTGGGCAGCAGGATTAATGGCGATCAAAACGATTGCAAGAAGAATTCCGAGGATTCCGATAACTACCAAGAGCTCTATAAGTGTAAAACCGGAGTATTTCTTAGGCATTAGTTAACATTAGAAGATTTACACATACCTTGTCAATACCCATTTTTAGCCTCGCCTGACAATCAATACGACCAAAACTATCAAGAGTAATACAAATCCGCCAATCAGATATGGCAAAAGTTTATTTTTAGGCACTGCAGTTTGTGAAGTTGCCAGTTGCTGCTCTTTAACGGTTCTCTCCCCCACCATGCTGGCGGCAATTACTGCCTCTTTCTTATTGAGAATGTTTTGTGCCGTCTCCGGATTTAAGTCAAGTGCAGTTCCAAAATCAGGAAAAATATTGGCAGGTATCAGGGCGCTTATGCCAAAACCCTTAGCCTCAAGGGCACCAAAAATTGTATCGATAAGATCTTGATTTGATCCGACAACTCTGATGGTTGTGGGAGTTTTGTAAACTTTGGATACAACCGAGGAAAAAGGAATTGCGTCTATAAACTCTTTTGTCCCGGCTTCAATCTTCCCGGCATCTCCCGGGCCCCCTATCGGAAAATCCTTGCTGAAACAAACAGCTTCGGAAAGAACAAAAAATATCTGTGCGGGAACAAGTTTATTATTCTGTATAAATGAGATTATGAGGTTATGAAGGCCATCCCTATCCTTAACATCAACATCATGAACAATATTGGCAGGAAATTCCAATGTCAAAACTGCACTTCCGTCATAAAGATAAAGGCGGTCGCGTACCAAAAACAAAACTTCATTTTTCCCTTCTTGTGCCATATTAATTTAGATCCTTCCAACTTACCGGCGTCAATACATTATTACTGTATAAGACCTTTACTTCAACCCTCTTTACATAATTCCCATTCGTTGCAGTCGAATCAATGGTTAGTGTAGACGTTCCGCTAACCGATGCCGTAATCGTTCCCGTATCCAAACTGAAAGTTTCACCTTTATAATTCGGGTTCCTGAGAAGCTGCAATAATGCTTTTTCCACTCCCGCTTCGGCCATCTGCCTAGTCGCAAGCCCTTGGGAAACATTGGTCGTTGAAAGTGAATTTGTGGCAATAATAAAAGTTGCAGCCGTTGTAATGGCTATCGTAATCATTACAAAGACTAAAAGAAGGACCAGTGTTTGCCCTTTTTGATATTTAAAATAAATCTTTGACATTTACCTTGTTCCGACTGTTGTATTTATCGTTTGTGCTTCCGTGCCCCCGCCCTGAATAATAATTTTTGACCTCACCGTATAAACTACCTGAATCGTAGGTCTGCCGCCCGGATTTCCTATATTTTTGAAGCTAATTGAATCAAGCTGTGTATCATTACCGTTCAAATTCGTTGAAACTCCGCCGACAGTTCTGGTCAAATTTCCGCTAACGGTTGCATAAGTGATTGCAGAACCTGAGGCAACTATTTGCAGACTGTCGCTCGTAACTCCAAGCGTAGGTGAAGTTACACTATCTGCATTATTAACATCGTAGGACAGCTTGGAAAGAATATAGCGGCTGTCCTGGGAAATCCCCGAGGTACTTTCGCTTGCAAGTTTGGTTTTAAGGGCAGAGGTAAAGATGCCCATTAGAACCACAAGAAAAATGGACATAAGACCCAAATAGATCAAAAGTTCCACGATGGTAAATCCCCGCGTTTGCTTACCAAATTCTAATTTGGCCAAGATATTCTTATTTGTATATTTGCTTATTTGCTTATTCATTAAGGTGAATAGTTAACTGTCATGTCATTTAATACAGGCGTTTGGTTATAGTCGCCCCCGGTTATATCAAGTAAAGCCTTATATCCAAAACATCTCTCGGGATTTTGATAGTTACCGAAAGCTCCAAGGGGAAATGTTCCCGAAATTGTTGAGCCTACCGGTGTATAGAAAGCGTTTGTATCTCCCCCCGGCCCGACATAATTGAAATTAGAGGCGACGCATAGCCCACCCGACGGTGTGGCAACTGAAACCTGCATTCTGATGGTTGTATTCGTGGGCTGAAAGACATTAGCCACAAACCTATTAAATGCTGAGGGCGTTGCCAAAGAAAGAGGATTAGCTTCAAAGTTCCCGGAATCAACATATATTCCGGTGTCAGGACCACCCTGAATAATTTTTAGCTGTTTTTCCATGGTATTTGCCACCATATAAACAAAATTATCTCCGTCTGCTTCGGAAACAGAAGTCAAATCGTTAAATCCGGGCAAATATGATACGCCTGCACAATAGGTCGGGGTTGCCTCCGTTTCAATATTTAAAACCTGATATTCTTTTGGCTCAATTTGGTCTGCCGGAAAACCGTCTTGCCCGACTATTATCGCGCGTTGACCGGATAAAACCGTAAGTGATCTGCGGGGAAAAAGTTGGATATTGGTTGCGTCACCGTTATAGTAACCGCTCTGGGCACCGGTTGACGGCGTCCCAGAAAGAAATTTGGGAGAGGACTTATTCGTCGTATCAATAACATAAAACTGGTCGCTGTCCGGTTTTCCGTCATGATTGCCATCAATTCCTCCGTTTGAAGACATATAAACACGGTTGCTGTCGCTTCTAACGTAAACCGAATTGGCAGCTTCCTCCGTACCGGACGCTGAATTAAAATCAAGCGAACTTTTCTCTTTCCACCCGCTTGCTCCCCCGGAAATTCTTCCGCAGCTGCTGTTATTTATTTTAGGATTTGTACTGCTTGTCGGAACCGTAGTGACGTCAATAATGTCAAGTTCCGGATTGGTTCCAGCCCCAACTGCCACAAAAACATAAGTATGCCCGTCCGCCGCGGAGGTTACGGCAGCTAATTGATGATCTGCATAAAGCTCAATATTCCCCCCGTCGGAACAGTTATTGTGAGCTGGCGGCGTTGTGTCTCCCCAGGAGGCCCCTGTTTCCCCGGCGTTATATTTCATATCAGTTCCGTTCCCGGGTTGGCAATCATACCCGTCAAGTTGAATTCTGCAGCCCACCATGTCAAGGCCACTGGCAGGAGTTTTACTATCAATATTGTTTAAATCAAATGTGTAAAGATATCCTCCGGAGAGTAGGTATCCCTTATTATTGTATATTTGCAAAGATACCGCTCCGTAACCAAACGGTGCCTGGTCCTGATTTGGAGTCGAGCGGGCATCCCCCTGATACTGCCTTGTATTAAAAAATGTCCAATATTTGTAAATTTTATTTACGGGGTCCTGAAATGAATCCGTTGCTCCGTTATAAACCTGAACCACAACGACTTCGTGGTCCGGTAAATCGGTTCCTAAAAGCGCGTATATTTTCCCTGTTCCCGATCTGTAATATTTAACATCGGTAGTTTTAAAATTATTAGTCAAATTAATTCCGGATGGGACCAAATCCGGACTGCTATATTTTGCCGGATCGAGTGTAAAAGTTCCTTTTAGGGTTGGCACAGGCGGGTCTGTATTGGCAGTAACATTTAAGTATGCCAACTTTGCAGATGTGGTTGTGTCTGGGGCAACTGCCACAAAAACATCGTTTGGAATAGCTGAGCTGGTTGCGCTGGCATAAGCCGCAACTGCCACAGGAGGCCCGTCCGGAAGAGTTATTGTTACCTCCTGCCCGTTTTTATCTGTGGTAAATGCAGGCTGACACCACTTGGCTTTATTATTATTGGCCAGTTTTACTTCCCCACCACTCACATTTGTTACCTGGACGTTATTCAGAGTACCGGCATTAAAATCGGCTTGAGTCGTTTGAGTATAAGTTTTGTTACCCAAATACCGCGTTAGATAAAAGATAGTAGAAACATTGCTTGGAATAATATTGTTCCAGGTAACAGTAACGGTGATCATTTTAATTGAGGAGTCGGATGGGGTTACATCTGTTATTACGATTGACCTGGTGAAGTCCCCCAAAGTTTCTGTCCCCTGTTGAACCCCCCAGCCGGAACCGTTTGCGACTAAATGATAAGTGACTCCGCTGACTATATTTGCCCACCCGGCTTCCCTGACACTCCTTACTCCCTCCACTCCTTCCTCAAGATATCCTATCGCCTTCAATCTTTGCTGCTGCTGAACTTTACCACTACTCCCCGAAACAAATCCGGTCATGATTGCAGGCAAAAGAATTGAAGCCAACCCAAAAGCTACCAAAAGCTCAACAATCATCTGCCCCCCTTGAAAATTAGTATGTCGCTCCATGTTTGTTTATCCTTACCGTCGTCGATTTATTGGTTACTGAACTTTTAATCACAAAACTGTCTGTCCCTGCCGTGTAACCGACAATATCGCCCGTCCCCGGAGAAAAAACTATTACTGAATTTGGAAATGCCACATTGGAAAAAACAATGCCCGAATCAAGGTAGATAACAGTATTTGCAATAAGTCCTTGGGTATAGCTCCCTCCTGTGAATAAAGTATAGCTTCCGGATTCAAAATGGACGCCGTATGACGCGTCATTGGTCATCGCCTGTGTCTGCTGAGACCGGATATCGGATAAAAGTGTGTCAAGATTGGTAGTCTGAAGTGTATTTGAAGGCAAGGGAGAAATATTTATTGTGGTTATGGCAAAAAGAATGGCTAAAATACCCATCGAAACCAAAAGCTCGACAAGCGTGTATCCCTTATTCATGTTAGTGCGGACTGACATTGCTGATAAGTCCATAAATCGGGGCTAAGATAGAAACCATCATGCCTCCCACCGCAATTCCAACGACAACAAGCATAATTGGCTCAAGCATGGCAGTGAGAGCCTTTAGAGTATTTGTCACCTGATAATCAAAGTATTCGGAAATATCGGACATTGATTTATCAAGGCTTCCGGTTTTTTCTCCGGTTTCTACAAGTTTTATCATGATTGTGGGAACATAGCCCTTGGCCAGACGAAGCCCTTCCGAAAGGGTTTTGCCGGAAAGGATCATCTCTTTTGACTTCTGAAGCATCTTTTGGGTTTCCCTCCTGAAAACGATATCGTTTGTGAGGTCAAGTGCGGCAATAATGGATATTCCGGAGGTTAAAAGAAGATACATGCTTCTGGAAAACTGGGTTATATCGATAAGCTTAACCAGTCCCGAAACGCCCGGCAAAGAATAAAAAACATTAAGGATGAAGGAGCGTTTTTGGGTAAAGAGATATACAAAAAGTAAAATTATTCCGAAAATAATAAAAAGGAATGGAACGGTATTCTTGGTCATAAAATCGGAAACCCAGAGAAGCATCCGGGTCGGAAGAGGCAAATCCACTTTCAAATTTTTAAAAACCTGGGCAACTTTTGGAATAACAAAAATTAAGTTAATCACAAGTACTAAAGCAAAAACTCCCATGATAAAAACGGGGTACATCAAGGCGTTTTTAACCGTATCTCTAAATTCATTTTGCTTTCTAAGGTTATCCCTTAAGTCTTTTAAAGTTACGTCAAGTGTCCCGGCTTCCTCGCTTGCCTTGACCACATTTACCACAACTTTGTCAAAAACATTGGGAAACTTCGCAAGCGAATAATTCACCTGATGCCCTTGGGTTAAATCGTCGCGGAGAGTTTCCAGGACCTTTTTGGTTCCCCCCTTTGAGTCCTCCATCAAATTATTGACCACCTCCAGAATCGGAATTCCGGCAGTTAACATTGTTGAAAGATTGCTTATCAGGGCAATTTTATCCGAAGCCGAAAGAGACACTTTTTTGTCCGACTTAAAGACAGAAAAAATACTATTTTCTTTAACCGGCACGGCTTCTTTTTGATCTTTCATTTAGTTTTCGACCTTTGTTACTCTAATAACTTCCTCCATTGTGGTTGTCCCTGCCGCCACTTTTTCCAAGCCGTCATCAAGCATTGTTTTCATCCCCTCTTTGACTGCCGCCAAGGTAATAATATCCGAATCTGATTTCTCGGAAACAAGCCGCCTTATCTCCTTTGTCACTTCCAAAACTTCAAAAAGTCCGACACGTCCCGAATAGCCGGTACTTCTACAAATCTTGCAGCCTTTACCCCTATGGACCGTGATTTCAGTTGCCGTTCCGAAGTGTTTCTGTACCAGTTCAATTGGAAAATGCTTAGCTATTTCCGCTGCCGGCATTTTTTCCTCCAGTTTGCATGAAGAACAAATTTGTCTTACCAGCCTTTGGGCAATAATTACGTTTACTGTGGAGGCAACCAAAAACGGTTCAACCTTCATATCGGTTAACCTCGGAATTGCCGTTGCCGCATCATTGGTATGCATGGTAGAAAGGACTAAATGGCCTGTAAGGGCGGCATTTACCGCAATTCCCGCTGTTTCACTGTCCCTAATTTCGCCCACAAAGATGACATTAGGATCCTGCCTTAAAATCGATCTAAGACCGTTGGCAAAAGTTAAATTCGTTTTGGCGTTGACCTGAACTTGATTGGCACCGACAATTCTGTATTCGACTGGGTCCTCGATGGTCATAATATTCTTTTCGCGGGTATTTAGAATTTTCAAAATCGCATAAATGGATGTTGTTTTACCGCTTCCTGTAGGCCCTGTTGAAAGAATCATTCCATAGCTTCTGCTAAATGCCTTTGTAACTTTTTGGAGATCGGTCGGACTCATTCCCAAGTCGGATAGCGTATATTCCCGGGAGTGTCCCGAAAGAAGCCTTAGAACCGCTTTTTCTCCTTGAGTAACCGGCAAAATAGAAACCCGGATATCAAGTTCCTCCTCCTCCATGTGGGCAGTCATTTTCCCGTCCTGCGCACTCAAATGCTCGTCGGTTCTCAGATTTGAAAGAACTTTAATTCTCGATATCATTCTGTCGTGCACCTCCCTGGGAACTCTCAAAACATCCTGAAGTACTCCATCAATTCTAAAACGGATAAGGGCAGTTTTTTCTTCCGGCTCAATATGAATATCGCTGGCCCTGTCGTGATATGCGGCGTTGATGAGCTCATCAACCACTTTGATAATGGGCAGGTCTCCTTTATACAAAGTTGCCTGTTTAATGTACTCAGCCAGAAGTTCGTCAATAGTTTTTTGCAAAGCTTTTTGGTAAAGGCTTACCGTGGCTTCGATCTCGGTAGCATTTGCGTAGTAGGCTAACGCCCGCTCCCCCGTCTTTCTGGCTACCATCGCCAAAACATTCTTATTGGTCGGGTCGTTTATGGCCACTTTGATTCCATTTGCGTCTCTGGCAAAGGCAACCGCTTTTTGGCGTCTGGCTACTTTTTCCGGAATAATGTGGGCAACATCCTCCGGAATTGATTCTCTGGAAAGGGAAACAAAAGGAACATTGTAGTAGCCTGCAATAATTGTTCCCAACTGATCTTCCGATAAAACTCCGCTTTCCACAAATGAATTTATGGGGTCAAGTGACTTGGTTTCGGCGGCATAGGTTTCGGCCTTAGTTATGGCTTTTGCATCAACCAGACCGCTTTTTTTAATCAGGTCTATTATCTTGTCATTAGGCAGTGAAGACATGATTTATTGTAGCATCTTTACCCCACTCTATTTTTTGCCTGTTCCGGAATTAATTACTTGAGGAGTGCATCAACCGCAGATTTCATATCGGTGTAGCTATATGCACCGGGGAAATTAGTTGCATTCACATAAAAACTCGGTGTTCCCTGAATTGCAAGAGATGTGGCCAAATCCTGGTCACTTTGGAGCCGCCCGTCATATTTACCGCTGTCTAAACAACTCTTAAGGAAACTGGGGTCGACTACCGACTTTAAGAAATTTGCAACCGCCTGCGACTGTGTTTTATCGTTTTTAACAGTATCGTTCATGAGAGTATAACCCGCACTATTCATAAGAAGACTGTGGGCTTCCCAGAATTTTCCTTTCTCAGCTGAGCAGTAAAGCGCTTTCATACCCATTTCACCGTTACCGTGTCCGGGATAGTAAATGTAAACGTATGAAGCCTTTCCGGCGTCGACCAGTTTTTTCATCTCCGCAGTCGGGGAAACATATTTCCCGCCGTCTGCTACAAGCTTGAATGTAACGTCGCTAACTCCGCCATCCCTACTTAAGGATTTATAAATACTATGATTCTGTCCGTCCGCCGCGCCACAGTAAGGACAAGAAGGATCGGCCATCTCAACAAATAAAACTTTCCTGTTAGCGTCTCCAAATTTAACCACATCCTTACTAAAAAGGCCCTTGATCGTATCAAGGGAAATTGTAGGCTGTTGAGGCTGTGCGGCTCCTTGGGTAGTAGCTGTTGTACCTGCTGCTCCACCTTTTTCGAGGTTTTTCACTTTTTGCCAAAGGATTCCGGAAAAAAATGCAAGACCGATTGCCACGACTGCAAGTATCGGAATAAATAATTGTTGAAGACTTTTTAACGACTTTAACTTTGCAAACATGTGTCCATTCTGCACGGAAAAAGTTAAAATGTCAACCAGCTTCTTCCAGGTATCTCAAGGTTTCCATCGCGGCCATGCATCCCATTCCGGCAGCGACGACCGCCTGCTTAAATTTTTTGTCTATCACATCCCCCGCTACAAATACCCCGGGAACGGATGTGCCGCAATGTTCGGTTACGTGCTCTATATAGCCATTTTCATCTAAATCGACTTTTCCGGCAAAAAGATCGCTGGCAGGTTTATGGCCTATTGCGATAAAGAGTCCGTCAAAGGGGACTTCAGTAGTTTCATTTGTTTTATTGTTTTTAAGCACTAATTTTTCCAACTTCGCCCCACCCTTTGCCCCGGTAACTTCCGTATTCCAGACAATTTTAATTGCGGGGTTACCTTTAACTTTCTCCTGCATCGCGGCCGAAGCTTTAAATTCCCCGCGCCTGTGAATTATTGTCACTTCTGAAGCGTATTTCGTCAGTACCAATGCCTCCTCCATGGCACTGTCTCCTCCTCCCACAACTGCGACCTTTTTACCTTTGAAGAATGGTGCATCACAAGGGGCACAGGAAGAAACTCCCTTGCCGATAAGTTCTTTAATTCCCGGAGCCTCAAGCCATGTAGTTACAGCACCTGTTGCAACAATAATGGACCTGGCAAGATATGTTTTCCCTCCTGCTGTAATTTCAAATGGCTTTTTGGTAAGATCAACCGATTCGACATTGACCGGCTTAAATTCCGCTCCAAACTTTTGGGCCTGGGCCTTCATATCTTCCATAAGTTTTGGACCCATGACTCCCTCGGGAAAACCCGGGAAATTATCCACTGTTGTAGTTAACATGAGTTGCCCTCCCCAAACTTCCCCGCCCAAAATCAAAGTAGAAACGGCACCCCTTGTACTATATATAGCAGCGGTAAGTGCGGCCGGACCGGAGCCGATAACCACGGTATCCCAAGGTCCGGCAGGGTCTGTCGGCTTCGGTGCAACAATTTGAGATTCCATACGTTTATTTTATAACAGATTCAAGAAAACCGCGAGCGTAAGCTCGCGAATAAATTGAACCTGATATATCGTCCTCTAAAAAAAGTTTCGGCCACAAGACTGTGGAGAGGCGTTACAACAAAGAAGAAAGAATCCTGACGGTAGTCAGAACTCTTTCATCTTCAATTTTTCAACTAATTAAACTGCTGCCGGAGGAGTTGTAGAAGGCATTCCTCCCGTACCTACATCTCCCGTCTCTTCAGTTGGTGTAACCGATGCCACCGGAGCTACCGGCTCTGGTGTTGCAGGAACTTGCGGTTCCGATGCCGGTACAACCGGCTCTGACGGCATAGCCGGAGTAGGAGTCGACACTACCGGTTCAGCTGTCGGTGTTTGTGCCACTCCCGCGTTCGGATCTGATACCGAAGTCCCCACGGGTTTCTGATTTTGTGTTGGATCCATTAACTATTCACCCCCTTTTTCATTAAATCTTCAAATGCTTCTTTTCCTGAAAAACCGACCGTTCGCCCAATCTCTTTTCCGCCTTTAAAAAGGATGGTTGTGGGAATCGACATTACTCCGAACTTTTGAGGCATTACCGGACTTTCATCAACGTTCAGCTTTACGATAATTACTTTATCTTTATGGGCTTCGGAGAGTTCCTCAAGAACCGGACTTGCCAACTTGCACGGCCCGCACCACTCCGCCCAAAAGTCCACAAGCACGGGAAGTTTATTGCCTATCACCTGCGAATCAAAGTCTTTGTCTGTAATATTAATAGCCGCCATAACAAGTTCCAATATACCTTTTCACGCATAGTTACGTCAATAGTCTAATTGTCATATTTTTACTGTCCTGAGTCTTAAAGAATTGCCCACAACCGATATTGATGAGGCGGCCATGGCTCCCGCAGCCAGCATTGGATTAAGTAGTCCCAAAGCGGCGACGGGAATAAGTATTATGTTGTATCCGAACGCCCAAAATAAGTTCTGCCGTATAACATTCATGGTTTTTTTGGACAAATTAAAAGCCGAGGCAACACTTCCGATATTCTTATTTAGAAGTGTTATTCCGGCGGATTCTATGGCAACATCGGTTCCCGTTCCCATGGCGATTCCGACACTGGCAGAAGCCAAGGCGGGCGCATCATTAATTCCGTCTCCGACAAATGCAACCGAGCCAAATTCTTTGACTTTTTGAGCTTTGTCCCCCGGCATTACCTCGGCTAAAATATTTTTGATATGCGCTTCCTTTGCAATCTTTTCCGCAGTTGATCGTTTATCCCCTGTAACCATCCAAACACTAATTTTCTTTTTACCTAAACTTTCAACAACCTCCGCTACGTTTGGCTTTAAACTGTCGTCAACTTCAAATTCAGCCAAAAGTTTCTTACCGGTAAAAAGCGATATGCCGGGTCTGCCCAAAAAATACTTTGTGCCTTCCACAATTCCTTCAATACCTTTACCCTCTATTGCTTTGAAATTATTAACGTCTTTGATTTTCAGATTTTCACTTTTCGCTTTTTGTACTATCGCTTCCCCCATTGGGTGCTCTGAGTTTGATTCTAGTGAAGCCGCAATCTGCAAATATTTCTTCTCAACTTGGTTGATTAATGTAGGTTTGCCCAAAGTTAACGTTCCGGTCTTGTCAAAAATAATTGTTTTAACTTTATTCAGAAGTTCAAGACTCTGTGCATCCTTAATCAAAATCCCGTTTTTGGCACCCCTGCCTACGGCAACCATAATTGCGGTCGGGGTAGCCAGTCCCATCGCACACGGGCAGGCAATAATGAGAACCGCAATTGCATTGGTCAGTCCAAACACAAGAAATGTAATAAATGCGATTATAAGAACCGCCGGAACAAAATATGAAGAAATTAGATCGGCAAATCTTTGGATATCGGCACGGCTTCCTTGGGCCTCTACCACCATTTTAACAATCTGCGAAAGCATTGTATCGCGGCCCACTTTTGTAACTTTAAATACAAGGCTTCCGTTTTTGTTAATCGTGGCTCCGGTAACAGCGTCTCCTTTTACTTTTTTAACAGGCATTGGCTCCCCCGTCAGCATCGACTCGTCAATAAAACTTTCGCCTTCAGTAACTACCCCATCGGTTGCGACACTCTCTCCGGGACGTACTTTAACCAAATCCCCTACCAATAAATCCTCTATCTTAATCTCTACATCCGAAAATGATCCATCCTGAGCCTGTCGAAGGACCCGCGCCGTTTTGGGAGTCAAACCCAAAAGTTTTTTTATCGCATCAGACGTGTGACTTTTTGCTTTAGCTTCCAAAAATCTTCCCAAAAGAATTAGAGCAATAATCACCGATGATGTATCAAAATAAGAAGGTCCTCCGGTGATTAAGGTATATATGGAATAAAAATAGGCAGCCGAAGTCCCTATAGCAACCAAGGTGTCCATGCTAGTCGATTTATTTTTTATTCCGCTTAAGGTCGCCAAGTAAAACTCTCCCCCGGCCCAAAATTGGACAATTGTTGCCAATATTAATATCAGATACCGGATATTAAGTAGTCCGATAAATCCCGCAAGCATAATATAGCCTGCCAAAACTATGGAAACCGTTACCTTAACTTTTAAGCTCGCAAGCTTTTTTCTTTTTTCCTCCTCAACGTTTTTGCCGACCTTATATCCAAGTCCTTCAATCGCCCTTTCGATTGTGCCTTCCGAAACCTCCCCGCCCTTTAGTTCCAAATACGCGGTTTCATTTCCATAATTAACACTGGATGAGACCACTCCCGAAATCTTGGAAAGTCTTCTTTCAATAAGTTTTGCACAGGAAGCGCAGTGCATTCCGACAATGGGGAATGCTTTTTTCTGTGTCATCTTTTCTTTAATACCTGCATGACCTCCCCGATTGCCTCTTTGCTTTTTCCCTCCCTAATTGACGCAGAAACACAGGTTTCCAGATGATTTTTAAGAACCTCATCATCCGCTTTTTTTAAAGCTGCTTGAACAGCCAATGATTGATGAACAATATTGATACAATAGGCATCCTGCTCCAGCATTGAGATAACCTTCTCCAGGTGTCCCCTGGCAATTTGATATCTATGTAGAATCCTCCTTTTCGTATTTGACATTTGTGTGCATCCCCCGGGGGGGGATTGACAACAGTATAAAATACCTTTATCCTAATTGTCAAGATGGCTAACTATTGGCTGGCATTCATCACGGGGCTTACTACCGGCGGTGTTTCCTGTTTTGCGGTTCAGGGAGGACTTCTGACATCAGCTTTAGCCACCGAGGAAGAAATCAACATCTCGAAAAATATGAGAGCCCGAGCGCTGGTAGCTTTCTTGGTTTCAAAATTGATCGCCTACACCACTCTCGGCCTCATTCTGGGACTTATTGGATCAAGCCTTATTGTTACCCCAAGAGTCCAGGGATGGCTTCAAATAATAATCGGGATTTATATGATTATCACCGCAGCAAACCTTGCCAATATTCACCCGTTCTTCAGACATTTTGTAATCACTCCCCCGAAATTTATCTTTAAAATCTTAAGAAACCAGACAAAAGTCAAGTCGTTCTTTACACCAATCTTACTGGGTGCTCTGACCATATTTATCCCCTGCGGAGTAACTCAAGCCATGATGCTTTTGGCAGTTTCGGCCGGGAATCCCGTTATTTCGGCATCTATTCTTTTTGCCTTCATTTTGGGAACGATTCCGGTATTTTTTGTAATCGGAATGGCAGCCAATGAACTTTTCAAACGCAAGGCTCTGGCCATTATCGCCGCCCTGGTTGTTGCAGGAATGGGAATTGTCTCCATAAATAGCGGACAGGTTTTAAGAGGGTCCGTTCACACGATCCAAAATTACTGGAAAGTCGCTTTTGAAAGCAGCGAAAGCGGAAAAAGTGCTCCTGTTAATTCAGGAGTACAGGAAGTAACAATTTATGTTTCCGCTCGCGGATACAAAACAGACGTAAACACACTTAAACTGGGGGTGCCGGTTAAGCTAACCCTGATTACAAACGGTGTGGCAAGCTGCGCGAGGGCCTTTACAATTCCCGATTATAATCTTTTTAAACTCTTGCCCCAAACCGGAACTGAAACTATGGAATTTACCCCGACCAAAACGGGCATACTCACTTATACTTGCAGTATGGGAATGTATTCAGGATCGTTTAATGTAATCAAATGATGAAAAAGGTCTACAAAATAAAAGGAATGGATTGTCCAAGTTGTGCATCTCTACTGGAGTTGGATTTGGAGGATGCCGGTGTAAAAGCCAAGTGTTCCTACCCAAAATCAACAGTGGAGGTTGAAGGCGACGGAAATTTTGTTAATATTAAAAAGGTCGTCGAAAAATCCGGCTACCAAATTACTTAAAAATGTGTCCCGTTTGCACAGTCACCGTTATTGCAGGCCTAGGAATTTCAAGACTCTTGGGAATTGATGATTCGATTACCGCCATTTGGATCAGTGGATTAATTTTGTCACTCTCTTTTGTTATCGTTGATTGGGTTAAGAAAAAATGGCCAAAGTTAAAGTCAAAGTATTACTATTTTCCGACCTTTATTTTGATGTACTTATTTGTGCTCGTTCCTCTTAAAATAAGCCATACAATAGGCATTCTCCGCAACACCATTTGGGGTATAGATAAAATCATTCTGGGAATTTTTGCCGGATCTATCGTATTTTTAATCGGAATTTGGGCGGATAAAAAAGTCAGAAAGATAAAGGGCAAACAGCTTTTTGTATACCAAAAAGTCGTCTTCCCCGTCTTAGCCCTTATTGTTGCCAGTTTAATTTTCTACTTCATTGCCCGTTGAATCTCTCCAAACCCACTTAATTTTTAGACTTGGGTTTTTGAGAGTGAATACATCTAATTAGTTTGGGAGTGTTTGACGAGGGCTTACCCCGAAGGAGTTGCCCGAACAAAGTATGAACGAACAAAAACTCAACCTAAAAATTATCGTGGGCACTTTTTCTTGGTTCTTCTTTGAGTGCCAAAGAAGAACATTTACTTGCTTGGACAAGCAATGAAGTAATGTTAAAATACATTCATGATTAAAAACTATAATGATTTAATAAAGAAAGTCGAAAGCGTTACCAAAACCGGAAAAGTAGATCTCTCCTCCAGTGAAGACCTCTCTATAGCCATCATGAATCTCATTTCAATTGAAGAGCATTTGTTTTTCACTGCTCAAAAAACCGAAAAACCGCAGTATTTGGATATTCTCAACGAAGTCCGAAGTATGCGTACGGAACTTCTCAAAAAGATCATTAAAGACTACGAGGGCGAGGTTTGGTGCATCAGTAAGCACTTGCTTGCTGCCAGCATAAGGCTAATGGAGGTTGGCATGAAGGAACAAAAGAAAGGAAACAAAAAGGAGGCATGGGAAGTATTTGAAAAAGCTTTTAGGCTTTATTCCCTATTCTGGGCAATAAACCTTAAAGTTGTTGATATCGGAGATGTTCCCATGGATGATGCCAACATTAATTTTGTCGGAGAAAAGGAAGTTAAGTTGAAAGGGACCGCCTCCCCTTTTGATAAACTCACACAGATTTTTAAGAAGGCTATTGACTGTTGTAAAGAGTAACTATACTCTCCCCCGCATGATCATTGCATCAATTATTCTCTTGATGGAAAGATAGTTAGCGGCGCGTCTGAACGAAATGTGTTTTGATTTGACAACGCCGTCTATATCCAAAAATGCCTTGGTGATCGTCTTTTTCAGTTCCTCATTGACTCGCGCCAAAGTCCAATAGTAACCGCTAAGGTTTTGCACCCACTCAAAATAGCTTACGGTTACCCCACCGGAATTACTTAAAATATCGGGGATTACGTCAATTCCTTTTTCGTGCAGATATGCATCAGCTTCACTTGTCGTCGGGCCGTTGGCCATTTCAAAAACTACTTTGGCGGAGATTTCTTGCACATTTTCCTTTGTAATCGAATTTTCCAGGGCTGCGGGAACCAAAACGGTAACGGGAAGCTCCAGAAGTTCGGCATTTGTGATTAACTTACTGCCGGATTTTAATGGATAATCCTTAAAAGACCCGCCCTTATCCTTGAATTTGCCTAAAGCATCAATATCCAGACCTTTTGGATGGTATATTCCGCTTGAAGAATCGGAAACCGCAACAACTTTAAACCCAAGCTCTTTGGCAATCCTGGCAAAATAATATCCCACATTCCCAAATCCCTGAACTGCGATTGTCGTTCTTTGGTTCTTCAGTCCTTTAGTTCTTAAGTATGTTTCGAGTACATACACTCCACCCTGTCCCGTGGCCTCGGTTCTTCCCAAAGATCCACCCAATTCCAGAGGTTTTCCTGTAAAAGTGGCGGGTGTCTGCATGCCGATCTTCTTCTCGTAAGCCTCAAGCATCCAGGACATAACCTGTCCATCGGTATTCACATCCGGTGCCGGAACGTCTTTCCATGGTCCAATATAAGGTGCAATAAACTTTGCGTATTCTATCGAGAGATCTTTAAGTTCCCCTCTGGTCAATTTTGAAGGATCAACTATCACTCCACCCTTAGCACCACCATAGGGAATTCCGGCAACAGCACACTTAAGGCTCATTAAAGTTGCCAGAGCCTGAACTTCATCCTGACTAACATTCTGGTGGAACCTTATTCCCCCCTTGAAAGGCCCCCTGGCGTCGTTGTGCTGGATTCTAAAGGCCTGAAACACTTTCTTTTTACCGTCTTTGCCTTTAATGGAGAGCCTTCCCTTGATAACTCTTTGGGGGGTTAAAATTGCCTCAATTGCTTTTTTGAATCTCTTTTTGTCGGGATAGTCCTCAGCGAGGAGGAGGGAAGTGTCTTTAATCTGATTAAGTGCCGCTTCAAGCATTGCATTCATGAGGAAGATATTACATTAAAAGTCCCATTGCGGCAACAAGAAGCGCGCCCACTGACCAGTAGATCTTTGATCTTGATAAATCGATACTTATAGGAAGAAACTTTGTCCAGTTGCTTAGACTTTTCATTTCGACCATGTCAACGAGTTGGTCAATGGAAAGGTGGAGTGCAAACGACAGAACAAGGCCTTTGCCAAAAAGCGAGGCAGAGGAACTCATTATCCAAAAAGTAAGAATCAAAAATATTATCTGAAAGAAAAGTGTATGGAAAATAAGTCCTCTTCTTTCACTTCTGGTCTCATAAAGAAGTTCGATAAGCCTCTTGTATTCGCGCCTATCCCAAAGAAAACCCACCCGCTGGGAAGTAAGCTCCTGCGGGCCTATTACGAAAACATAAATAAGGTGGTCCAAATCAGGCATAAAAACCCCGATTGCGCCTCCAAGCCAAAACGGCCAGTAATTTATATTCAGGAAATGTTTGGCAAGAGATATCAGAACAAAAAAGGAAAACCAGAAAGCAAAATGGATAAAGAGCTCGCGTCGCATGGCAGTAAACTTATTTTACACTAATCGCGGCAACCACATTTAGTTAGGTCTACGTGGAGCTCATCGAGGAATTTTACCCCCTCAGCAACAAGCCTGTTCCTCTGTTCATGATAGCCTCCGAAGGCATAGGAGGGGGCAAGACGACCTTCTTTGTTAACTACCCGATGACAAGGAGTATTTCTATCACAATTAGCGTGCAGTGCATGTCCGACACGCCTTGCATCCTTGGTACCAAGTTTCGAAGCGATCTGACCATAAGTCATAACCATTCCTTCCGGAATTTTCTTGACCTCTTCGTAAACCTGTTCGAAAAAATTACTTGTCATACTTAAGAACTTAAGAAATAAAGAAATTAAGAACTTTTATTACTGTTCCTGACATACGAACTGAAAGCTTTCAACTGCCTATATAATCTGTCAGCCTTTTCGAGAAACTCATCATGTTTAGCTTCAGAAATGTATTTATTTAGCAGTGCCACATCAAAACAAGCGACAACTTCATTAAGTGAACCTAGAGCCTGATTTAAAAACCTACTAAAATCTGTATTTGAATATTTGTCTGTTCCCTCCGCAATATTCAAAACAATTGAATCAAGCGCTCTCCAAAGTTGTGACGCCAATCCATATAATTCCGATTTGGGAAATGTTGTTTTAGTGAAACTTTTAACTTCCGAAATAAAAACTAAGGTATCTTTGTAAACCGGAAAGTTCCTAAATCGAAAGGTAACCTGTTTCATTTGTCCTTCATTTCTTCAGTTCTTTTGTCCTTAAGTTCTTTCAGCTTCCACATAAACAAACGCCCTTTGCTCCTGGCATTTTGGGCGTCTTTAACAAAACTTCTGGCTTTCTCAAGAAGAATTCTTGGAGTTTCCTTGGCCAGCTTCATATAAAGAGATTTATGAGCCATGTCTCCAAGCTCCTCTGCCAGGTCGTAGGCATATTTTTGAAACTCACGGCTTATGTATTTATCCGTGTCCTCTAGTTTGTATCTGTTAATAATGTCGCCAATTTTTTGCATACTTCTTTGGTAACGTGGCCAAGTGCTTTTCTTTCTTCCTCCGTAAAATCCTGGAGGACATAATCTTCCCCATCTGTCCTGTCATCCGGTTTCCTATTATCGACCCCGATCCGGACCCTCCAAAAATCTTTTGTCCCAAGCTCCGCCTCGACTGAATTGATACCATTATGATCCTTTGGTCCTACACCGAACTGAATTTTATAACTCCCAAGAGGAATATCCAAGTCGTCATGAATTACATATAAATCCGATGGTTCAACCTTGTATCGATGAATTAATTCATTGACACACGTTCCGGAATCGTTCATGAACTTATCCGTTTTAGAAATTTTAATTTGGCTGGAGTTCTTAGGTTTTTTGGTTCTTAAGTCCTTCAGTAATTTGTCAGCCACCAAAAAACCCGCGTTATGGCGTGTATCTACATACCCATCCCCCGGGTTGCCTAACCCTATTATCAATTTCATATAGAATTTAAACTTTTTTTATTAAATTCCTGGCAATTTTGCCCAACACCGGGACTTCCCACTCTTCTCCCTGCCATGCCTTATAAATCAGGATTAGCCAAAGAGCAAAACCGATGATTCCGATAAGTGCTGACAAAGGAAAAAGAATAATTGTTATTCCAAGTACCCATTGCAATACAAATAGGACCACGAATACCACCGTAGATTGCATTGCATGGAACCTGACAAAAGGATCTTTCTCAATAACCAGAAATAATACTCCCGTAACGGGACCCAAGACATAAGCAAGTGCTCCGGATGTAGTTTTTTTCAAACCTGTTCCTGCCATAAATACTCACCCTCTTCCTACATGCTTATCTTTTCACAATAATGGTACTTTGGTCAAGAAGCGATTAGCCCTTTTGCATCTTAAAAAGATCATGAAGTTCACTAACTGTGGTTGCATCCTTAGGGCCCTTATCGTCGCGGAATTGAATTAGGCGAGGAAATCTTAAGGCTAACCCGGCGGTATGCTTGGGACTAACCGTTATCTCATCTGCCGCCAGTTCAATCAAAACCTCCGGCGCCACCCAAAAATCAGGGTATAAGTCTTTATTTACGATGTATTCTTTCGGCTGTTCTTTAGTTCTTAAGTTCTTCAGTCTCTGACTCAATTCTCTGAACTGCTCATCCGTCAGTCCCGTCCCAACCTTGGTAACAGTTTTAAAAGTGTCTCCGTCGGCAACTCCGGCCAAGAATTGTCCCATTCCAAACCCAACCCTTTTTCCCTTTCCTGCCGTGTAGCCCATAATTACACAATCAACCGTATCGGAAAGACGCCCCTGCTTCCCCTCTTCCTCCTTCATCTTCACCCAGTTCCAGCCGGTTCGGCCGCTAACATAGCCGCCGTTTGCCCTTTTGACAACGACACCTTCAAGCCCCATTTTGAGATATTTCTGATGAAATTTTTTAATTACTTCGGGATCTTTTGTAACTGTGTTTTCATCGACCCGGAGTATATTCCCGTTGACTATAACTTTTTCAAGCATTTTTCTTCTTTCAATATATGGGGTACTGATTAGGCTTCGGCCATCAAAAAGAAGCATGTCAAAAACCTGAAACTGGAGCGGAATCTCGCCTGCGGTTTTTTCAACATCGTGTTTTCTTCTCCTTTGAATTGTTTTCTGAAAGTCCAGGAACATTTCGCGCTTGGGGTCAATCCCGATTGCCTCAGTATCGAGTATGGCCTCGTCTGCTTTAATAAATTTCCCGACTTGCCTAAGTTCCGGAAAGGTTTCCAAAGGAATTGAATTCATATTTCTGGTAAAAATCTTTAAAAAATTATCTTTCTTGCGGTAGTGAATAAAAATTCTTAGTCCGTCAAATTTGGGCTCAACCGAAACCTCCCCCATTTTTTTGATCATCTCGGTAGTTGAATTAAGGCGCTGTGCCAGCATTGGCACAACCGGCACTCCAACCTCCGGTTTTGCGGCTTTAAGATTTCCCTCTTTGACCAACCTTGCAATATAACCAATGTCGGGTCTGATATTGTATGCATCCTCAATCTCTTTTTTGATATTAATGTCGTGTCCTGCAAGTGCGTCGATCACGGTTTTCTCCGAAAATCCTAAACGTAGGCGTCCCACCGGAATCCTGGCAATAAACCGAGCGTCAAGAGGTCCGACCTCTTCAAGAATCTCTGTCATCTTCTCAATCTTTCGATCTTGTGATCCCTCCCCGTCATCTTTAGCAATTTCCAAAAGTCTCTCGTAAACATCCGTCACCGACAAACTTTGGCCTTTCACCTCTCGCCCTTCACCCAGTTCCTGTGCCACCGACCCGATATCCCCGATTTTCTTAAATAAACCAAGCACATCGCCGGGATCTCTTTGATAGGCCGCAGCAAGTGTCCTAATCATCATTTTTTCCGCCAGATTTAAAATAACCCCCTCGTAGTTCGGAGCTAAAATTCCTAAGGACAGATATACTACTTTGTCGATTTCGGGTGCCGAAGAAGTCCTAAAAAGCTCTGTTAAAATCCTCGTAATTTCAAGCCGTGAGGAGGTCGCTTCCAACCTATCCAGATACGAAGCCAGTTCTCTGAATTGCATGCCTATATTATACCCCTTTGTGGACTACTAAATAGCTCGAGAAGAAAAGGTAGGCAAAAACAACTACCCCGATAAACATAAAGCCAAAAATTACGGAAATAATGCCGCTTTTTTCCTCATGGATTATCTTATTTATCCCTTCTCCAAGAAGTGTAAGCCCAAAAAGGCTTGGTAAAACCAAAATCATATATAAAAATTGCGGATCCAAGGTGCTTAGGGTATTCATTTGTTTGCAATCACATATTTACTTGCCTTTGTGCTTCCCTGTTTTTTAAGTATCCCCTTATTCAATAAATCTCTTAGTTCCCTCAAAATTGTGTCTTCCGAAACCATGGAAAGAACCTTTTTAAGCTCGTTCATTCCACCCGACCCTTGGTCCGAAATATATTCAATCAAACGCATCTGCCTGTCTGTTAAAGCAACCTGCTCTCCAAATTTGACCCTGAGACGGGAATCCACCGAGAGTTTCCTGACTTTATCTTTTATTTTAGTTAACTCTATTGCCACTACACCCGTAAAGTATTCAAGCCAAGGCGTAATCTCCCGGCCCCCGATATTTGGGGACCCTTTATCAACCGCGCTCAATGCCTCATAATAAGACGCCGGATCTTCATCAAAATGTTCCTCAAGCGAGAAAAATTTCTTAATGTTGTAGCCCTCGCGAATTAAAATTAGGGAACAAAAAGCCCTTACCGTCCTGCCGTTTCCTTCCACAAAAGGATGTATTGCTACCAATATATAATGTGCTATCCCTGCTCTTATAATCGGATGGGTCTCGCGGGCAGCGGCATCGTTCAACCACTCGAAGAAATCATCCAGAAGAAACGGGACTTCGTGGGATGGGGGCGGCGAAAAAATAACCTTTCCGGTTCCCTCTTCTTTAATTACAACCTCCGTGGTTCTAAAAACGCCGATCTTTTCGGGTACAACAATCCTATCAACTGTAGCCCTATGGATATCTTTAAGCATATCGGTGTCATATCCTCCCCGCTTGACGCTCAACTCATCCAAAAGCTGCATTACATTTCTATAATTAACCACTTCCTGAATATCGCGCGCCCTTGCATAAACTTCCTGCCCTTCCAAAATCTTTTTGGTTTGAAAAAGGGTCAAATCATTTCCTTCGATATGAGTCCCATGATGAATAGTACGAACCTGGGCATCCGATTGGAATTGTTTGGCAAAAGAAGGAACCAAGGGGGCGTTTTCAATGACTTCTTTGCTGGCCTCGATTGAACCAATATTTTTAAGAAGTTTATTAGATATTACATACTTTGGAGAGTACATATTATCCTTATATTAACGCACTTTTTGCGGAAAAAACAAGGAGAAACTAACCGTTCTTTTCTTGCTGTTCCTGCCAGGAGGGTGTCCCAGTGATACTGGGTTTATGCAAATTCAATTCCTTTTCCGGGGGAACTATCACAAAGCCGGGTTCTTCCTTTTTTGTTTCCGTGGCCTCACCTGCTCCCGGTAAAATATCGCTGGCATGCTCCTGAATATAGCTCCATTCTTCACTTGTATCCGGCTGAACCTCGCCTTTTATCAGAGCTATCTGTCTTGGAGTGTGGGTCGTATCAACTTCCGACATATTTATAGTGCTATTTTACTTTGATAGTTCAATTTTTTCCACTTTTTTCAAATTGCCGATAAAATGCGGGTCTGCCGTGGTAATTATTGTCTGCTGATTTTTGGTAAGTCCCACCACCACGTCTCTATGTTCATGGTCAAGCTCCGAAAAAATATCATCAAGAAGAAGGGTCGGTTTTTCACCTGATTTTTCTTCTATGAAGGCAAGTTCCGCCATTTTTAGCCACAAAATCCCCATTCTTTGTTCCCCACGACTTCCGTATGCCGACAATTCCCTATTTTCTTCCTTGAAAATAAAATCATCTCTGTGAGGCCCTACCAAAGTTGTTGCGGCAGCCACTTCTTCCTCCTTATATTGTTCTAGGCGACCTTCGCTTATTACCGAACGGTCATATTCCAATTGAAAATTCTGGCTATTTAGGCCGTGCTGATTATTTATAAATTCTATAAATTCTTCTCTCATTCTTGAAATGTAATCGCCATTTTTAATCAAGAGTTGGTTCCAGAAGGAAAGCTGGCTTCTCGCAATCCCCTCCTCCCGTATACGGAAAAGGAGCCTGTTTCTTTGCCTGACTCCTTTCTCATAAGAAAGGATGCTCCGCCTGTATTCCCTGTCAACTTGAGATAAGACCGTGTCCAAAAACTTTCTTCTCAGGGACGGTGATTCCGTCACAAGATCCATGTCCCATGGCCCAAAAAGAACTGTTTTTAGATTTCCGGAAAAATCGATCAACCGTTTTGGCACCCCGTTGACCAAAAGTTTTTTCCTTGCAACCTTCTCCGGCCTTTGGGCACCTATATCGATAAACCCGCGCGTTATTATGGCCTCCAAAATTACCTTGTTGGAAAGACGACACTTAACCCGCGTCAGATCATTTTTGTAATTAATCATTTCCTCCTCAACCCTAGCCCTGAAACTTTTGCCTGTAGAAAGAAGAAAAATACTTTCCAGGATATTGGTTTTACCCGAAGCGTTGGGACCAATAATTAATGTGACTTTACCAGAAAATTCCAGAGCTTTCGATCTAAAGTTCCTGAAATCTGTTAACTTCAGCGCCTTAATCATAGCTGAAGTATACCTCACTTTTCCAGTTTCTTGATGTATTTATTTGAAAGATACGCTACCCCAAAATACAATCCGATTAAAATAATCGTTAAAGCAAAAAGGCCCAGAACCGTAAAATCAACATATTTCTTAAAATTACTGACAGTGCTGCCAAAATAGTAGCCGACAGCAAGAAGAATCAAAGACTTCGGGATAGTAGCTAGGAAGTTAAACCACATATACTCTTTTATGGGAATTTCCGCCGAGCCTGCAGCAAAAAGAATAAGTCCCCCTAATGCGTGGGAAAGCTTCCCGAAAAAAAGAAATGGGCCTTTATTTTTCTTAATTGCCGCCTCAAGTTTATGCACCACCTTCATATCTATACTGAAAAAATTTAAAATTCCCTTATAAGGCTTATTCAACCACCAGCGTCCGGCAGAGTAGTATAAAAAGTCTCCCGTTAAGTCTGCGCTAACAATAGTAAAGTAAGTCGGTATAAAATCCATGAAACCGAGCGACACCAAAAATCCCGAGATAATTGTCACAACCGGCCCTTCCACAACCACTAATGGAAAAAGAATAAAGTAGCTGTATGTAAAAAGTAATTTAAATATTTCCGAACTTTGAATCATGTTTCCATTCTACACCTGGCAAACCGGGCAAAAGTAGGTTCCCCTGCCCGAAAGGAAGAATTTTTTGATCACGGATTTATGGCATCTTTCGCAAGGTTCCCCTTCCCGGCCGTAAGCTAAAGTGTGTTTTTGATATTCTCCTTCAGTTCCATCCGGCGTAACAAATGCCGACTCACTTGCCCCGCCATACTTTATCCCCTCTTTGAGGACGGAAAGTATTGCCTCATATAATTTTTCTTGTTCTTCAGTTCTTAAGTTCTTACTTTCTTTTGTCGGGTTAATACCCGCCAGCCAAAGTGCATCATTGGCGTAAATATTCCCTACTCCCCCCATTTTTTCCTGATCCATGAGAACTATTTTTATGGGTCGGCCGGATTTAGAAAGGATATTCTTAAATATTTCCAATGTTAACAAAGAGGGCTTGCCCTGAGCGGAGCCGAATGGTTCGGGTCCGAGTTTTTTAATAAAGGGTTCCGTTTCAACCTCATTTGTTTTAACAACACGAATCCAACCAAACCTTCTAACGTCATTGTAGTAAAGTTTCCCCCCACGATCTAGTTCAAATGTGACCAATGTGTGCGGCCCCGGAACTCCGCCAATAACTTTCGGCGAGAGAGGTTCTGATTTGGTAAGATTCAGGCCCCGGTAGATATACTGCCCTGTGAGTTTGACATGAGTTAATATCGAGTAACCGTTACTCAAATCGATCACCGAGACTTTGCCAAACCGCCTTGTGCCAGTAACTTTTCCACCGATTAATTTTTTCTCATCCCCCTGAAAAGTCTTTCTGTTGGCAACATCAACCGAGACTATCTTGTGGCCCGCAAGATATTTTTTTAACTGCAAGCGCATGATCTCGACTTCCGGTAGTTCAGGCATGTTCTATGATAAATGATAATATTTCTTTTTTGAATCGCTCTAAGGAAAATTTATTGGCCTGACGGATGCAATCCTCCGGATTAAGTCTTACCTGATTAAACTTTGTGACAGTCGATGACAGGTTTTCAACGTTTAATTCGCTAAAAAATAATCCCGTTTTCCCTTCAATTACAGATTCTAAATATCCCCCACCTTTATAAGCGATCACGGGGGTTCCAAAAGACATTGCTTCAACCGCGGTCATGCCAAAATCTTCATCCTTTTGGGCAAGAATAAAGGCTTTGGCACCTGCGTACAACCTTGCCATTTCGGCATCGTCAACTTTTCCCAAAAATTCGATTTTGTTTTTTGCAATACTTTTAAGATATTTTTCTAAAGGTCCGGATCCATAAATTTTCAGAGGCAAACCAAGCCTGTTAAAAATCTTGATAATCAAATCAAAATTTTTGGCGGCCATAAGCCTTCCCCCTGTCAGGTAGTAAGTTCTTGAATCTTGCCCACGGAGTGATGCACTCTTCTTGAATCTTGAATCTGGGAGTTCCACTGGTGGATAAATGACGGTTGAGTCGCGTCTGTAAAATTTGGCAATCCGCTTTTTAACTTCTTCCGAATTTGCAACGAAATAATCAACCTTTTGAGCCCGTTTGAAATCATACTGGAGCATAAAATGGTTAACAATCAGCCCATAAATTCCAACCAATTTGCCCATTAATCCACTAAATCTCCTTGATGTATCGTAGCCATATAAATACCTTGGCGGTGTGTGACAATAGCAAATTTCGACAGCACCTTTTTTCTTCTCAAATCCCTTCGCTATCGCCCAGCTGGCAGAGGAAATTATCAAATCATACCTGCTTAAGTCGAAACTATTCCAAATTGCAGGAATCAAAAATCGGAGAGGTGAAATAAGCCGGTCGGCGAAGGGTAAATAGCCAAAACCCGATTGAATTATCCTTGCATTCTTAAACTTGTCAGCAAATTTCCCCAGACGGCTCGGTCTATAAATTGAAACATAAATCGGGGCTTCAGGATAAATCTCGTGGATGGCCAAAAGCACCCTTTCGGCGCCCCCGAAATCTATTAAATAATCATGAACTATTGCAATTTTCATTTAAAAAAGTGATACCTGTTTTTGACCGTCTATTTCTTTTCCAACTTTCTTAATTCTTTCAGTCAGTGTCTTAAAACCATACTCCCGGAAGAGATTAATTACCTCAGGACTGTCAATTTTCCAATGCCCCATGTCCTCATAATCAACTTTTATCGGAACGTTCTTGACAATAGTAGCAAGCCTGTGGAAGAGTTTTGCATCATCTTTTTTAGCCTCTAATTTTTGCCGTATATTTGGCTCAATCTCCGACAAATGAGCATAAATATGATCAATACTGTCATATTTTTCCAAAAGCTTTTCGGCTGTTACCGGACCTATTCCCGCAACCCCCGGGTAGTTATCGGAGGGGTCTCCGACAAGTGCTTTGTAATCGGGGATTCTATCGGCGGGTACCCCCATCCTCTCTTTCGCCGCCGCCTCATCAAAAAGCTTGGCATTTGTAAGTCCCGCAACCGGCATGTAAAGTTTTATGTTTCTCTTATCATTAATTAGCTGAAG
>JBGPAU010000003.1:0-54758 GCA_041480845.1 Patescibacteria group bacterium | reverse complement strand
TCACCGGAACGTTTTCAATCAGCTACAACCTTGCGCAGGACAAAAGTCCCCTGAGTGCTAAGCCCCCGATTGCCGAAGTCGCCGCATCCGAATTCCGGTCGATTCTTTCAAGTGCAGGTATTCTTCCGGCAGATTTGACAGGACCCGCCACCAGTAAATATCTGAAGCTAACAAACGGACAACTTATTAGCGCACTTTCGCTTTCCGAATCTGACGTGGTGAAAGTCAATCTTTTCAGAAAAAACTACGATAATTTACCGGGCGTTACCGGAATTCCCGATCAGGCAAATGTCTGGGCAATAATAAGCGGTTCGGTAAATCGTGACCAGGAAATAGTCGCCGCCGAAAATCACTACTATCCGGTTGATGAAACCCAATTTTCAACGTATCCGATTAAAACCCCGGCGGAGGCTTTTACTGAGCTTCAAAACGGACAGGCGTATCTTGCCGCATTGGGAGTTAATAAAGATGGAGACAGCCTAAAAATAAGGAGGGTATATCTTGCCTATTTCGATCCGGGATCTGTTACCGAATTTTATCAACCGGTTTATGTTTTTGAGGGAGATAACGGATTTACCGCATACCTTCCGGCAGTCACTTCGGCATACTACGGACAGTAATTTCAAGGAAGCCTTACTTCTTCCCATTTGTAATTCGCAAATATCCAATCAATAAGCTCTTTGGTTTCTCCAAACCTGTCCTGGCTGCCTAAAACAGCAATCATCACTTTATGCCCGCCGCGTTCTATATAAGTTACAAGATTTTCCCTGGCATTTTCCGTCCAACCCGTTTTAACTCCCAAAACACCGGGAACCGCGCCCAAAAGCTGGTTAATATTTTTAAGATTGTATTTTATCTTTCCCGATACATCGCTAAAACTAATCGATCTCGTACCGACTATTTTGGAGAAAGTCGGGTTTCTCATTGCGACTTCGGAAACTCGAACCAGATCTTTTGCCGTAGTTATCTGGCTTACACCATCTATTCCGGCCGGATTTTGAAACACAGAGTTTACCATCGAAAGGTCTTTTGCTTTTGCGTTCATTGCGGCAATAAATGCGTCAGTACCCCCCGGAAAACTATCTGCCAGCGCTTCCGCTGCATCATTCGCGGAAAAAACCAGAAGACCATAAAGTAAATTTTCAACTGATATCTTTTCCCCTTGGAAAAGGCCCATTTTCTGGCCGACAACATTTATTTTGCCTATTGTGACAATTTGATCCAGAGGATACGAATCAAGAGCCACAAGTGCGGTTACTATTTTGGTAGTTGATGCCGGAAGAAGTTTTGTGTCGGGATTTTTTTCATAAAGGCTTATCCCCGAATCCAAATCAACTGCAAGGGTTCCCTGAGCCGAAATAATGGGAAAGGAACTGCTTGCTGCCAAAACCGGATTTGGGGGAAAATTTTTCGGCGGTTGAATAATTGGCTTAATGAACTGTCGGACCGGCGGGATATTACCTGAAATTGCCAGAGCACTTGTGGAGACAAAAACAAACGTCAAAATAATCAAATACAGAAAATGATTTTTTTTATTGAAAAACTTCATTTCGAAGATTCTTTTTTGGTTTGCGAGAATCGATAGTCAACACGCTCCATATCTCTTGGAAAAAGTGAGGCTTCGCGGATATTTGAAAGATTCAGAAGCTTCATTGTGATTCTCTCGAGTCCGAAGGAAAAACCGCCTTCCGGGGGCATTCCGTATTTAAATGCCGACAGATACATTTCAAAATTTTTCGGATCCATTCCGTGTTTCTTTATCGTCTCGGCTAATTTATCATAATCGCTGATTCTCTGGCTTCCGCTTAGAATTTCAAGCCCTCTAAAAAGAAGGTCGTAGCTCAGGGAAAACTCGGGATTTTCCGGATCGGGCATTGTGTAAAATGCTCTTTTGCCGGTTGGATAGTGAGTAATTGTAACCAAGTCCGAATCCTTTTCTTCAAGAGCCCACTTGCAAATTTCTTTTTCATCTTCGGGATCTAAATCTTTTTCGTTTGTATGATCAACCCCGGTACGCTTTAAAATAATCTTCTGGGCCTCTCTCATGGTCAGCCTGGGAACTTTTACCGGCAGTTTTAACTTTGGAATACCGTAACTCTCAAGAATATCCCCCTGTTTTTCTTCCGCATATTTCAAAATATTGACGGCAACAAATTCCAGAGCGTCCATCAGTCCGTTAAAATCAATAAAGCCGAGTTCGCAATCCATTTGCGTTGATTCGGACAGGTGGCGTGTAGTAACTGACGGCTCAGCACGATAAGCCTTGGCAATTGTAAACACCCTTTCAAAGACCGGAACCAGCATTTGCTTATAAAGCTGGGGACTTTGTGTCATGAACGCCTTGTGACCATAGTAATCCACCTCAAAAACTTCCGCTCCACCCTCCGTAGCCGAGGCAGAAATGGTAGGAACAAAAATTTCGGTGCACCCAAGTTCTTCCGCAGATTTTCTGAAACCCTCTACAATCACCGCCTGAACTTCAAAAATTTCTTTAATTTTGGAGTGTCTCAAAGCCAGGGTCCGATAATCAAGAAGTGTGGGAAGTTCCAAATTAAGCTCCATAGCTCCCATATCAAAAGGCATTTTCTCTGCCTCTGCCAACACTTTAACTTTTTCGGAAGAAAGTTCGACGGCTCCAGTTTCGATTTTGTCATTGACCATCTGTGGAGGTCTTTTATTGATAACTCCCTCAATTTCAACCGCATATTGAGGCCTCAAATCGGCAATTTCTGAACCCCCAACAACCTGCATAACTCCGCTTCTATCAACTATGTCCGCAAAGGCTATTTTCCCGTGAGCCCGAATAACATGTACAAACCCATCAATTTTTATTTTCTCTCCGACTTTTTTAACCGCGTCCGCAATTAATGTTCTTTCCACTAGACATATTCTAGGTTCTTAACGCCAACTTGACAAGGAGAGGCTATTTTTGACAGAATATGCACTCATATATGGAAAGAGGACGTAAAGCCACGACGGACAACAGACAAAATAAAAACAATGTTCATGGACAAATATCAGAAAGTGAGGTGGCCTTCGGTCCTCATAGAGATATCATTCCGGGTGAGACATATAATCCCGAAGATTTGACTGTCCATAATTTACTCCCGACTAGGAAATACGGACCCGGTCCGGATCAAAACGAACCAGAGGCAACTTAATCAGCAGTTTTGATATCTTTTACCTTCAACTGTATGCTTTTATACCCGTTCCATAAATTTTCTTCAACTTGATAAGCAATATCTATATCTGCGCCGGGGGTAAGTTTTGAGTATATTTCTCCCCCACCAAAAAATATTGAGTCAAATATTTGTCCATCTTGCCTTAATTTTAGTTTAAGGTGTTTTGCGTCCCTGCCAACCGTTTTTGCGTCTAATATTTCAACTTTCTCGCCAAAAAATGTAGGCGAAGGATTGCCCAATCCTGTCGGTTCAAATTCTTTTATGCGTTCGACAAGCTCAGCATTAATTTCTTTGAAATTAAGTTCCAGGTCAATTTTTACTTTTCTCTCTAATATGTCCTTTGTAATAAGTCTTCCGGCAATTTTATTTATTTCTTTTGTAAAGATGCCGATATTTTTGGTTTCTATTGAAAATCCGGCAGCCATCGGATGTCCCCCGCCTTCAATATAAAGTTTTTCCAACCTCCTTATCGCCTCGATGATATTAAATCCCGAGATTGAGCGTGCCGAAGCTTTGGCAATATTCCCGCTTTTAGAAAGCACAATTGCAGGACGATAAAATTCCTCAACCAACTTTGCGGCGGCAAGGCCGATTACACCTTCGTGATAAGATTCATGAGCCAAAACTATTACATATTGTTTTTCTATACTTTTGTAGGAATTTCTGGCATGCGCCACAACTTCATCGACTATTTTCTGGCGTTCACGATTGGTACGGCCAACGTTTCCTGCAATTTGGAGAGCTTTTACTTTGTCTCGCGTGCAAAGAAGTCTCAGAGATTCAAGTCCGTGTTTAAGACGACCCATTGAATTAATTCTGGGGGCTATCAAAAATCCCACTTCGTAAGGGCCAATTTCATTTATGCCCGCTTCCTCAAAAAGGGCCAAAAGACCGGGTCTTTTTGTATGATTCAAAATCGTTAGACCGTATTTTACAACCGACCTGTTTGGTCCGATTAGAGGAAGTTGATCCGCAATTGTCCCTATAGCAGCAAGTTCCAGACGATCTTGAATCTTGAATTTGGAATCTGGAATCTTGAAACTTCGAACAACTTCCCGCCCGAAGAACCATGCAAGAGCTGAGCCGCCAATTTTAGTCGTATAAATCAAAGCCAAAGGTTTGGGCATCTTTTTGCCGGCTTGGTGGTGATCGGTAATAATCATATCTATACCAAGCTTTTTAACTTCATCAACTTTTTTCCCGGCAACAATTCCGTGATCAACGGTAATAATAAGTCTGAGTTCGGGATCTTCTTTTTTTAATTTCTTAACACTTTCCAAATTCAATCCGTATCCTTCAGAAAATCGTTCGGGAATATGAGGTAAAACAAAAATGCCAAGATCATGCAAAGTTTCCCACATCACCGCCGTTCCAGTAATTCCGTCCGCATCATAATCTCCATAAATAATTACGTGCTCGCCTGATTTTTTGGCTTTTTTGATTCTATCTATGGCTATTTTGACTTCGGTTTTTTTGATCTCCAATGACTTGAGGGAAATTTTCATCGGATCGGTGGGGTTAAAGAACTCTTTCTTATTTTTAATTCCCCTATTTTTTAGAAGTACGTCAATCAGTGATTGGTGACTAGTAATTGGTGATTTGTGTAAAACTTCCCATCTCATACTGGTATAATTTATCTTATAAGCACATGGAAGTCCAATTGCCCAAATCAGTACAAGATATCCTAAATAAATTCGATAAAGCAGGATATGAAATTTATATTGTCGGCGGGGCAGTGCGGGATATCATAATGGGCAGGCTCACAAACGATTGGGATTTTACGACCAACGCAACTCCCAAAGAGATTCTAAAGATTATTCCGGGAGGACTTTATAATAATCAGTTCGGGACTGTTTTTACAGATAACCCGGATGATGCGACGCGGCCCCACGAAATTACTACTTTCAGAAAGGAAGAAGGATATTCCGATTTCCGCCATCCGGAAAAGATTACCTGGGGAAAAAGTTTGAAAGAAGATCTATCCCGGCGAGATTTTACAATCAATTCTTTAGCTCTTGAAAAGGACTTTAAAGTTATCGATTTTTATAAAGGGCAGGAGGATATCAAGAACAAGTTGATCCGCGCGGTTGGCGATCCGGACGCCCGATTCGGCGAGGATGCGTTAAGAATGATGCGGGCAGTAAGAATCGGTGCAGAACTTGGATTTTTAATCGAGGACAAAACTTTTGAAGCAATTAAAAAAAATGCGACCCTTATAAATAAAATCGCCAAAGAAAGAGTCAAAGAAGAACTTTTTAAGATACTTGCCTCGGCAAGTCCTTATGACGGCATTGTTCTTTTCAGAAACTCGGGGCTAATGCAGGAAGTGTTGCCCGAAATGGAAAAGTGTTTCGGTGTAGAGCAAAAATCCCCGGGCAGACACCATATTTATGATGTGGGGAATCACCTTTTAATGTCTCTGAAAAATTGCAAGAGCCCGGATCCCGTTACAGGATTTGCCACCTTAATTCATGATATAGGCAAACCCCTTACATATAAAAAACTGGAAAGCGGAGTAATAACTTTTTATAACCACGAAATGGTTTCAACAAAAATTGCCGAGAATATTGCCGAACGGCTAAGGTTTTCCAATAAAGAAAAGGATAAATTTATTGCGCTTGTTAGATGGCACCAATTTACGGTTGATGAAAGACAGACCGATTCAGCACTAAGAAGGTTTTTACGGAACACCGGTTTGGAAAACGTAGAGGATATGTTGAGCCTCAGAGTTGCGGACCGACTCGGCGGTGGTGCACGCGAAACTTCTTGGCGCCTCGAAGAGTTTAAGAAAAGATTGATTGAGGTTCAAAAACAACCCTTTACTGTCCGCGACCTGAAAATTAACGGCAACGATGTAATGAAAGTCCTTCGACTTCGCTCAGGACCTGCGATTGGAAAAATTTTAAATGACCTATTCGATAAAGTTGTTGAAAAGAAAATTGAAAACGAAAAAGCAGCCCTTCTAAAAGCACTTCGACCCTAGCTTTTTTTAAATTTTTTCTGAAGTTCATCCCAAGTAACCAATATCGATACCGCTACAAAAGGTGAAGAATATGTACCCGAAATAGTCCCGATTAAAAGTGCTACAGAAAACCATTTAACGGTTTCGCCACCCATAAGAATCAGTGCAAAAAGCATAAAGATTATTGTAAAAGAATTATTTAATGACCTGGTCATCGTTTGGCTTAACGCACGATTTGCAAGGGAATATAGATCACTGTCCGATTCCCCTTTCTTCCAGCTTTCCCTAATACGGTCAAAAACGACGATTGTATCATGGACGGAAAAGGAAAGAATTGTAAGCATTGCTGTAACGAACAGAAAATCTATTTCGGCTCCAAAAAAACGACCCAAAAGTGAAAACGAGCCCAAAAGGACAAGACTGTCATGAATTGTGGCCAGTGTAGCCGAAATTCCAAATTTTATATTCTTGAATTGGTAGGCAACCCAAAGAAGAATTGCCAAGGACGATATAAGAAGCGCATAGAAAGTTTTTTTAACCAGCTCCGGACCAATTGTCGGCCCGACATTTTCAAATCTGATTTCAGCCACCGGACCGCCCACGCTTTTTTCCAAATCGCTTTTAATTTTATCTTTTTTTGTTTGATCCAACGGCCCGTTTTTTATTACCTTCGTCTGTCCGTCCGGAAGTCTGTATTCCAAAACGCTTCCACCGATAAAATCTATTCCCACTTTAAAACCCCATTTAACGGCAGAAAAAGTCCCCGCCCCGATTACCAAAAGCGAGATTGCCAGATATAAAAGCCGGTATTTCATCCAATTAATCATCTTTGCCTCCTCTCACAAAAACTCTAAGTAAATTCCTGCTTACAAAAATTCCCGTAAAAAGACTGATTAATATACCCAGTAGAAGTGTGATGGCAAAACCCCTGACGGGACCGGAAGATTGCAGGAAAGACCAGTCAAGCGGATTAATAAGTACAAGCGAGGTAATAATTGTGGCCACGTTAGCATCTCTTATTGAATCCCAGGCCCGTCCAAAAGATATTTCAAGAGCATTTGCTACCGATCTTTTGTCTTTTTCTTCTTTAAATCTTTCAAAAATTAATATATTGCTGTCAACTGCCATTCCGACCGATAACATAAACCCTGCTATTCCGGGAAGAGTTAACGTAACCGGTATCAACTTATAAAGTGCCAAGGTTAAAACAGTAAAGACAAAAAGGCCCGCGTCTGCTACTATTCCCAATTTTCCGTAGGCAAGAATCATGAATAGCCCTACCATTGCCACCCCCACAGCCCCCGCCAAAATACTTTGCCTGACGGATATGGCTCCGAGTGTTGCTCCAATTGTGGTTTCCTGAACAAGACTAACAGGAACGGGAAGAGCCCCTGCATTAAGCTGAATTGCAAGCTGTTTTGCCTCGTCAATGGAAAAACTCCCGGTAATTTGCGCATTTCCACCGGTTATCTGGCCTTCAACTACCGGAGCGGAAATTGGCTGGTTATCAAGGACTATCGGCAATTGCTTTCCGATATTTCTTCCCGTAATTTCGGCGAATTTATCTCCCCCGTCCTTGGTAAATTGAAGCGAAATGGCGGGCTTGCCGTTTTGACTATCAAAAACTACCTTTGCGGTCTGTAAATCTGCACCCGTTAAATTTGTCGGTACAAGCGTTGCTGAGGGTGTAGCGCCCTTAACCCCCGGCACCTCTTTAATTTCTTCAAAAATAAGCTGTGCAGTTTGCCCGATAAGATTAACGGCTTGTTTTGTATCGCTTATTCCCGGTAGTTCAACTATTATTCTACTTTTGTTTTCAAATGTAGAAACTTGTACTGTCGGTTCCGAAATACCAAAAAGGTTTACGCGTCTTTCGATTATATCTCTCACACCCTGCAAGGCTTCAGACTTCCTTTCAGCAGGAACTCTGTTCATATCCGCTTCAAATACAAGTCTACTTCCACCGGCAAGATCAAGCCCCAGGTGCAGATCAAAATTACGATGCAGAGTGAAGTTGCCGATCTTGATGTTCAAATCCGGCCGGGTAATACTTTTTCCAAACAATGAAAATTTGGAGGGAAGGCTGATGTATGTTGCCACAAGTACCAAAAAAACAATCAGTACAAATTTTTTGACAGGAGAGGAAAACATAGAATTTACCTTTGAAGCATACCACAATTGAAGCAGATTTTGGAAATTAATTTACCAGATCTTCTTCGTTTCCGATAATCATAAACCTGCTGCCAGATAAAATTCCCAGTAAGAACGGGTCTCTTCTTTTCTTTCTAAAATCAAATTCGTCTCTGCCCATAACCGTATAATTAATTTCCCGTCCGCGCTTACTCTCTTCGGTTCTTATTATTGATGCCAACTCCGGCAAAACCACTTCCCCGACCACCAAAATATCAACGTCATCCTCGCTTTTGCGGTCTTTACCCTGCACAAGTTTTCCGGAAAACATAACAAACGAAACTTTTCCGATCTTATTGCGGTTTTCGATAATGGAAGCCCCCAAACCTTTGGTTTTGGCAACAATCGAAATCAGGTCCCCGAAAAGCGAATACTCGGGCCTCACCGAATAATAAATCCGGTTTCCTCTGGGCTCTTTTCTTAAAACTCCGTCGCTTTCAAGTTTGGCAAGTTCTCTTCTTACCGCATTAATTTCTTCACCAATCTCTCTTACAATCCCTCTGACATGATAAATCTCCTTCAGGTTGGAGAAAAAAAGCTCCAAGATTTTAATTCTGACTTTGGAAGTAATAATGTCACCCAAATTGGCCATCTATTTTTGGAGCAGTTTAATAAGTAACTTTATTTTGAGCAGGGACCACCTCAACCCAAGTAACACCACGAACCATCTGTATCTCTACCCCATTTGTATCATAAAAAACTTCCCTGTCAAGCGCCGAAGCCTTTTGCCACGTTCCGGCAATTGCCTGGCCGTTTTGAAAAACCAGCGTTTTACCTGTTCCTGTCACTTGGTAAAACATGTGATGTTCTGTATCCAAGGGGCCCTTTTCCACCGCAAACATGATGACTACGTTTTTGGCAGAAAGCTGGGGTTTTTCAAACTCCCAATCTGTATGAGCAACACCGTTACTGAATCTGCTGTATGAATTTGTGGTGGAATCATACTTCCACTCAACATCATAACCCGGCATGCTTTCCCAAAAATTGAATTTAATATCCGAGGCAACCGGAGAAGTTGTCGCTTTGCCATCCTGGAATAACCATTTCCTAAACCCTTGAGTCCAAGGCACACCACTTACGTCCTTGTAACCAAAATTGCGTTTTGCTGCTTCCGCCCAAACCAAATCAAGATCAGCTACAACCGCATGCTCCCAAGCTGAGGGAGTGCTTCCTAAACGATACTGATCACGAACCACAATTGGAAAACCGATATTATATCCTCCGTCAAAATTATTTCCCATTGGTCCCCCCTGCCAACCCAATTTTTCAAAAAGAGGCAATGCATTAACCGTTGGGTCAATTTGAGCCCTGGGTTTGACTCCGCCCGGACAATCGCTGCAAATGTTATTTGCCTCGCCCTGATGAAGATAGATCGGATCCTTGCCATATCCTGCCGCAAGATTTATAAAATAAACCCTGGCGCTTCTTAGGGGGGCTGCCTGGACGTCCTCCGCCGCCGCACCACAGTAAAATACCCCCACAAACCTTGTTATTCCACCTTCGGCTACGGCTTCATATATAACATCCGCTCTGGAAAGCCCCGATTCCGGTCTTGCTTCAACGTGATTTTCGATCATCATGGCGATAGGGCGGCGTGTGTTCCAAGTATCACTTTCCACTTTGGTAAATTTCGCGCCATTAATCGGACATTCTTCGGTTTTGGGAAGATTCAAATTTATTTTTGTCTTTTGGTTAACTTTGGAAATTATTCCCGAAGCTCCTTTGGGATTGACAAAATAAAAGACAATCATTGAAAGCCCTACAGAAATTAAAAAAAGTCCGACGAAACTCGCAATTATTACAAATTTTTTGCTTCCGAGTAGCCCCTTAAAATTAAATTTTTTCATACAATATTTCATTGTACCATTATCTATTTCTTTGAGCATTGGTAAGCGCTTTCTTTTCTTCCGACGAAAGTTCAAATCCGCTCTTCCCTTTTTTAACGTCCTTCATATAAACTCTGGTTCTATCTCTCGTATGTAAACTCGTGATAATAATTCCCGAGTCGTGCGAGTCAAGAATCGCCATGCTAAAGCTGTGATCCCCTCCAAGCTCTTTAAACGGATTAAACCGAATAAGACCAATTTTTTGAATGTGGAACTTTCCGTCTTCCTCAATGATGTCGGCTCTTTTCCCTAAGATTTTTATCTCATCGGTATTAGCCTCGCCCCTCGTCAATATCTTTTCCAAAACTTTTTTAAGATCGGTTACTTCCACTCCCTTGGTGAGCTTATTAAAAAGGGCAATGTAGCGGTACAGAAAAAAACTTAGCGTTAAAAGCCAAACACCGAAGAATATTAAAATAAAATATGCTAAATTTTGCATCCGGTTTTGGCAGGCTCCGTCATTTTTACATCTTGAAAAGGCTAAGTCAAGGAGGTAGATTTGGGCTATGGCAATACAGAGAACACGCAAAAATAAGGAAAATCCGCATTACGGCTTTTTGGTTTCTTGGCAACCAAAAGACCAATCTCAGGCACGTGTCAAGAGGGAATCGAATTCGGGTAAAATTGCTGTCCCAGCCACGACCAGGCACGGGGAAAAGGCCGTATCTATGGCACAAGGTGCACCAGCCGTGGGTACCAAAAAAAGCATTATTAGGAGCCTGATCCTGATTGGCTTCATCCTAATCCTGGAGCTGGTGGTATACTTAGCCTGGAGAAAATTTGTTCTGTCCTAAGGACTGGAGGTGAATATTAATGATGTATTGTGTAAAGTGCCGCGCTAAGAGAGAGGGAAAGAGTGCACAAGAAGTTACCATGAAGAATGGTAAGAAAGCTACAAAGGCTATTTGTGAAGTTTGTGGCACAACAATGTTCAAAATCGGAGGCACAAAATAAGCTTTTGATTTTGTTCACTTAAACAAAGGGGTCTCCGCCTGAGGCGGGCCCTTTTGTGTTCCCCGAGAAAGATGAAAAATTACTCCAAGGTATTCAAAGTATTCAAAAAACACTACGTTCCGATTCCTCTTGAGATTTTCGGATCCGATCCCTATAAAACCCTAGTTTCGACGCTCCTTTCGGCTAGAACCAAGGACGAAGTAACACTTCAGGCATCAAAGCGTTTGTTCGCTATTGCTCCAAACATAAAGATACTAAGTCGACTCGCGACCCCGATACTTGAGAAGACAATTTATCCGGTTGGATTCTACAAAACCAAAGCCAAACATTTGCATGATCTTGCAAGGACTGTCCTTGCAAAATATGATGGGAAAGTGCCTATGACAAGGTCCGACCTTGTCAGTTTGCCCGGAGTTGGCAGGAAAACCGCAAACCTGGTTCTTAACCGAGCTTTTGGTATTCCTGCAATTGCAGTGGATACTCACGTTCATAGAATCAGCAATCTCCTCGGCTGGGTTAATACAAAAGCTCCGGAACAAACTGAAAAAGAATTAATTAAAATCTTGCCCAAAAAATATTGGCCGGATATGAACCGATTGTTTGTTTCAATCGGCCGCCGGTTTACCTCAAAGAAAAAGTTGGAGGAGTTTTTAAAGGAAGAAAAACTAATCTAGGCCATATTATTCGGAATAAATAATCGTGACCGGGCCGTCGAGTACTGTTTCAATTTTCATATAATCACCAAAACTTCCGGTTTCGACTTTAATACCATTTTCTTTCAGCTTCTTGACGAAAAATTCATAAAGTTCTTTTGCCCGCTTTGGTTCCTCAGCATTTATAAAACTGGGTCTATTGCCTCCGGATGTATCCGCATGAAGTGTGAACTGGGAAACGACCAGAATGCTGCCTCCGACCTCATTAACTGACAAATTCATTTTGCCGGTCTTATCACTCATTACACGAAGCTTGGACAGCTTTTGGGCAAGTATCTCAACATCTTTCTCGGAATCCTCTTTTTTCATTCCAACCAAAACAAAAAGTCCTTTGCCAATTTCCCCGACAGTTTCCCACGATTTATCCTGAGACAGCCGTTGGACCTTCGCTTTTTCAACTCTTTGTACAACAAGTCTCATGGGATTATCATACACTAATCGTCAGATTTTGGCCGATACTGAAGTCCCTCGACGTTGCTCAGGATAAATTTATTTAATTATCGAGTTTTGGTCGGTATTGTAATGCCTCTGCGATATGGATTGAAGAGATTTTTGTTTCTCCCGCTAAATCTGCAATAGTACGGGCAATTTTAATCACTTTAAAATAACCTCTGGCGGAAAGATTCATGGTGGAAAGCGCGCTGGTCATAATTGCTCGGGAGTCTTCATTGATTCCGCAGTATTTTTTAATATCGCGGGTGGACATTTCCGAATTTGACTTAATACGCGTTCCTTTAAATCTTTTTAATTGAAATTCACGGGCTTTCTGAACCCTTTTTTGTATTACTTTGGAGGTTTCTCTTTCTTCCTTATTATCGTTAACCAACTTTTGAGTTTCCACAGAGGGAACATCAATATGAATATCAATCCTGTCCAGAATCGGACCCGAAATCCTTTTTTGATATCGGGTTATTAGCCCGGGCAGACAGGTGCAGGGACGCTTTGTGTCCCCAAAGTACCCGCATGGGCAGGGATTACTGGCTGCAACCAATAAAAACTGGGCGGGGTATGTGACCGAACCTTTGGCCCGGGAAATTGTGACAACCCCGTCTTCCATGGGCTGACGGAGCGATTCCAAAACATGTCTGGGGAATTCCGGAAATTCATCCAAAAATAAAACTCCGCGGTGAGCTAAGGAAATTTCCCCGGGCATAGGACTTCCCCCTCCTCCGATTAAGCCGATTCTACTGGTTGTGTGGTGCGGACTTCTGAATGGTCTTTGGGTTACAATTGCTTCTCCTTCGGGCAAATTCCCCGTAATCGAATAAATTTTGGTAACCTCAAGTGCTTCATCCTCTGTAAGAGTCGGTAAAATTCCCGGCATTGCCCGAGCCAGCATTGTTTTACCCGAACCGGGAGTCCCACGAAGAAAAATATTGTGGCTTCCCGCGGCAGCAATTTCGAGAGCCCTTTTTGCCTGTTCCTGACCGATAACTTCCGAGAAATCAAATTCCGCATCGCTTTTAACAAGCAGACTTTTTAGATTAATTTTGGGCGCGGGTGCAATTTCTATAGATTTGGCAAAAAATCTGACAAGAGAAAGCAGGGATTCTATAGAATAAACGTCGACTCCGGAAACTACCGCCGCTTCTTTTTCGTTAATTTTTGGAATGAAAATCCGCCTGAATTTCTTTTCTTTGGCAAGGTAGGTCATCGAAAGAATTCCATTTGTATGCCGCAGGGTTCCGTCTAGTGAAAGCTCGCCGAAAAATAGCGAAGAGGATACATCCGGCGCAATTTGCCCCGAAGCAATTAAAATTCCAAGCGCCATAGGCAGATCATATGCAGGCCCCATTTTGGGCAGATCAGCAGGAGCAAGGTTAACCGTGATTCTACTTATAGGAAAATCCGCGCCCGAATTTTTGATTGCTGATCTAACTCTTTCTTTGGATTCCTCAACTGCTTTATCGGGCAGTCCAACAATTGTAAATGAGGGAAGTCCTTGACTGGCAATATCAACTTCGACATCAATTAGGGTTGCTTTCAGTCCGACTACCGCTCCCGAAGTAATCTTGGCAAGCATATATTTCAGAATATCATAATGTTTCGAAATAATGATATAAAGAATAAGAAGAATTGACATCAGCTATTCCTGAATATAAAATACCCCCATGGAAGTTTTGAAAGATCACAGTTCATTTATTTCCGCCGCCATACCGAACGACAGACTTGAGGATTTTGTAAAAGATCTTAAAGACGCCGGTATTACCTATGCTACAGTATCTGCAGATAGTCCTTACGGAAAAAGTATTAATTTAACCCCCGGCACCACCTGGGTTGTTGCCGAAACGACTTCACAAAAATAGATAATATTTAACCATCAAAAAACCACCTTGCGGTGGGGTTTGTCCAAATACTCTGAAGATTAGTAAGAACCCCTCGTTTCACTCGGGAACCTTGCTCTTTGCTATTCTAGAAACAAAAAATCCCGCTTGTGCGGGACTTTTTGTACTCTGGAAAAGAGTAAGCCAGGTTCTGTTTCTAGACGATCATCTGTCTAACGACATTTACACGCCGTCGGTTTGCTTTATGCAAACCTGCCCTCTGACCTTGGAACGTGACTCGATTCCTCGAATCGTCGAGAAAGCGTCTATTGACGTTCCGTTCGGAGGTTGCAGCGGGGAGGATTGCCCCTTTTCACTCGTTTTCTTCTACCTTTAGGGTAAAAGAACCGACATAGTTTCTGTGGCTCTGTACTGGCCAAGCTCAGGTTACCCTGAACCTGTCCCGAGCTTGCGCTCGGCACCCTGCTTTCTGCTGCCTGGACTTTCCTCACTCGCCGAAGCGAGCGCGATCATCCTTTCTCCAGAGTGAGGTCATTATACCATACTGTAGGAAAAAATTTATTCCTTGGCTATGAGGTACTCTTTAATCAGTACCTGAAGAGTTATTACAAAGGGAACCGAGATAATCACACCCATTATGCCTAAAAGCTTGGCTCCAATGGCGATAGAAATTAAAACAACAAGGGGAGAAACCCCAACCGATTTTTCCATAATTTTGGGCACCAGTACGTAACCCTCAAGTTGGTGCACCAAAAATTCAACTGCGGTCGCCCCGAGTCCGATTATGGGTGACATACCAAATCCGATCAGAATCGCAGGAATCGCCGCAACAATCGGTCCTAATATCGGAATTATTTCCAAAAGTCCCGCCAAGATCGCAAGAGGAAGGGCAAAGGGAATCCCGATCAGAAAAAGTCCTATATAAGTTCCAAGTCCGACAGCAAACATCAGGAGAAGTTGTCCCCTGGCCCACTTGCCGAGTTTATTCTCCCATGCCTTAATAAGCCTGCCTATTTGCAGTTTTTTGTTTTCCCCGAATAATAATCCCGCCTGGTCATGAAGTTTGTCGTGAGTCAAAAGCATATAAAAAGTAAAAACCAAAACAGTTACGACAGCTACAATGTTGGAAAATACCGAAACCGTAAAGTTTAATATCTCTCCAGGAATTCCCCCAAGCTGAGACAAAAGTCCTTTGCCCAGATCTCCACTAATGGCAGAATTAACCCCTATATTGTTCATGTAAGAAGGTAGAGTGGTTACAAAATTTGTTGTCTGCTGCGCCAGTGTCGGAGCAATAAGGGCGACCATTCCACCCATGACCCCAAGCACCAATATGTAAGTAATAAGAACCGATATGGCTCTGGGGATTTTAATTCTGGTTAGAAGGGTCACAATCGGTTCGAGAATTGTCATCAGGAGAAGGGCCACAAAAAGCTGCAAAATGATATCGCGGACGAAATACAAAAACCAAAGTCCCAAAAGGAAAAAGACCGCAAATATTATGGTTCTATGTGATATTTCAACTTTTTTCAACATTGCTACCCGTAGAATACCATTTTTCGACCGATTTTTCCACATTTTCGGGGTAACCCGGGGCAGTAATATCAAACCAGTGAATTCTTTTATCCTTCTTAAACCAGACCATTTGACGCCTTACATACTTCTTTTCCTCACCCTCCCAAACCTTAACAACTTCCGCTTCGGTCTTTTTATTGTCAAAATAGTCCTTCCATTGCCTATAACCCATGGAAGACATTGAGGGCATTTTCCAGGTGACATGTTTTTTCAGTAAGATTTGAACTTCTTTTTTAATCCCCGCTTTCACCCTCCGGGCAACTCGTTTCTCCACCCTCCTGGAGATAAACTTTTCCGGAGCGGTTAACCCGATCATTAAAACTTCAAGGTCCTTTTTCTTTGCCTCCATTTCTTTCTCTTTTTTAATATTATTAATCTTCCACATAGCTACCTCGATTGCGCGGATCAGACGCCGGGGATTTCTTTTGTCGGATGCGTTCATTTGCCCGGCTTTCAGGGAATCCATTTGAGCAAGTTTCTCGAAAAGTTCCTCCGGGGTACTTCTTTCAAGGGTTTTTCTCAATAAATTATTTTTAGGAATTGAGGCTGTAGGAATACCATCAATTACCCCTTTCATATAAAGACCTGTTCCCCCAACCAAAATCGGAGATTTTCCTCTTTTACGGATATCTGTAATTATCCGTTCGGCAAATTTAATATATTGGCCAACATTAAATTCATGACGGGGATCGGCTAGATCGTATCCCCAAATTTTTACGCCATTAATTTCATAGTAGCCGTATTTTTGAAACCACGGCAATTTTATTTTTGCACCCTTTGGAAGATCCTTTCCCGTTCCGATATCCATACCCTTATAAACCTGGCGCGAGTCGGCAGAAATAAGTTCCCCGTTAAATTTTTTGGCAAGAGCAACTGCCAAAGTAGTTTTACCGGTTGATGTCGGTCCGCAAATAACGAGTAGTTTGTTCATCTTTTTAACTGCTGGCACTGCTGTATTTAGTCAGGGCATAGTTCCAAAATCTAAAAGCGATAAACAAAGCAACAATTCCAACAGAAAGCGCCATCAATATTCCAGCAGGTGCAATGAGTCCCATCATTGCTTTTGCCGGAAGAGTAATCATTATTCCCACGGGCACCAGATAGGTTAAAAATGCCTGCAAAGGCTGTTTATAAATATCGATAGGAAGCCGGCCCAAGCTTGTTAAATCTCTATAAATCATAATTGCATGATCCACCTCAAGAGTAACCATAGAAAAAGAAAGAATAATTATATGGAACGCAGTGGCGATAAGAAAACCATTCAAGAGGAGCAGTACATAGTACATGGTATATAGCACGGAGGGGTGAAGAAGAGAGCCTACATAAATAGTCGCAAAAATCAGGGGTGGGATTGTAACCAAATCGATAATATCCGCCCCTCCCATTAAAACCCTGAAAAGAGCATTTAAGGGTTTGACAAGAACCAGGTCAAAATCCCCGTTTATAATCATCGGTCTGAAATTGTAAACCTCTCTGAATAAAAACTGTGATATTACATCAATGATGTTAAAGGTCAGAAAGAAAAATATGACTTGGTTGCCCGAATAGCCGGCCAGTGTTTTTGTTCCAAGCAGTAAAAAATAAAGGAATCCAAAAAAGAAGATAAACCTTAAAACTTTCCCTATCAAAAATACCGATAGGGCAAGTTTTTGATCAATAATCATGGAAAAAGAATTCCGGCTCATCATCCACCAGATTTTTAAATATTTTTTGAGTTTTTTTGCCATAAAAGTTTATCCTTCGACTGCGCTCAGGATGAATTTGAAAAACCCAAATTCACCGTCCTAATGCTTGATACACCTTAAGCCCCTTTTGCCAAACAAAGTTTAAGCTAAGCCACAAAACTCCGGCCCACGCGGCAGCAACCATGAGTCCTCCGATAAGCGCGCTCCCTTGTATATTTCCCAAATAAACCTCGACCGGAAAATAAATCAGATACGGAAAAGGGGTTGCCATGACTAACGATTGAAATGCGCGCGGTAAAATATTGATCGGGAAAAGCGCCCCCGAAAGAGCTTCGATGATTACTACAGTAATTAAGAAATGGGAACCCCATCCGATTTCGGGCGCCCAAAAAGGAATGGAACTGATTAGAAAAAGAACGAAGAAAAAAATCAGAATTGCCAGGACGATACTTACCGTAAACGCAATTAAGGCAACCAAGTTTCCCTGAAAGAAAAATGGAGGCTTTAAAATCGCAAAAAGAACCAGAAATTCAACAGCCGCAAACATCAAGTTTAGGGCTTTACTGGAGACATCTCTCGTAAACCAATATTTAAAATAACTTAAGGGTTTAAGAAGATAATTGGACAGGTCTCCCCGCGCAATATCAAACGAAACATCCATAGCCCGGGCAGAAAAAACAAGAGCCCTTACTATCATTATCCCAAAGACGTAGGTAAGAATTTTTGCCCTGTCATAGCCAAAAATCTGAGTTTGGGGGTTGGTAAATACCGTACTCCAAAGAAAATAGGTTAATAGAATCTGAAAGACATTCCGGACTCTCCACAAAATAAAATTCAGACGGTAGGCAAACTCTTGCTGAAAAGAGATTCGAAAGATACTCCAATACTTATTCATTTTTTAAGACCGCTTTTAAATGCTTTACGGATTACGTCTTCAATGGGGATTTCTTCTATTGTCAGGTCCGCAACAGGAAAGTTTTGAAGAAGTTCCGAAGCGGCAACAGCAGTTGCCGCACGGGGAACCGATAAAATTACCTGAGGAAAAACAAGCTTCTTAACTTTGCCGATTTTTTCAATATCCGCAATCCCATCCTCCTTGGAAAGAGTCGCTTTAATAATCTTTTCTTTGGCATACTTTGTGACCAGATCTTCCAGTGCCCCGTCAAATAGAATTGCTCCCTGATTAATAACAATCACCCGTCTTGCCAGGTCGGTCAGATCGTCCATATTGTGGGAGGTAAGAAGAATTGTTGCTCCATACCTGCGGTTGTAATCATAAATAAAGTCCCGCATTTTTTGCTGGGCAATCAGGTCCAACCCAATTGTCGGTTCGTCCAAAAATAGTACCTTGGGTTTATGAAGAAGTGCGGCGGTTAATTCCATCCGCATCCTCTGTCCCAGAGAAAGTTTGCGTACCGGGGTTTCTAAAAGTTTTTCAATCTCAAGTAGTTCCACAAGCTCTTTAAGGTTTTCCTGATAGGTACGCGTGGGGATTTCATATATCGCCCTATTCAGTTCAAAAGTTTCAATCGCGGGAAGATCCCACCAAAGTTGATTTTTTTGTCCCATGACCAGAGAAATTTGTTTTAAAAATTCCGGTTTTCTTTCCCAGGGATCATATTCTAAAACTTCAACGAAACCCGATGTGGGATAAAGTAAACCAGATAAAGTTTTGAGAGTTGTGGTTTTCCCTGCACCATTCGGACCAATGAATCCGACAAGTTCTCCCGGCTGGATTGTAAACGAAATTCCCCGTAGGGCATGAATTTCCTTTTTTTTCGGAGAAAAGAGAGATTTAAAAGCGCCTGTTAGTCCCGGTTCTTTTTCGGTTATTTCAAAGTTTTTAACTAAACCATCCACAATAATGGCCTTGTTCATAACTGAAGTATAGCATTAGCCGGCGGTTATCTCGAAACTTGTCTTTTGAGCTTTTTTCCCGGGGTAAAACGCGGGGATCTGTGGGATTTAATGGTAACCATTTTTTCGGTTTTGGGGATTTTAACCGTTTTTCCTTTCATCGTAATTACTCGAAAGGTCCCAAATCCCGAAAGAACTACTTTTTCTCCTTTGGCGAGAACGCGCCCGACTTCGTCTAGGAAAACTTCAACCGCTTCTTCCGCGGCCTTTTTGGTTAAATGGGCTTTCCTTGAAACCTGATCTATCAAATCAGTTTTTGTCATTCTGCGAAGAAGCATAAATGAATGTTAGAAAAATGTCAAGTTATCGCCACTTTTTCAAAAATCAAAACCCGTAAGAGGACAAAGAAGTGCTGCCGATTCTAATTCTGGGGAGGGCAAATCTTTGTTTTTCGCAAAGAATGCCCCCTGGATTTGTGGTAAAGGCAGCTTTATAATCCAAAGAAATCAGATACTTCTCCGCCTGCCCGGTGTCAAGCCCATAGGGATAAGAAAAGATCTTCGGTGAATTTAAATTTCGGTCAGACAGTTGGGTATCTGCTGTAGAAACTTCATATTGCATGATGCTCGTCGAAACTCCCACATTTTTATGGGACCAGGTATGGTTGGCAAATAAAATCGATCCGTTCATCGAAATAATTTGGTTCCATGTAAGGTATCCCGGATTATCCACAAGCCCTGTCGGCACAAATACTGTTGCTTTATAACCCAAGTTTTGGAGAATGGGAAAGGCGTCCGTATTAAAATCCTCATAGGCATCATCAAAAGTTATAAGAACGCTTTTGGGTGTAATCGGCGTTCCGTTATCAAAGAAATTGACGAGATCATTCATGCCGGCAACGTTATAGCCTTTGTCCTTAAGGTACTGCATTTGTTTTTGGAAAAAATCAGTGTAAGTAGTTAGACCTGTTTCCCTATTCGCTTTCGCGGCGTCTTGGGTCTGGATGTGATGATACATAAGTACCGGGAGGCGGACACAAGGACCGTAAAGAGTATTCATCTCAGCAAAGGTTAATGGCTTAGGTGTTGGGGTTGGGGTCGGAGTCGGAATATTAAGCAGTTGCCCGAATTTATCCGGAAATGATTTTTTCGTTGACGATTGAAAAACCGACCTATTTAAATAAGCAAAAATTGCCACAAAAATGAAGAGGGCAATGAAGCTTAAAAAGAGAAAACTACCAGGGCCTTGACTGGCCAAGCTTTGCTTATTTGGCGGAAGTAGTTTCCGTAGCCCTGACTTCACGGATAACGGAAACTTTGATTTGACCTGCATATTCTGCTTCTTTCTCAAGTTTTTTGGCAATATCATGGGCAAGTACTGTCAGTTTATCATCATCAACTTCATCGGGGTTAACTATTACACGGACATCGCGCCACGCCTGAAATGCATAAACCATATCAACTCCGGGAAATCCCTTGGCAATTTCCTCAATCTTGGTCATCCTTTTGACATAACCTTCATGGGGTTCATATCTGGCTCCGGGACGGCTGCCGGATATGGCATCTGCGATCCAAACAACTACAGATTCGTTTGAAGAAAAAGATCTGTCCTCGTGATGTTCCGCAACACAAGCAATAACTTCCTTGGGCATCCCGTACTTTTTAAGAAGATTTACTCCCAACTCCACATGATTTCCTTCTTCATCTGTTACAATTTTGCCGATGTCATGAAGTAAACATCCAAGCCGGACCACATCAACATTGGCGCCGATTTCCCCGGCAACCGCCACTCCCATTTTTGTTTCCTCAATTGTATGGATTCCAAGATTTTGTCCGTATGAAGTTCTAAATCTGTAGCGCCCGATCATTCTCATCAGTTCCACAGGAAGATTATAAACACCGCATTCATGTGTTATTTTTTTGCCTTCATCAAGTAAAACATCCTCCATTCCGGCTTTAACCTGCCTTATAACCTCCTCAATTCTTGATGGTTGGATCCTGGCGTCTCTGATTAGAATTTCCAAAGCCCTTTTGGCAATTTCGCGCCTGATTGCATCAAAAGAAGAAAGTCTGATTTCATTGGTTTCGTCGATTTCGATTTCAACTCCTGCCTCTTTTTCGAAGGTTCTGATGTTTCGGCCTCCGGCACCGATTATTCTGCCTTTAACGTCCTCATTGGGCACGGTTACCGAAGAAACCGTATATTCGGCAACGTAGCCCGTGGCTCCGTGTTTCATGGCATCAAGAAGAATTTCTTGAGCTTTTTCGTTTGCTTCCTCTTTGATTTTTTCCTCCGCGGCTCTGATCTTCTTGGCTATTTCACCTGTCAGATCGGCCTGGACCTCATCCAAAAGAGACTTTTTAGCCTCATCAGGAGTCATTTTGGAAACCTTACTCAACTTTTCGATATATTCGTCTCTATTTGTCATAATTTAGGAGCCAAAGAAGATCCGCCTTAAATGAGGCTGGTTTGGAACGAAGAAGTTAAATATTGTGTCTTCTTATCCATATCTTTGACTCTAAGGGGTATTCTACCTTTTTGGGGTCACTTTTTCAACCACATCCCAGGAGAAGCCCTTCCCCGCCAGATACTGGGACATTTTTTGACGGGCGATTCTGGGTTCAAGACCTTTCCATTTGTAGGCCTTTTTTTCTAAAAGTTCCCTCGCCATTTTCTCCTCATCAACAACTTCCTCGCCCAAGACTTCGTCGATTATTTCTTTACCGATTCCTTTTATTCTTAACTCCTGAATTAGAATTCTTTTTGGCTTGGGCTTAAAATTTGCCCGCTGATCTATCCACCATTTGGCAAATTTGGCGTCATCCAATAGTTCCAAATGCTTCAATTTCCCGACTAATTTTTCGTGCATGCTTTCGTGAACTTTTTTGCGGCGGAAATAATCGGTTACCTCCTTTTCCGACCGGGGTCTGACCATCGCAAATCTTAAAAGTTTATCAAAAGATTTTTGAAACTCGGCTTTTTTGACAATTTCGACGATACCTTCTTCTGTCAGTTCCTGATCAACTTTGAGGTGGAGTAAAACGAAGTTATCGAGGTCAATTCCAAAACCAAATTTATCATCCAAATAAACATTGACCCTGTTTTTGTTTTTCTGCTGCTTGATTGAAGTAATTATTGGCACAAACTAAGGTTACTCTTCTTTTTCCTCTTCTCCAATTTCTTTAGGAAGTTTTTTACCGGAGGCAACCATTTCGCGGATTTTTTTATCTACTTCGTCTGCAATCTTGGGATGATCTTTGAAATAAAGTTTTGCGGCTTCTTTGCCTTGGGCAATGGGTTTGCCCTCGTAATTAAAAAACGATCCGCTTTTGCTGATCAGGCCAAGTTCAAGTCCGACGTCAAGCAGTCCGCCGAATCTGCTTATTCCTTCGGTTTCCATAATGTCAAATTCCGCAACTCTTAGGGGAGGAGCCACTTTATTTTTAACAATACGGGCTCTGTGACGGGAACCGATTACTTTCTCGCCGTCTTTAAGAACTTCAATTCTCCTCAAATCAATTCTTACAGAGGAATAAAATTTAAGTGCAAGTCCGCCGGGAGTTGTTTCGGGATTACCGAACATGACTCCGATTTTTAGCCTAAGCTGATTCGTAAAAATCAGAACCGTCTTTGATTTTGAAATAGCTCCTGTTAATTTTCTAAGAGCTTGGGACATGAGTCGGGCCTGCATTCCCATAACCGCATCCCCCATTTCCCCTTCAAGTTCCGCCCGTGGTACTAATGCCGCAACCGAATCGACAACGACAACATCAATTGCGCCGGAACGGATTAGGGTTTCCGTAATTTCCAAGGCCTGTTCGCCGGTATCGGGTTGGGACATAAGAAGGTTATCAAGGTCAACTCCGAGTATTTCAGCGCGCTGGGGATCCAAGGCATGCTCCGCGTCAACAAAGGCACACTGTCCGCCTTTCTTCTGAGCTTCGGCGATGACCGCCAAGGCCAGCGTGGTCTTACCAGATGCCTCAGGACCGAAGATTTCTGTGATACGGCCTCTGGGGAGTCCTCCAACTCCAAGAGCTAAATCGACCGCTATGGAGCCCGTGGAAATAACGTCAATTTTATATCTTTCCCCATCGTTTCCGCCAAGTCGCATAATGCTTCCTTTGCCGTATTGTTTTTCGATCTGATCCATCGCCAATCGAATTGCCTGAAGTTTTGCGGATCCACCTTCCTGTTTTACAGGAGCTTCCGTTTCGGGTTTTTTTATTTTTGCCATTTCGTCTTTTTACTATCCCACTAAATAAAATGCAAGAAGCAAATTCGGTCGGGGTGGGCGGAATTGAACCGCCTTCGGACGCACCCCATGCGCCCATTCTACCGGTGAACTACACCCCGTAATCGGTATTTTACCACAGGAGATTACCTCTTTGGAGATTGTTTCTTACGACGGGACTTACCACCCATTCCCACCATTCTTCTTTGTCTGATTCTGGAATCGCGGGTGAGAAGACCAAGCTTTTTGAGAGGGGTTCTGTTCTTCTCGGAAGATACTTTAACTAAACTCCGAGCAAGACCCAAAATAACTGCGCCGAGTTGTGCTTCTTTCCCTCCGCCTGCGACCTTGGCCGAAAAATAATATTTATCGCTGGTTTCCGTTGCACCCATCGGTTTAGCCAATGCCTTTATTGCTATTTCACCCGGAAAATACTTTTCTGTTGGCATTCCGTTTACCGTATTTTCCCCTTTGCCACGATAAAGCCTTACTCTCGCAGAGCTTTCTTTCCTTCGACCTACTCCGTATGTATAGTCAATTTTCTTTATTCTAGCCATGTCTTTAAATTCTAAATACGAATATCGAAATTCGAAACAATATCAAAATTCCAAATTCAAAATCCTAAACTTTACTTTCGGATTTCGGATTTCTTGCTTCGAATTTATCAGTATAAGGATTTTTATCCCCAGCTACTACTTTTAATCTTAACATTCTGGGATCTCTTAATCGGTTGATAGGAAGCATTCCGGCCACCGCGTGTTCAATAATGCGCTCCGGATGCTGTTCCATCATCATACTGTATTTTTTTGATTTAAATCCCCCCGGGTATCCCGAATGGGTTATGTAAACTTTTTGGGAAGCTTTTCTTCCGGTAACCATGATTTTTTCAGCATTAATTACAACCACATAGTCTCCCATATCCATGTGATGGCTAAAAGTTGCTTTGCCTTTACCCATAAGTAGTCCCGCGATTTTGGTAGAAAGCCTGCCCAATATTTCGTCTTTGGCGTCAATCAAATGCCATTCTCTTTTTACATCTTTTGGTGTGGGTGAAAATGTCTTCATTTTTTGGGTTTTTCTTCAGCTTTTTTGCCTTTGACCTTATCACCTTTCTTTTCTTCCTTCTTTTTGGTCTCATATTCTATTTTTTCCGTCCATTCCATTCTGACCATTTGGGCATTGTCCCCGACACGTCTAGGAAGAGAAATTATTCTGGTAAAACCTGAGTTTTTGGCCGGAAAAGCTTTGACAACTTTCTGGAATAAAACATCAGCGGCTTCTCTTTTATTGTCCAATTTACTCATTACTTTTCTCCTTGCCGCGATATTTCCTTTCTTGGCCAGTGTAACCATCTTTTCCACACTACCGGCAACCGCCTTGGCTTTTGCGCGGGTGGTTACAATTTTTCCATTAATAATCAGGCTTTGGGCTAAAGAAGCAAATAAAGCTTCCCTGGCCGGACGTGATCTGGAAAGTTTTCTTCCAAACACTCTCTTATTCATAGTTTTACTTGATGGCGAGGAACTCGACTCCCTTTGTTCCGAGCGCAGCAGCTATAATCTTGAGGGACTTTTCTCCCAAATTTCTTACCTTAACCAAATCTTCCTTCTTTGCGTACGCAAGCTGTTCAACCGATTCAAAACCGGCTTTAATTAGGGCATTGGCAACTCTTGTGGGAAGGCCTATTTCTTCCACCGAAAGCTTTCCTATAAGTCCTAGTTCATCCTTGGGTGCTTCTACCGGTTTTACAACTTTCTTGGGGTTAACCACCTGGCCAAAATAAGACATTAGAATCTTTGCGGATTCCGTTAATGCTTCTTTGGCATCAACCGTTCCGTCCGTCCAAATTTCCAAGAGCAATTTGTCATAATTTGTAAGTCGACCGACACGGGTTTCCTCAATTTTGTAGCTGACTCTTTTAACCGGAGAGAAAGAAGCATCAACCGGAATAAGACCGATTGTTTCTCCGGGCCTGTCTTCCGCGGGAGAATAACCGACTCCGCTTTCAATCATAATATCCGCGGAGAGCTTTGAACCCTTATTCAGAGTGCCCAAAATTAAATCGGGATTGGCAATTTTGATTCCGCCTCCGACTTTAATTTCGGCAGCCGTAAATTCGCCGGATTTTGTTACTTCTAAAGTAGCTTTAACGGGTTTTTCGGCTTTTCCGGAAAATCTGACTTTCTTGAGGTTAAGAACAAATTCAACTATGTCTTCCTTCATGCCGGTAAGAGAAGAAAACTGGTGCTTTACTCCTGCGATTTTAACTGAGGTGACTGCTACTCCGTATAGAGAAGATAAAAGGACACGCCTTATGGCATTACCGATCGTAAGACCGTACCCCTGTTCAAGGGGTGTTATGGCAAATCTGCCGTAACCGGCCTCTTTCTTTTCTTCTTTGATCTCAAACATTGGTTCGTTCATTTTTCTTTCAAAATACAGTCTTAACTTTAAGACTAGGGTGTATTATAACCCAAGGCTAATTGGGAATCAAGCATTGCTTGAGAAAGTACCCACGAGGAACTTTCTCAACAAGGTGTCAGTGTTCTCCGCCTTATGGCTCCAAACCTCCATCTAGGCTGCTGCCTATCTGGAGTAAAACTCAACTATATCCTGCTCACTTACCAGGGCTTTGTCTGGCCAAGCGAACCCCTATCGTGAGTAAAACTCTACGATGTCCATTTCGCTTATAGGCTCAGTTATATCTTCACGCTTGGGGTTGGCAGAAACCTTGCCTACCAGGGCCTTTTTCTCCAACCAGCCAGGGAGCTTTATATCCTTATTTTCAATCGCTTGTTTGATTTCGGGTATGGCGCCGGCCTTAGAATCAATCGAAACCGTGTCCCCGACAACCAATTTATAGGAAGGAATATTAACTTTTTTGCCGTTTACCATGGCGTGTCCGTGGGAAACCAACTGTCTGGCGGCGGGCCTACTCGGAGCAAATCCAAGCCTGAATATTACATTATCCAGACGCTTTTCAAGGCTAATTAGTATGGCTTCTCCCGTATTCCCCTTGGCTCTAAAAGCCTCTTCAACATATCTCCTAAACTGCTTTTCTAAAATACCGTAAAGCCTTTTGACTTTTTGCTTCTCCCTAAGCTGCCTGCCGTATTGGGAAGAACCCCTTAGCCCCTTTGGTCCATGAACTCCGGGCGGCACATTAAGCCTTGTCAGCTTCGCTCCGGCACCAAAAATGTCGAAGTTTTCGCGCCTGCTAAGCCTGTCTTTTGGTCCTACGTATTTTGCCATCCTTAGACTCTCCTTTTCTTTTTCGGCCTCGGTCCGTTATGTGGAACAGGTGTAATGTCGGCAATAAGAGCAATTTTAACTCCGGCGGCCCTGACCGCACGAAGTGCTGCATCGCGTCCGGCTCCGGGGCCTTTGACATAAATTTCAACCTCCGTTACACCAAAATCATTTTTAGCCTTATTTAGAACCGTTTCAACTGCAGTTGTTGCCGCGTAAGGAGTAGCGCGTCTTGTGCCTTTAAAACCCGACGCACCGGATGAACCCCAAGCTAAAGTCTCACCCACGGCATTTGTAAGGGTTACAAGCGTGTTATTAAAAGATGCGGAAATGTAAATTTTGCCCAAACCAACTTCCTTTTTTATATTCTTAGCCTTGGTTGCCATATTACTTCTTTGCCTCCTCTTCCTTTCCGGTGGTCAGCCTGGAAAGCATTTCTTTCTTAAACGCTCCCACGGTCTTACGTTTTCCGCGTTTCGTACGGGCATTAGTCCTCGTCCTTTGCCCTCTGACTGGTAGCCCTTTTGTATGTCTGGAGCCTCTATACGATCCGATTACTACCAGTCTTTGAATATTTGCTCTTACATCTCTCATCAAGTCCCCTTCAATTTGATATTTTTCAAGTTCAGCCGAGATTTTACTTACTTCATCACTTGTTAGGTCGGAAATTCTCTTTTTGGTATCAATTCCGGCATCCTTCATGATTTTTTTGGACAACGGCCAGCCCAAACCTTTTATTTTAGTTAAGGCGAAATCTACTTTCCAGCTATCTTGTAAGTCTATTCCGGCTATACGTGCCATATCATCCTTGTCTCTGTTTGTGCCTGGGGTTTTTACAAATGACGTATAAAACGCCCTTGCGTTTAACAATCTTACAGTCCTTGCATCTTAAACTGATTGAACTTTGTACTTTCATTAGAATTTATATACTATTCTTCCCCTTGCCTCGTCGTAAGGCGTCATTTCAACCTTGACCTTATCTCCCGGAAAAATCCTGACGTAATTTCTACGCATTTTTCCGGTTAATGTGGCCAAAATCAGCCTCCCATCGCTCAGAGTCACCCTGAACATTGTGTTGGGAAGGGCGGCGGACACGTTTCCCTCAACTATAACTACGTTCTTGGTTTTCATCTCGTTAACACCTTGGGTCCTAACTTAGTTACCGCGATAGTATCCTCAAAAAGTCCTGATATTTTACCATCCCTCATGGCTATTGTCCACCCGTCTTCCAAAAGTTCGACTTTATCGCTCCCCATGGCATACATGACCTCAACTGCCAAAACCATACCTTTTTCGATCTCGGCACTTTGCTCTCTGGCTCCAAGCACAAAACAGGGGATTTGGGGATCCTCATGAAGCTCCCTGCCAACTCCGTGCCCGACAAGAGCTTTTATGGCCGAATAGCCCGCCGCTTCAACCGTATCTTCTATGGCTTTGGAAACATCGTAAATATAGTTGCCCTCCTTAACCGCCCTTAGGGCCTTAGCCAAGGCCTCGCGGCCGGTATTCAGGAATTTCCGGTTTTCGGGGCTTAAATCGATTCCAACCGAAATTGAGGTGTCTGTATGGAACCCTTTGAACAAAATCCCGACGTCAATGCTGACAATATCGCCCTTCTTGAAAATTACACTTGAAATGGGAATCCCATGAACCAGTCCTTCATTCACATTGACGCAGGTCGCCCAGTGGTAGCCGGGAACTTTTTTAAAAGAAGCTTCTGCTCCTTCCTCCTTTATCAACTTCGCAGCCAACTCCTCGATACCTGATGCTCTGACACCCGCTTTGACCGCGTCGCCGAGGGCATTCTTTACTCGAGCAAGTTTTTTACCCCCCTCAGCCATGATTTGAATCTCGGAGTCGCTCTTGACAGGAATCATTTATTCATCCTTTCCTCAATCGCCCCAATAAGATCATCTGCAATTACTTTGACAGGACGTTCCCCGTCAACCTCGATAACCTCCGATTCTTCCTTGAGCCGGGCAATCAAGGGTTCTGTCAGCTGCCTAAATAGTTCAAGTCTTTTTTCGATCGCTTCGGGTTTATCGTCGTCTCTCTGAATAAGTTTACCGGTATCGACATCGGGAGGAGGAGGCTCGGTAATAAGGTTGTAAATCTTGCCGGAAGCCGGATCTTGCCTTCTGGCCGTCAGGCGTCTTACGGTTTCCTCTTGGCTTATTTGTAAAAATATCGTCAAATCCAAACTTACTTTTTTATCCGTTAGCCATTTCTTAAAAAATTCGTATTGGGAAACAGTTCTTGGAAAACCGTCGAAAAGAATGTTGTCATATAGGTTTTGGTCGTCCAAATACGCAGCCAAATAGGAAGTAAACTCTTTGTCGGGAACAAGTTTCCCTTCATCCAACAATTTTTTAAGCTCCGGGTGAGTCTCGGCCATTTTCCTCAAATATGCACCCGACTCAAAATAATAAAGGTTAAACTTCTCAACTAGAATTCTCGCCTGTGTTCCTTTGCCCGAACCCTGCGGACCGATTATAAGTATATTCATCTCGTAAATCCTTCGTACTTTTCCATCACAAGTTCGCCTTCCATTTCACGGATAAGCTGGAGCGCAACCGATACAAGGATTAAAACGCTTGTGCCCCCGATTGCAAGATTTGTGGCTCCAAGGGAATTTCTGAAAAGGGAAGGGAGGACCGCAATGGCTCCCAAGAAGGCCCCGCCCACCACCGTCAAACGGGAAAGAACATGCCCCAGATATTTCTCGGTTTCTTTGCCGGGCCTGATACCCGGTATAAACCCTCCGCCCTTTTGCAAATTTTCGGCAACTTTTTCCGGATTAAATACAACCGCGGTGTAAAAATAAGTAAATCCGAAAACCAGCAGGAAATAAACAATATTATAGACTGCCGATTGAGGATTAAAGGCGGTACTAATCGACCTCGCAAAATTAGCTAAACCCGTATTCGGGACATTTGCCAAAAACTGTCCGAGCATGGATGGCATAAGGACTAAAGATACGGCAAAAATGATAGGAATTACCCCGGCCTGATTTAACCTCAGAGGCAGATAGGAGGAGGCTCCAAGACCGCTCTCGGTACGTCTTTTTGCGTAGTGGATTGGAATTTGACGGGCTGCCTCACTGACAAAAATAACAAGGCCAACTATGATTACGGAAATTACTATAAATAAAATTATCTTCAAGATATCCTGGGATTGGAAAATGCTGGCGGATTGTCCCAAAGTTACTGGAAGACGCGCCACAATTCCTGTAAAAATCAGGAGGGATACCCCGTCTTTAAAGCCGTATTCGCTGATGAGCTCCCCCAGCCAAACGGCAAAAATGGTACCTGCCGTCATGGTGATAACAAGCGCCAGAAGGTGGAGCGGATCCAATGTGGTTATAACTTTTTGCCCCCTTAGAAGTGCGTACATTCCAAAAGCCTGAAGAGCCGCAAGGGGAACCGTGAGAAGCCGTGTATATTGATTAATTTTTTCCTGCCCGAATTCCCCTTCTTTTTGGAGTTCTTCAATCGCAGGAACTACGTAGCCCAAAAGCTGAAAAATAATCGAGGCATTGATGTAGGGATTTAAGCCCAGGGCCAGAATCGAAAAGTTGGCCAAAGTTCCGCCGGAAAAAACATCCAGTAGCGAAAGAAGCGGACTTCCGGCAAAAAGTGCGGCAAGGGTAGTTTTATCTATACCGGAGGCAGGAATATGCCCCGCCAGTCTGAAAACAATAAGCACTACACCGGTAATTAAGAGCTTCTTCCTGATCGAAGGAGTTTTAACTATTTTTGAAAAAAACTGGCCAACAGACCTAAGCATAATATTGGTCAATTATATCCCAAACCTGATCCTAAAAACAGGGTTAGCTAGCAGGCTACATCACTGAGCGAACGAAGTGGGTCGAAGAGGAAGTTTCTGAAAATTTATTTTGAAGTCTTAACTACTGATTTCTTGGAAGTAGAAACTGAGAATTTAAACTTCTTTTTGTTATCCCCAATTCCGATAATTTTGACTCCGTGAATCTTGGCCAATCTTGCCTTCAAAATTCCGTGTTTAACCAAAAGCTCTACCGTGATAACGCTTCCCGCCGGCAAGGCTTCGAGTCGCGCGTATTTTATGGCAATCGGTTTTGTGTTGACATGGAATTTTCCTTTTCCGCGCATTTTGGGGAGTCTTTTGAGAAGGGACTTTTTCATCTTCATTCCTTCAAAAAGAACGTTTACTGAACCTCTACTTTTTTGACCTTTTTGGCCACGGCTGGAGGTGTGGCTTCCTTTGCCGCTTCCCATTCCTCTTCCCAATCTCTTTTTTGATTTGGCTACAACTTTAGATAATTTTGTCATTTTATTTCCTTCTTGCCTCAACTATTCCCGAAATTGTTTCAAGAGCTTTCAAGGTTGCATAAACATTGGAGATTTTATTCTTAGTCCCCAAGATTTTTCCGACTGCGTCTCTAATTCCTGCGGCTTCGAGTACAACTCTCATCGGTCCTCCGGCAATAATTCCGCTTCCGGGAGGGGCCGGCTTAAGTAAAATTTTTGCCGCCGAAAATTTTTCGTTGACGGAGTAGGGGACAGTTGTACCCGCTAATGGGACCACAATCATTTTTCTTTTAGCAGCCTCAACAGATTTTCTGATGGCGTTTCGCACATCCGTTGCTTTGGCCAAGCCAACTCCGACCTTCCCTTTCCGGTCTCCCACAACCACAAGAGCCGAAAACCTGATTTGATTTCCACCCTTAGTCTTTTTGGAAATTCTATTAATTTGAACCACGGTTTCTTCAAATTCCTTGGGCGGACCTTCATAATTTGTATTTCTGTTTCTGCTAAACCCCATATTTATACTTGGCTTAAAAAACCAGTCCTCCTTTTCTTGCACCCTCGGCGAGGGCTTTGACTCTGCCGTGATACATAAATCCGTTTCTGTCAAAAACTACAGTTTTGATCTTTTTGGCCAGCGCCTTTTTGGCAATTCCCTCTCCGACTGTTCCTGCTATTTGAGTCTTGGTCATCTTAGCTTCTTTTTTAACTTTGATATCAGAAAATGCAACCAAAGTCTGTCCTTTTTCGTCATTAATAATTTGCCCATAAATATGGGTATTGGAACGGAAAACCGAAAGTCTCGGTCGTTTTGCACTTCCAATAATTTTGGCTCTGACTCTCCTTTTTCTTTGATCGTATCTTTTTGCTTTTATCTCTTTGCTTCTCATACTTTTAGACGGCTGCGGGGCCGGCTTTTGCGGCGGCTGCTTTGCCTGCTTTTCTTCTTATAACTTCGTCTACGTATTTTATTCCTTTGCCTTTGTAAGGCTCGGGGGGTCTTACTCCGCGTATATCTGCGGCAACCTGTCCCACTACTTCCCTATTGGTTCCTTCAACCGTAACAAATGTCTTTTCAACTTTAAACGTGATCCCTTCCGGGGCTTCGACTTTAACGGGGTGATTATACCCTACCGTTAGAGATAAGGTTTTACCCATCACTTCTGCTTTAAATCCTGTTCCGACGAGCTCGAGTTTTTTGCTCCAACCCTCACTGACTCCCTTAACGTCATTATTGATTAAAGCTCTGGTCGTCCCGTGTAAAGACATAATATACTTTCCGCTTCCCTTGGCGGTTACGAGTACTTTTCCGTCGGAAACGTCAACGTTAATTTCCGGAGGAAAATGTTTTTCCAAAGTTCCTTTAGGCCCTGTAATTTTTACCGTGTGGCCATTAACTTCTACTGTAACTCCTGCTGGAATTATTACCGGTTGTTTACCTATTTTACTCATATAATTATGATCCTTCGACTTCGCTCAGGATCTACGACCATATTTCGGCTATGACTTCTCCGCCGATTCTTCCCTTTACTGCGTCTTTGGAAGAAATTATTCCTTTGGGCGAGGTGATTAAGTAAGTTGACGGACCTTTTTTCTTATCAATTTCGTCAGCCCCCATATAAATTCTTAGGCCCGGCTTAGATATTAGCCTTAGGTTCATTATGACCGGCTTCTTATTCTTGAAAGCCAAAGAAACGTTTAACATGTCTTTTTCTTTCTTGACCGAGTCCAAAAATCCCAATTTTTTAAGTGCTTCGGCAACAGCAACAATCTGTTTTTCGGCTTTATATTCCAAAGATTTATTTTTGGCCATGGCCGTATTTTTTATTCTTATTAAGAAATCTCCCACAGAATAATTTGAAAATGTATTTGTCATATTACCAGGATGCCTTTCTAACCCCGGGGATTTCTCCCTTTAGTGCATATTCCCTAAAACAGAGTCTGCAAAGGCCAAATCTGCGAAGATATCCACGCGACCTACCGCAGATTTTACATCTGTTGTGATACCTGATTTTGAATTTTAATTTCTTTGTCTCTCTTACTTCTTTTGCAGTCGTTGACATATATTTATTCTTTTACGAAAGGGCAACCCATTAGTTCCAATAGTCTTTTTGATTTTTCGGGAGTTCCCGCAGTTGTAACAATTGTTATTTCGAGCCCGTGGGGGCTGGCGGCTTTAGCCGGATCTACTTCCGGAAAAACTGTGTGCTCTTCAAATCCTAAAGTATAATTGCCCATTTTATCAAAGGATTTCAAAGATACCCCCCTGAAATCACGAAGCCTCGGGAGGGCAATAGAAAAAAGTCTGTCCAAGAACGAATACATGCGCTCGCCCCTTAGGGTAACACTTAACCCCACCGGCATTCCGGCTCTGAGATTAAAACTCGCAATTGAAACCTTGGCATTTCGGATTGAGGGAAACTGTCCGGTGATTGCCGCAATGTCCCTTTTTAGATTATCCATTTGCTGTTGATTTTTGGCTGCAGCCCCGATGCCCATATTGATAACAACCTTGGATACGCTGGGAATTGCGTGGCTATTTTTTATTCCAAACTCTTTTGCAAGAGTTACTTTTACTTCTTTTTCAAATTTTTCCTGTAATCTGGTAATCATTTCTTATCAATCTCCTTTTTGCATTTTTTGCATATTCTGACCTTTTCATCTCCGGCAAATCTAAAACCGACTCTGGTTATTTTTTTGCACTTCGGGCAAATTAGGGCAATTTTACCAAAACCCATGGGACGCGGAATTGGATAGACTCCGCCTTTAACATCGCCGAAACCCTTGACGTGTTTTTTATAAATATTCACCTCGGGAATTATGGCTTTTTCCTCCTCAGGGAAGATTTTTTCGATTTTGCCTTCTCGTCCTTTATCCTTTCCTGCTGTTATTTTAACTGTATCTCCAACTTTAAATTTGACCATGTTAGACGACCTCCCTTGCTAATGATGCAATCTTGTTGTAACCTGCTTCTTTAATTTCTCTGGCAATCGGGCCTAATATTCTGGTTCCTCTGGGCAAGCCCTGTTTATCAATAACCACTCCCGCGTTATCGTCAAACCTGACGTAGCTTCCGTCTTTCCTTCCGACCTCTTTACGTGTCCGAACAATAAGAACTCTTACTTTTTCGTGATCCGCGACAATGCCTGCCGGGTCCGCGCCTTTTACGACCCCCAAAACGACATCTCCCAAAGTCGCAAATCTGCCGACTCTTCCGGGAACGCCAATTATCATAATTCTCTTGGCCCCACTGTTATCCGCCGGTACCATCATTGTTCTTAGCTGTAACATTTTATTTAGCCTTACCTTTCTCTTTCACCACTTCCGTGATTCTCCACTTTTTTGTTTTGGAATAAGGGCGGCTGTCGGAAAACTTAACGTTATCCCCGACTTTTACCCCCATTTCGTCGTGGACCTGATATTTTCTTATTCTTTTCAGCCTTTTTTTGTAAAGGGGGTGTATTGTCATTCTTTCCACCGCAACAGTGGCCGTCTTGGCTGTTTTTGTTGCAACTACTTTTCCTGTAAATATTTTCATGGTTCGATTTGTGTGACTCACTCACCACAATAGTCCTTTGACTACAGTACTTAAGCTTTCTCCTTTCCGTCTTGGTTTTTAACTTCCTTTGATTGCATTTCCTCTAGAATCTCTTTTTCCCGAACCAAGGTTAGTATTTTAGCAATTTCCACTCGTAAATTCCTGTATGCTTTCAGGTTTTTCTCTTTCCCGGCCAGACTTTGCATCTTTTTCTTGATGGCATCTGTCCTTTTGACCGAAGCCAATTTGATCAACTCCGCTACCGTCTTCCCTTTTAAATCTGTGTAATCTTTTCTTTTCATATTATTCCTCCCTGCTCACTATTTTTATATCAATCGGCAATTTTGCCGAAGCTTTCCTGAAAGCTTCTTTAACTATTGCCGGGTCTGCCCCTGCAACTTCAAAAAGAATCATTCCGGGCCGAACTACCGCAACATATGTCGAAATATCTCCCTTGCCTCCGCCCATTCTTTTTCCCGCGGGCCTGGCCGTAATCGGTTTATCCGGAAAGACTCTCACCCAGACTCTTCCGCCTTTTTTAAGGCCGTGGGTAATGGTACGTCTTGCCGACTCTATCTGAGCGGAAGTTACCCAGGCCACTTCCTGAGCTTTCATAGCAATATCCCCAAAAGAAATCACACTTCCGCGGGTTGCAACTCCATGGCGTCTGCCTCTAAATTCTTTTATGTATTTTCTTCTTTTTGGTTGTAACATATTACTCTTGTTTTTTATGAATCCAGACTTTGACTCCGACATAGCCCCTTTGCAAAAGCGCCGGAACTTGGGCATAATCGACAATTTCTCTTAGGGTTTGTGTCGGAACTGAACCCTGGTGAAACTTTTCGACCCTTGAAATTTCCGCTCCGTTAATACGGCCCCCGATAACCACTTTTACGCCCAGTGCCCCCGAAGCCATGACTCTTTCCATGGCTTTCTGGGTTGCACGCCTATGGGGAATTCTTCTTTCCATCTCCCCCGCAATTCTTTCCGCAACAAGGTATGCCGATAGTTCCGGATTTTTTACCTCATTAATTCTGATGTCGATTTTAAGATCCTTGATGACTTTACCCCTGACCTCGCTCATTATTCCCAAAATATACTTTTTGACATCTTCAATTCCGGTCCCGCCACGTCCGATGACAACTCCGGGCCGGCTTACCGTAATTATTACCACCATGCTTTTTGGAAGCCGCTCTATTTCGACTCCGGTTATACCCGCAAGTTTCAGTTTTTTGACCAAGCCTTTTCTAATTCTTATATCCTCAATCAAAAAATCTTTAAAGCTTCCCGAGTCTCCAAACCACCTTGACTTCCAAGGTAGGAAAAAGCCTGTTCTTATGCCGGTCGGATTAACTTTTTGTCCCACTTTATTCAAATTCTAAATCCTAATTTCTAAACTCTAATTTAGGACTTAGCCTCCTTTCCTTTTTCCTCTTTCTTACCAGGGCTCTGACTGGCCAAGCTTTGCTTAATATTTGTTTCCGGTTTTGAACTTTCAATTTTTGATTTTTCTAACTTTTTAGAATTTAGAGTTTCTGATTTAGCATTTGTCATCAATATGACTCTTATGTGAGCCATTCTTTTTTTGAAAGGGTGCCACATTCCACGGCTGGCTGCTCTTCCTCTTTTAAGACGAGGCCCTTCACCAATTTGTATTTCTTTAAAAACCAAGTCCGTTTCGCTCACTCCAGCATTTTTTGCCGAAGTTATGGCGCTTTTTATAACTTTGGCAAGCTCCATGCCTGCTCTTTTTTGAACAAAAGGCAATTTTTCGACAGCTTCTGCCGGTTTCATCTTTTTAATAACCCCCACAACAAGCCTGATTTTTCTCGGACTCATCAAAAGATATTTTTGTGTTGCCTTAAATTGTTTTTCCATAAGTCGTTATGTCTTTTCTAGTGTCCTCTTGACTATTTCTCCGTGTCCTCTAAATGTCCTGGTTGGGGCGAATTCACCTAAGGAATGACCCACCATATCTTCGGTTACAAAAACGTCGATAAATACATGTCCGTTGTGAACTTGAAAATATTTACCGACAAACTCCGGCGGAAGCTGACATCTCCTCGACCACGTCTTAATCGGACTTTCTTTAAGTCCCATTCCTTTCTCGATTTTTTTAACTAGTATCGGATCCACATAGGGGCCCTTTTTAGAACTTCTTGACATATTATCCTAGGATCGCCTTGCCTCCTCTTCTTTGAATTATCAGACGGTTGGAATATTTCTTCTTGTTTCGGGTCTTGCCTACCGCACGCTTCCCGTAGACCGTCTTCGGATATTTCATTCCGACTCCGCTTCTGCCTTCTCCGCCTCCGTGCGGATGAGAATGCGGGTTCATGGCAACTCCCCTAACACTCGGCCTAATACCCATGTGCCGGGTGCGCCCGGCCTTGTGTATTACTTCATGCTTGGCATCAATATTCCCGACTTGTCCGATTTCGGCAAGACACTCCGGATCAAATCTTCTGATTTCTCCCGACGGAAGTTTAACCAAAACCCAGGCGTCTTCCTTACCAAAAACGGTAGCCGCGCTTCCGGCTCCTTTAACCATTTGGCCGCCTTTACCCTTAGCTATCTCAATATTATGAATCGCAGTTCCCACGGGAATAGCTTTAAGTGGAATCGCATTCCCGGCTTCAACCGGAGCAACCTCCGAAGCTATAACTTTGGCTCCGACTTTAAGTCCAAACGGCGCAATGATGTAGCGCCTTTCGCCATCCTCGTATAATATCAAAGCCAGCTCGGCATTTCTATTGGGATCGTATTCAATTGCGAGGACCCTTCCCCAAATATCCTTTTTGCTTCTTTTAGCATCAACCCGGCGCAAATATCTTTTCTCACGACCCCCCTGATGTCTGACGGTAACGCGACCGCCCGCTCTGCCGGACTGTTTTGGTAGTATGCTTTTTAGTTTTTTCACTTTTTACCCTCCTCGAAAATATCCATTTTGTCTCCTTCTTTAAGTGTCACTATCGCTTTTTTACCGGCTTTTACCGAGAAATTCTTACCTCTGGCATTTCTGCCTTTTTCTCCACCTGTCTTTATTGTTCTTACCCGAACCACCGTAACGCCAAAGATTTTGGCAATTTCCGCCGCGATCCTCTTTTTATCCATTCTAGGCTCGACTCGGAACGTGTAGTTGCCGAATTTGGCTGCTTTCAGACTTTTTTCTGTAAATATAGGTGTAATCATTTTGTTTTAGTCTTTTTGGGAAAAATTTCTGAATCGAGAACTATCATTCCGCCGTCAAAAATATCGTATGCATTTGCGTCTTTCCAAAAAATTGCATTTGCCGCGGAAAGATTTCTGAAAAATTTTACAGCCGTCTTTGCCCCTTCGGAAAGAACTAAAGTAAATCTTTTCGCACCGGTTGCCTTTATCAGAGCCGTGATCAGCTCCGAAGCCGATTTGGTTTTTTCAATTTTAGAAAGACCCGAAACCATTATCAATTGTCCGTCACCGGCTTTTAGAGAATAAGCTAAAAGTCTGGCGCGGGCCTTCATTTTACCCGATAGGTTTAATATCCTTCTGACCGGCCTTGGTCCAAGCGCAACTCCCCCGCCAACGAATACATTGGCACGCCTACTTCCGTGACGGGCTCCGCCTGTTCCTTTTTGTTTATAAATTTTTTTGGTTGTCCTATTAACCTCGGCTCTGGTTTTGGTCTTTCTTAAGCCCACATGAGCCCTTTCTTCAAAAACATGTACCGCCTGAGCCAAAAGGGCCATGTTGACTTTTTGGTCAAACTCTTTGGGAAGAGATTCTTCCCCTGTTTTTGTTCCTATAGATGTAAATTTCTGTACTTTGATCATATTTTTTATTTTTTAACCGTCTCCACCTTCGGTGCTTCTGCTTTTGGCGCTTCAGCGGGCTTGCCCGCCGTAGCTTCAGCGGAGGCGGGTTCGGCTGGAGCCTCACCCTCGACTACCTGCGCAACTACCTCATGTTCAAGCTCTTTAAGGCTCCCCGATTTAATTTTCCTAATAGAAACTAAAGACCCGGGGTTGCCCGGGACTTGACCTGAAATTTCAATTTCTCCGCTTTCGGCATTAACCGAAATTATATGTAAATTTTTAACCGTAACTTGCTCGCCACCCATTCTTCCGGCCATTCTTTTACCCTTATAAACACGTCCCGGAGTCGTGGTTTGTCCGATTGATCCGGGAGCTCTCTCACGATCAGATTGTCCGTGGGTTCTCGGTCCTCCATGAAAATGGTGCCTTTTAACTACTCCGGCAAAACCCTTGCCTTTCGAGACTCCGGTTACAGCAATAACATCCCCGGGCTTAAAAATATCGGAGACTTTTATTTCATCTCCGATCTTAACTTCCGGCTCTTTATCTACTCTGACTTCTCTTATATAGCGTGGAAAGTTATTAGTTTTTAGTTCTTCGTTTTTAGATTTCTTGAGGTGTCCTTGAAGCGGTTTCGAAGTATTTTTGGCGCGTTTTGAGGAAAAACCGAGCTGGACTGCCCAATAGCCGTCCGGCTCCATTTTCTTAATTTGTGTCACGACACAAGGTCCCGCCATTACTTTTGTAACGGGAATCCTAAAACCTTCTATGAAGGTCTGCGAACTGACACCTTTTGAACCTAATATTGTATTAATCATATTTGTTTTGGATCCTGAGCGAGCTCCTGTGAGTCGAAGGACATTAAACAAATAAAGCGCCTTCGAGAGGCGCCCTGAGGCATCTACCGAAGACTATTTATCGTGGTTGGCTATCATAACCACTTTCAGCATGTTACGAGGGGAATTATAACAGAAGCTATTATTTTTCGCAAACATGTGTAACTATCGACCATGTGTTAGAATACCGAAGTGAAAAAGTCCTGGATTAAAATCGTTGCAGTAGTCTTTTTTCTTGTCAGTTTTATTAGGATCACCGCGATCAACCTTCCCTGGATTTATTCCTCACTTGGTCCCGATTTCACTCAGGTTTGGATATCAGCAAAGGATCTAATCGCTGCCAGAGAGCCATATCTTGATCCAAACTTAGGCTATCAAAATGCCTACCCGCCTATCACCGAAATTTTTTTCCTACCTTTTGCTTTCCTTTCTCATCAAATGGCACTTGTTCTCTTTACCTACATTTCATTTGCCTCGATTATCGGTTCGGTTTTCCTTTCATTAAAAATTGTCTTGAAAAAAGTTCCTTGGTATTATTTCCTTTTGTTTATAGGTCTTTCATTCGCCTCTTTCCCCATAAGATTTTCTTTAGGAATGGGGCAGGTTAACATGATAGTGCTTTTTCTGCTGCTTCTTGCTGTTTACTTGGAGACCAAGCCGGTAAAAAACTCCCTAGTCGCAGGATTATCTATAGGGGCGGCAATCGCTATCAAGCCTATTTTTGCATTTTTCCTGTTACTGTTCGCACTTAAAAAATCATGGAAGGTAGTTTTTATAAGTACGCTAATGGTAGCAGTCCTAACCGCCGCCTCCCTTATTTTCTGGCCGCCTCAAATATGGACTACCTGGTATCAATCGGCAATCCTTCCGATGACCAGCTTCACGGCTCCATATTTGTATGTTTATCAAAACCAGGGAGCACTGGGCTTTATCTCAAGGCTCAGTACAGACATTAATGTAAGAGTCATTTTAAGCAGGGCTGTTACCGTGATACTTGTACCCATTGCTGCCTACCTGGCGTTCAAAAAGAAAGAGATTAACCTGGGGCTTTCATTTTTTATAATTACTCTATTGCTATTCGACATAACAAGCTGGCAACACCATTTTGTTTGGTTAATGTTTCCTTTTGTCGTTCTTTTTTCCTACATACTTAAATCTAAAAATGCCGTACTATTGGGACTTCTCATACTTTCCTATATTTTTGTGAGTTGGAATATTAAATATGATTACATATATCCGAAAATTATTCTGTCAAATCAGTTTTATGGAGCAGTGATTCTATGGGGAATCAACTTTTATTACCTTGTCACTCGTCAAATCAAGACTACAAAGACGGATAAAGGCAGCATTAAATACAAAATTTTTGAACTTTTGAACTTGGAATAAAACATTGTCCAGAAAATCGGTATTGTGGGACATAGATAACGGCCGAGGTTTTCTAGAAATGGCACAAGGTTAACTGTCAAAGTAAAGACGTAAATTCCGGTAATCATCCAAAACTCAATGCTTCTGATTTTTATCGATTTTAGCCACAAAACAGCAAAAAGAAGTACATACGCCAATCCTGAGAGGAGGATTCTATACCAACCCCACCGATAGGCCCGGACCAGGTCTTCTCCAAGTTGAACCACGCCAATACTGATTCTCCTCGGGTGAAGGGATTCGTAAGTTGTGAGCTGATAAAAGGGGTTATTGGCGCCGAAGAAATGAACATTGTAAATAAGTAAAATTACTACCGGAACCAAAAAATATGGTATGTAGGTAATAAACCTTTTCAGGTCTTTCATTATCAGAAAATATATAAAAATGCCAAACACTACCGCTATTCCGGCAAGCCTGAACCAAACCGAAAGTCCGAAAGCCAAAAATGCCCAGGCAAACTTTTCCTTTTTGATAAAAAAGTACCCCAAAATTATCAGGAAAATAAAGGGGAATTCTGTATCGATAATAGAGGCCAAATTAAAAAGTATCGGCGGAAAAATGAGAGGTAAAATGCTCAAGCCCGTGTTTGTAATTTTGTAAAGCAAAAAATAGGAACCTGCAAAAGAAAGAAGAGTAATTAAATAACCCGCAAGGTAATAATTTCTTACAACGGAGGCGGTCAAAGAAATCAAAATCGGCAGTCCCGGAAAAAGGCGCGAATCAAAAAAAGAAATTTTATTAACCGATGACGGAAGTGATTGGGCATAGCCAATGTAATTATCTTGCTGTACTACCCCGTGATTAAATCTGAAAAAGGCCAGGAATACGGCCAAAACTAATGTAATCAATAGCCATTTATGTTTCCACATTCTAGGGGTATTATATAGCCTGATGATAATAATGACAGGCAGTGACGGGTTTATTGGGAGTCACCTTGTCCCACAAATCAAGAAAAAATATAGAAACGAGGAAATATTTTATTTAAATGAGGGGAAATTCGATTTGGTGACAGGAAAAAATCTCGACAAAATTCCGGGTAATCCCAGGCTTATTATCCATTTGGCGGCAGCAACAGATACTTCAAAAAATGATCAGAGGTGTAATGATATCGGAACCAAAAATTTAATTAAAAATCTTAAAGATATCGGCCCTAAAACACATTTTGTTTTTACAAGTTCTCAGGCAATCTTTTCGGATAGACGCGATTGTCAAAAACCTATAGATCAAAAGACAAAACCGGCGGTAAATAATGAATACGGAAAAACAAAACTTAGGGCCGAAAAAATTCTTCTCACGGCAGTCAAAAGGCAAAAACTTAGATTGACGATTATAAGACTGCCGACCGTCTGGGGAGATAATCCAAGGAAAAACAGTTTCTTAAATTTCTTAAGAAAATTAGTCGATGCAAATTCGCTATTTTCGAGGCTAAATTGGCCCGGAAAAGTGGCTTTAATAAACGTCGAGGATGCGGCTAAATTCATTGTAAAAACTTCTTCATCCGCTCCCCAAAAACCAAAAATAATTTCAATTGCTGCCCAAAATTTAACCCTGGCAGAAATTTTTGAAAAAATTAGAACCGGGAAAGGAAAAAATTACAATCAAATTAAAGTTCCGGAGTTTGTCTGGAATTTGGCCAGGTTGTTAAGGCCATATCTGAAGTATTTTGAACCCTTTTTGCCCACCTATATTTATAACTATTTTTGGAGAGCTTCAATTGTTGTGGATAGTCCCCTTTGGTGCAAGGAAAATACTAGAGGAGCTAAATTTACATCTTGATCTCAATAGAAACTCCTGCCGGCAAATCAAGATTGCCGAGGGAATCAACGGTTCGGGGGGAGGGATCGATTATATCAATCAATCTTTTGTGCACCAAAATTTCGTAGTGTTCTTGTGCATCTTTATCTGTAAATGGAGATTCCTTGATGGCCATCATGGTCCTGGCGGTGGGGAGAGGTATGGGACCGATTATTTTCGCACCAGTAGCTAAAGCGGTATCTATTATCTTTGCTGCCGCCTCGTCTAAGACTCGATGATCGTAACTTTTGAGTTTTACTCTAAGTCTTGAGCTTGCCATCTAGGGTTTAATGTGCTTTAAGCGATTATCTTGGTTATTACACCGTCGCCTACTGTATGTCCGCCTTCACGGATTGCGAACCTGAATCCTTCCTCCATGGCTACCGGAGAAATAAGCTTGATCTTCATCTTGGCGTTATCGCCGGGCATAACCATTTCAATTCCGGTGGGTAAAGTAGCCTCACCGGTAATATCAGCTGTCTTAATATAGAATTGCGGCTTGTAGCCTGTGAAGAACGGTGTATGGCGTCCGCCTTCCTCTTTGCTCAAGATATAAACTTCTGCCTCAAATTCAGTATGAGGAGTTAAGGAACCGGGTTTGGCCAGAACTTGCCCGCGCTCAACCTGGTCTTTTTCAATTCCCCTAAGAAGTACTCCGATATTATCTCCGGCCATGGCCTCATCCAGAGTTTTTCTAAACATCTCAAGTCCGGTAACAACCGTCTTTTGGGTAGCCTTAAGTCCTACAATTTCTACTTCTTCGTTAACCTTGATCTTACCTCGATCCACACGGCCTGTAACGACCGTGCCGCGGCCTTGAATAGTAAAGACGTCCTCTATTGCCATCAGGAAAGGTTTGTCGATTTCACGCACGGGATCCGGGATGTATTTGTCAACCGCGTCCATTAAGGCCTGTATCTGCTTTTCTGCCTCGGCATCTCCCTCAACAGCCTTCAAGGCGCTTCCCCTAATGACCGGCACTTCATCTCCCGGATAACCGTATTTCTTAAGAAGCTCCCGCACGTCAGCTTCAACCAAATCGATTAGCTCTTTGTCGTCAACCATGTCGACCTTGTTGAGAAAAACTACAATTGCCGGAACGTTAACCTGCTTGGCCAAAATAACGTGCTCTCTGGTTTGAGGCATGGGCCCGTCGGCAGCGGAAACAACCAAAATAGCGCCGTCCATCTGAGCTGCGCCTGTGATCATGTTTTTGATGTAATCTGCGTGGCCCGGAGCATCAATGTGGGCATAGTGGCGTTTTTCTGTTTCGTATTCCTGGTGGGAAAGATTGATTGTGACTCCGCGTTCTCTTTCTTCCGGGGCGCTATCTATATCTTCATATTTCTTGGCTACGGCCAAACCTTTTTTGGCCAAAACCATGGTGATGGCCGAAGTGAGGGTGGTTTTACCGTGGTCTACATGACCGATAGTGCCGATATTTACATGCGGCTTTGTTCTTTCGTATTTTTTCTTAGCTTCTCCTGCCATACAAGTGCTAATTATAATCGAGGCTAGCTAGGCAAGTCAAGGGTTAATTGCCCCGCGCCATTGTAACTTTACCGGCTTTAGCCACGATTGCTTCAGAAATATTTCTTGGTACTTCTTCGTAGTGACTTGGCTCCATATAGTAACTGGCCCTACCTTGGGTTAGTGACCTAAGTATGGTTGCGTAACCCGAAAGTTCGGCCAAAGGTGCCTGTGCATTGATTATGGTCATAAGCCCTCTTTTTTCGGTTCCGGAAACTTGGGCGCGTTTTGAAGAAAGGTCGCCAATAACATCTCCCATAAATTCATCGGGAGTGGAAACTTCGACTTTCATAATAGGCTCCAAAAGAATCGGATCAGATTTTTTAAATGCATCCTCCAGTGCCATGGAGCCGGCAATCTTAAAGGCAATTTCCGAAGAGTCGACTTCATGGAAACTTCCGTCAAAAACGACAGCTTTCATATCAACCATGGGAAAACCAGCCATAACTCCATTCTCCATTTTTTCTTTGATACCTTTTTCAATTGGGGAAATATATTCATTGGGAATTGCGCCACCCTTAATTTCACTCTTAAATTCAAAACCTTCACCCCTACCCATGGGTTCAAGACGAATAAGACAATGACCATACTGCCCGCGGCCTCCGGTTTGGCGGATATATTTGCCTTCGCCTTCGCCGATTTTCTTAACGGTTTCTTTATAAGCAACCTGGGGTGCGCCGGTTGTGGCCAAAACGTTAAATTCCCTCTTCATCCGATCTACCAGAACTTCAAGCTGAAGTTCACCCATTCCGGAAATGATGGTTTGTCCCGTTTCGGGATTGCTTTTGATTCTGAAGGTCGGGTCTTCGTCGGAAAGCTTACTTAAAGCCAAGCCCATTTTTTCCTGGTCGCTTTTTGTGGCGGGTTCGATTGCCAGTGAAATAACAGGCTCGGGGAAATTAATGGATTCAAGAACAATAGGATGACCCAAATCACATAATGTATTGCCTGTGGTTGTATCTTTTATTCCGACAACAGCCACGATTTCTCCGGCATAAGCGGTTTCGATAAGTTCCCGCTGGTCCGCGTGGAGAAGTACCAGCTTTCCGATTCTTTCCGGTTTTCGCTCCGAGGAGTTATAAACCTGTTGCCCCGCGGAAAGAGTTCCGGAATAAATTCTGACATAAACAAGCCGGCCCACATGGGAATCCGTCATGACTTTAAAGGCAAGACCGGAAAACGGAGCCTCATTTTTCCTCTCGCGGGTAGCTTTTTCACCGGTTTTAGGATCAATTCCTTCAACAGGAGGAAGATCCAGGGGGGATGGCAAAAACTCTACAACTCCATCCAAGAGTAATTGGCTTTCGGCGGTTCTGTTGTCCCCGCCAAAAATCGGGAAAAACTTTCCTGAAATAACCCCTTTGCGTATCGCTCTTTTAAGAGTTATTTCGTCAAGATCTTTGCCCTCAAGGAACATATTCAGGGCTTCGTCGTCAAACTCGGCGGCTCTTTCCAGAAGTTCTCTTCTATATTTTTTGACGCTTTCGGCAACCTCCGCCGGAATTTCTCCCTCGGTTAATTCGTGATCCTCAACTGCTTTATAAGTGAAAGCCCTCATTTTAATTAAATCGACCACACCTCTATGTTCATGTTCCTGGCCGATAGGAACTATTATTGGAGCCGCGTTTGCACCCAGTCTTTCACGGATTGATTTTATTGAACCCTCAAAATCGGCACCGATTAGGTTTAATTTATTTAAAACGCAGATTCGGGGGACATTATATCTATCGGCCTGTCTCCAAACGGTTTCCGATTGGGATTCAACTCCGGTACGGCCATCAAAAACCATGAGAGCCCCGTCCAGGACCCTCAAAGAACGTTCAACTTCGGCTGTAAAATCAATATGACCGGGTGTATCAATGATATTAATTCTGTAGTGTCCTGCCTCGACTGAACTACTTTTCTTCAGATCCCAGAAGGTTGTGATTGCAGCGGAAACAATTGTAATCCCGCGCTCGCGCTCCTGGGCCATCCAGTCGGTAACAGTAGTTCCTTCATCAACCGAACCGATTTTGTAAGTCCTGCCGGTTTCGAAAAGAATCCTCTCGGTAGTCGTGGTTTTCCCGGCATCGATATGGGCAATAATACCTATATTTCGGATCTTTTCATAGGAGACATTACGGTCCTTTGTCGCCGTCATTACTATCGCTGCCTTTTTCTTTGCTACTTCTGCCATATCTTATTCTATAACAAATAAAAACTTCCTTTCGGAAGCAAGTGTAATTCTACCAGCAAGCCGGTAGTAATTCAATGCGTACTTGATTGAGATGTCTTGACAAAAGAGAATTTTAGATGTCTAATTGGCAAAATGTCAGCCGAAACTAAGCCCACAGAAACTCTAACTCCAACTATTGAACAAGAGAAGCTTGGACTTCTTTGGGAAACAGCATGTCATTTATTAGAAAAGTCAGCTGACCATACAACATACGACCGGCGACTAGTTCTAATAGATAGCACACTGGTCGAAATTCAAAGCCATTGGGATGATGATAGTCTAAGCGGCATAGATATAAGGTCGTGGGATACTATCCATGGACCACTAAACCCATATAGCATATTGGAAAAAAACGCCGAATTTAGGGTCAAAAACCCCGGAAGTCTAGGAACACGAGACGGAAGATTTAAGGAGAGTTTCGAAATTGAAGGAGATGTTTCAGACGAGTGGGTGGAAAATATCCAGGGAGGTTTAGATTTTCTTCTTAAACACTAGGCTTACCACCTGAAGTGGGCAAAGGCTTTGTTGGCTTCGGCAACTCTTTCCATGTCTGTTCTTTTCTTTACAGCCGCGCCTTCGCCTTTGGCTGCATCTGTTATTTCAGCGGCAAGTTTCTTGCCGTAGGTATGAAAATCGGAATTCGATCTGGCATTTGCAGCCGCTATTAGCCATCTTATCGCCAAGGATTCACTTCTGGTACCTCTTACGGGAGCCGGAACCTGATAGGCTGCTCCTCCGATTCTCCGGGCTCTGACTTCCATGGTCGGTTTGATATTTCCCAAAGCCTGATTAAAAACTTTCAAAGGATCCCCTTCTGACTTTTCTTTGATTATTTCAAAAGCTTCATAAATTTCAGTTCTGGCCACAGATTTTTTACCGTCACGCATACTCCTATTGATAAGTTTTGTTACCAAGCGGTTCCCATAAACGGGATCCGGCTCTAAAATTTTTGGTCTGACTGTTCCTTTTCTTGCCATTTTTGATTAAGCTGCCTTAGCTCCTGCCTGTCCTTTCTTGGCTCCGTATCTGCTTCTCCCCGTTTGCCTGCCTGCTACTCCGGTCGTGTCATATTTACCTCTAACTATGTGATATTTAACTCCCGGAAGATCTTTGACACGACCGCCGCGGACCAATACGATTGAATGTTCCGCCAATTCATGTCCTTCACCCGGAATATAAGCCGTGATTTCCTGCTTATTTGAAAGGCGTACTCTGGCAACTTTACGAAGGGCCGAGTTAGGTTTTTTGGGCGTCATGGTTCTAACAGCCAGTACAACCCCCCGCTTAAAAGTAGCGTGACTTATCGAAAACTTTCTGTCCTTGGCATTAAACCATCTCTTAAGAGCCGTGGTTTTTGTCTTTTTGACAATCTTTTTCCTGCCTTTTCTTGTCAGTTGATTAATTGTTGGCATGTTAACCTTGATTCATCGCCGCTCTTTCCGCGGTAACCGGAATAAGCCTCCCAATTATAACGTTTTCCTTGAGGCCGACAAGTTTGTCTTCACGGCCCAAGAGTGAAGCTTCAGTAAGAACATCTGTTGTCTGCTCAAATGAGGCTGCAGAAAGCCAGCTGTCCGTATAAAGTGCTCTCCTCGTAATTCCCAAAACCACTTGCTGGGCGCTTGCCGGTTCCCCCCCGGCGGCCAAAACTTTATCATTTTCTTCCTCAAAACTGGCACGACTGGCGAGCTCCCCCGGAAGGAATGGAGTATCTCCAGTTGTAACCATTCTGACTTCGTCGCTCATCTTCCTGGCAATAACCTCAAAATGCCTGTCGTTGATCGGAATCCCTTGAGATTCATAAACTTTTTGGATTTCACTGACAAGATATTCCTGCGCGGCTCTTAAGCCCTTAATCGAAAGGATATCTTTAATATCGAGGGCCCCCTTGGCAAGAGCTTCTCCGGCCTCAACTATAGCTCCGTCTTCAACTGCAAGTTCAAGAGTTTTGGCAATAATATATTCTTTCTCTTCTTTGGGAGTACCTTTAGAGGTGATTGTAACTTTCCAACCTTCATCGGTTTCCAAAATGTGGGCCTTACCTGTAATTTCGCTTAAGGCCGAGACAACTTTAGGAAGCCTGGCTTCAACCAATTCCTCAACTCTGGGTAACCCTTGAGTAACATCGACTCCGACAACACCTGCGGCGTGCTTTGTACGCAGAGTAAGTTGGGTTCCGGGCTCTCCGATTGACTGAGCCGCAACGACTCCAACCGGCATTCCGACTTCTACCGTACTCTTGGTTCCAAGATCCCAACCGTAGCACTTTACGCACATTCCGTATCTGGCCTCACAGGTTAAAGGAGACCTGACTATAACCGAAATAATTCCTGCTTCATCAATTTTCTTGGCTGTGGCTTCATCGATAATTTCTCCTGCCGCGGCCAGTACAGTCTTTCCTTTAGGAGCAATAACATCTTTGGCGGCAAATCTGCCGAAAATTCTTTGGGCAAAAACATGAGGACGGGATTCTTTCTTAATTTCATAACCTTCTTTCGTTCCGCAATCTTCCAATCTTACGATAACATCATGAGCAACGTCTACCAGCCTTCTTGTAAGATACCCCGCGTCTGCGGTTTTAATAGCAGTGTCGGTTAGACCTTTTCTGGAACCGCGGGAGGAAGTAACGTATTCAAATACGGAAAGGCCTTCCCTAAAGTTACTCTTAATAGGAAGTTCAACAATTTTTCCAAGAGGGTCAACAACGAGTCCGCGGATTGCAGCGAGCTGCTTAACCTGATCCCTTGAAGCACGACCCACTTTGGCATCAATTACTACACGGATCGGGTTTGTTGCTTCCATCTCGTTCCAGGTTTTATCGGCCAAATCTTCCGAGACTTCAATCCAAACTTCCTGAGTAAGGCGCCTTTTTTCTTCAGCCGTAATAAGACCCTGGTTGAAATTGTCCTCTATTTCGGAAACCCGATCGTCGGCTTCTTCGAGCACTTTGGCTTTTCCGGGGTAAAGTTTGGCATCAAAAATACCGAATGAGATTCCGGACATGGTTCCGCCAAAAAATCCGAGATCTTTAATATCATCGACAAGTTGCACCACGCGTTCTCTTGAAACCGTCGCATAGGCTTTAACAAACAGAGATTTGATAACCGAAGAGGTCACTGCCTCATTGATAAAATCAAAATTTTCCGGTAAGACTTCATTGAAAAGAAGTCTGCCCACAGTAGTTTCGACTATCCCCTTGCCGATCTTTACCGCTATTTTCTGTCTGATCTCAAGATGATCTGATTGGTAGACATAAATTGCTTCATCCTTGTCCGCAAAAATTGTCGGATAGGCAGGAAGTCTCGTATCTTCGCTGGTCAGGTAATATGCACCGAGTGCAATTTCCTTACTGGACGGGGTGGCCGCAGGTCCGCCATCGCTGGGTTTAAGTAAATTGTTTGTCGGAAGCATCAAGGTTTTTGCCTCTTCAACCGCTTTTGTCGAAAGAGGAACATGGACCGCCATTTGATCGCCGTCAAAATCGGCGTTAAATCCGGAACAAACCGCGGGATGAAGCCTGATGGCGCTTCCTTCTATAAGTACCGGATAAAATGACTGAATCGAAAGTTTATGTAAAGTAGGGGCACGGTTAAGTAGAACCGGGTGGTCCTTGGTAATTTCTTCGAGAATGTCAAAAACTTCAGGGGGACGCCTATCGAGCATGTTTTTGGCACTTTTGACGTTGGGGGCAATTCCCCTTGCGATCATCTCGCGAAGTACAAAAGGCTTGAACATTTCCAAAGCCATATCTTTGGGAAGCCCGCACTGTGTGAGTTTAAGCTCGGGACCTACTATGACAACGCTTCTTCCCGAATAATCGACTCTTTTACCCAATAAGTTCTGCCTGAATCTTCCTTGCTTACCGCGAAGCATATCGCTTAGAGATCTTAGTGGCTGCCTGCCGCGGCTTTTTCTGGTTGCCTTCCTTTGGCTTGCATCAATCAAAGAATCAACTGCTTCCTGAAGCATTCTTTTTTCGTTTCGCAAGATTATTTCCGGAGCTCCAAGTGAAATCAAGTGCTTTAAACGGTTATTTCTGTTGATAACACGCCTATATAGATCATTTAAGTCGCTCGTGGCAAAACGACCGCCGGAAAGTTGCACCATGGGTCTTAAGTCCGGAGGAAGAACGGGCAGTACCCTTAGAATCATCCAGGAAGGGTTAACCTTGGCCCGCCTAAGTCCGTCAATAAGCTTTAGTCTTTTAACAAGTTTTACATACTTGCTGCTTCCGCCTTTAATTGTGCCAATTTCTTCTCTCAACGTCTTCGAGACGTCTTCCAAATTAATTTTTTCGATCGCATTAAGAATCGCGTCGGCTCCCATTTTCGCCGTAAAGAACTCCGTAGCTTCGTGTTCGTAAAGCTCGTCAAATTCTTCCTCACTTAAAATGCTTAGGGCACGCAAGCCTTTTGCAACGGCCGCAAGATTATCGAAAAGTTCACCGGTTTTGTTCATGGTGGCTTTTTCTTCCTCGTTAACCGCTGCCTCTTTCTTTCTCAAGTTTAATTCGATCTCGGCCGTGGCTAAAGAAGCCTGCTCCCGATTTTTAATCTTAGCCGCGATTTTTTCTTTTGCTTCCTTTTCCTCAATTTTAAGAGCATCGTGGCGTGATTTAAAATTTTCCGCGACCCCATTCAGCCTTTCGTCTTTGGCTTTTAGAATATTTTTGAGGGCGTCTTTTTTCTTTTCTTCATCAACCTCGGTAACCAGATATCTTGCGAAGTAAATAACTTGCTCGATCCCCCTCGGAGCCACTCCGAGAAGAAGGGAGATTTTTGAAGGCGCGCCTTTGAAAAACCAAACGTGGGCTGTGGGAGTCGCCAGAGTGATATGACCCATTCTCTCGCGCCTGACTCTTGATTGAGTAACTTCAACTCCGCATTTATCACAGATCACCCCTTTGTATCTTATTCTCTTATATTTTCCGCAGTAACACTCCCAATCTTTGGTAGGACCGAAGATTCTTTCATCAAATAGACCGTCTTTTTCGGGTTTAAGAGTCCTGTAATTAATGGTTTCCGGTTTGGTAATTTCGCCACGGCTCCAGGCTCTAATTTCCTCCGGCGAGGCAAATTTGACCAATAAACTCTTAAAATCGGCCAAGTTTTTCAGATCTGCAAGTTGTTCCATAGTCTTATTAAGCTACTACCTCCTCTATTTCCATAGGTCCCTTGTCTGATGTTAGTTCTTCGGTTGCAACTATTTCGGCTCCGGCTGCTTTGGCAAGATCCAATCCTTCTGCCACTGCCCCTTCGTCGACTTTGGCAACAACCGCGCCCTTTGGTTCCACAGCTAAGCCAAGTGAGTTGAGTTCACGGACAAGGACTTTAAAGCTTTCAGGAATTGTGGCCTCCGGAATTTCAACGCCTTTGACAATCGCTTCAAACGCCTTAGCACGGCCCAGTACGTCATCGCTTTTAATCGTAAGCATTTCCTGCAAGGTATGAGCCGCCCTGTGAGATTCAAGCGCCCAAACTTCCATTTCCCCGAGTCTCTGGCCTCCCATTTGGGCTTTTCCACCCAACGGCTGTTGTGTAACCAAAGAGTACGGACCGGTGCTTCTTGCATGGGTTTTATCCTCAACCATGTGGATCAGCTTCATTATGTAGCTAATCCCAACCACGGTGTCTTCTTTAAAGGCCTCTCCAGTCCTACCGTCAAAAAGCCTTGTCTTACCCGTAACCGGAAGGCCTGCCTCAGCAAGCTCTTTGGCAATAATATCGGCTCCGATTTTGTCAAAAACAGGTAAAGACCCTTTTTCATTTTTAGTCTTAAGAGCCCACCCGAGATGTGCCTCCATAAGTTGCCCAAGATTCATACGCGAAATGACGGAAAGGGGGGAAATGAGAATATCTACAGAGGTTCCGTCCGCCATGTAAGGCATATCCGAAACCGGCAAAATCTTGGCCACCACACCTTTATTTCCGTGGCGTCCCGCAACTTTATCCCCAACGGTAATTTTTCTAATCTGGGCAACGCGCACGATAACTTTCATTATTACTCCCGGGCCAAGCTCGTCCCCCTTATCTCTATCCAAGATCTGAACGTCTACCACAATCCCGCGTTCACCATGGGGAATCCGAAGGGAAGTGTCCCTGACTTCGCGTGCTTTCTCACCAAAAATAGCCCTTAAAAGTCTTTCCTCAGAGGTAAGTTCGGTTTCACCTTTTGGAGCAATCTTACCTACCAATATGTCATTCGGTCCAACTTCTGCCCCAATCATAACAATCCCGTCGCCGGCAAGGTTAGCCAGCTCCGCCTCGGAAACGTTGGGAATGTCGTTGGTTATTTCCTCCGGGCCAAGCTTGGTATCCACCACCTCTGCTTCATACTCCTCGATGTGAATTGATGTCAAAAGGTCTTCTTTTACCAGTCTTTCGGATATAAGAATTGCATCTTCAAATCCGTAGCCTCCGAAGCTTGTATAGGCAATCGTCAAATTGCGTCCCAGTCCGAGCTCCCCATCCTCGCTTGCCGGACCGTCAACCAAAAGGTCCCCCATTTTAACTTTTTGTCCGGGGGTAACTCTGGCCATCTGATTATAGCAAGTTGAATGGGCAGTACGCTTAAATTTGGTCAAATAATAGACCTCCTTTTTGCCCCCTTCGGTAATTTCAACATCAATGGTTTTTACATTCTCTTCTTCTGCCTTTTTATCAAGTTTGACCACAACTTTTTCGCCGTCAACATACTCAACAACCCCGGCGTGCCTTGCACGGATTACTCTTTGCATTCCTTCAGAAATTACTCCCTCCATTCCCGTCCCGACTACGGGAGACTCCGGATTAACAAGGGGGACAGCCTGACATTGCATGTTGCTTCCCATTAGGGCCCTGTTGCCTTCGTCATTTGCCAGGAAGGGAATTAAAGATGCGGAGGCACCGACTACTTCTCTCGGCGTCACATCAATATACTCAACCAAATTTGCAGCGCCTTCGATAAATTTACCACGATATCTCAAGGGCACACGCTTGTCCGTAATGTAGCCTTCAGCATCCGTTCCGACCCCGGAATGGGTAATATAATGATCTTCCTCATCGTCCGCGGTCAGATAAACCACTTCATCCGTAACTCTTACCTTCTTCCCGACTTTTTCCACTTTCCTGTAAGGAGCTTCTATAAATCCGAATTCATCAACCTTGGCATACAGCGCCAAGTAAGTAACAAGACCTATATTTGGTCCTTCCGGACTTCTGACAGGGTCAATTCTTCCATATTGTGAAGCATTAACGTCACGGATGGAGAAGCTGGCTCTTTCTCTATTTATCCCGCCCGTTCCAAGCACGGAAATACGCCTAAGGTTATCCACCTCGCTTAAAGGATTTGTGTCATCCAGGATTGTCGAAAGCTGATTGCTTCTGAAAAATTCATTCAAGGAAGCAATTAAGGGACGTGCGTTAATAAGAGTGGCCGGAAGAGGTTTATCATCGGGGGAGATTAGGCTCATCTTTTCTTTAACGCTTCTTTCAAGCCGAAGTAGTCCCACCCTGAAAGCATTTACGGCAACAAGCTCGCCGACTCTTCTCAACCTGCGGTTACTTAAGTGGTCAATATCGTCAAGTTTTCCTACCCCGTTTTGCAAACCGATAAGATAGGTTACGGCTGCAACCGCATCCTGTCTTGTCAGTACCCAGGTGCTTTTTTCGTTGGGAAGATTTACCCCCAAGCGCTTATTTATCTTGAATCTGCCTACCCGGCCCAGATCATACCTTCTGCCGTCTGTAAACAAACTTGCAAAAAGAGCCTCGGCGTTATCAAGCACGGCAGGTTCCCCCGGCCTCATTTTCCTATAAATTTCAATCAACGCCTCTTCCTGACTTTTTGTAGAATCCTTGCTCAACGTTGCCGCAATATACTTATGGTCGGCATTTTTATCTATTTCGGCGAACGCATTGACTATCTCCTGATCGGATGCAAGTCCCAAAGCTCTCAGAAAAACCGTTGCCAGCACTTTTCTGCGTCTGTCAATTCTTGCGTAGATTATGTCAGCCCTTGTGGTTTCAAATTCAAGCCAGCTTCCATGTAAGGGGCGAATTTCTGCTTTATAAAGGACACGTCCGCTTGAAGGGTCAAGCTCTCCCGAGAAATAAGCTCCCGGCGAACGGACAATTTGATTAATAACGGCCCTTTCTATTCCGTTAATGATAAATGTTCCCGAGCTTGTCATCTGCGGCACATCCCCGAGGAATACATCCTGTGTAACTTCCTTTCCTGTTCTTTTGTTTACAAGTGTTGCGCGGATTTTGACGGGGGAAGCATAAGTAATTCCTTTTTTCTGAGCGGTTTTTGGAGAAACGGTCGGTTCTCCCAAGGAGTGGTCTCCCAAACTTAACTGCCAATTTTTACCGGTGAAGTCTTCTATCGGGGAAATCGCTATTAACTCTTCCTTGATTCCTTCTCCCAAGAACCACTGCCAGCTTTCTTTTTGAACTTGGCTAAGATTAATTTCGGGTAGATTCTTTTCTTCCTTCCCAAAATTTCTGCGGGATATTTTCTTAGATGTCATTAGATATTTTGTGGCCTCAAAACACTAAAGGCCCGCCATTAAAGAAGCGGGACGAACGTACC
>JBGPAU010000002.1:0-57953 GCA_041480845.1 Patescibacteria group bacterium | reverse complement strand
TGAATGGGGGAAATCTTTGCCAATTTTCTTACGGTCTTTTGGTACCTACCCCTCTCCTTTGTATACGTACCTGTCAATTATTCCCATTAAATTTCTGGGCCTTTCTATTTTTAGTATCCGTCTGCCAGCAGTATTGGTAGGCGTGTTTATAATTATTATTACCTATCTTCTTATATATTACTCGCAAAATTCGCACCCTATTAAACTGGCATTGGCCACTTCACTAATAGTGGCTTTTGCTCCGTGGTCAATTATTTTTTCCCGGTTGGCAATAGAGAATAATTTAGCGCTGTTTATAGTATTAATAGGATTTTTATTTGCACTTTTCATTAAGAAGAAACCTTGGTTATTTATTGCGACTTCAGCCTTTTTTGCTCTTTCAGCCTATGCCTATGCGGCTGAACGGGTAATGGGAATTATTTTTTTAATGGGGATAATTTACATGTTAAGAAATACATTCTTGAAAAATAAACGGATTTTAATTTTAGGAGTAATTATATTTATCATTATTCAATTACCACAGCTTTTTCTATTAAACACAGGTGGGGCAACCAGAAGATATACACAACAAAATTTCTTAAATCATGAATTTTATAGCCAATATGGCAAATATCAAAATGTAGTACTGGGCGAACAAATTTATTATGCCAGGGAGTTTCTATCTCAATATTCAGCCTATTTTTCTCCAAGAAACCTCTTTTTTAACCCCGATTCTCAACTGTCCCGATCGATGCCTGATTCGAGTGTTTTCTATTCATGGATGATAATCCCTTTCTTTTTTGGAATGGTAGTTTTATGGAAAAAAAGAAATAGCTTTCTCTTTAAGTTACTGATCTTTACAATTATAACTACTCCCATACCCGCTGCTGTTACGAGAGATCCGTTTTATACTTCTCGAGTTCTCCCCTTACTTTGGGCTTTATCTCTGGTAATTGGATTGGGTGTTATCGATATTCTCGAAAGATTATCAAAGCCAATTAAAATCATAACAATTTGCCTTATCTTATCTTTGTCTTTTTATTCTTTATATTCTTCCTATTTTGTGTTGCTGCCACGCGAACGATCATCCGAATTCGGATATCAATACCGAGAGCTCTCAGTCGTGCTGGAAAAATATAAGGATCAACACGTTGTCGTTAACACTGAGTTAGAGTACCCCACTTATATTCTTTTGGCCTTTTATACCAAATATGACCCACAAAAAATGCAGGCTCAATCTACTCCACGATTAGTACAAGGATATTACAATCAGATGAACTTTGATGAAAAATATATTTTAGATAATATAGAAATTAGACCAATTTTTTGGCAGGAAGATGTGTATCGCAAACAAATTCTGGTGGGAAATCCAATAGCCATCTCTGACCAGCAAATTAAAGAACACGATTTGAAGCTGGTCTTTGAGATAAAGGATTTGTCTGGAAATATTGCACTTCGAGGTTTTTTGACTGATCCTGTTAAAAAATGTATACCCCGCCCGGGTAAGGAGATTGATCCTCATTGCGTTCGACTAAAAAACCTGTGAGGCATCCTATTTTTGAAATAAATCTGATATAATTTTCCAATGAACAAAAAATATTTATTCGCAGCAATTTTTCTTGTAATAGTGATCGTTATTGGAGGAATTGCCGTTTTTTCCGGGAAAGGTGCTTCGCAAAAACAGTTATTGGCAACACCTCTTCCAACCGGTACAATTGAAGCTACGATTGAACCGACCGCGACAGGTTCGGGAAAACCAACAATGGAAGTAGCTAAATTGATTATTCTGGATGAAAAAGTCGGAACCGGAACTATCGCTACCGCCGGTAAAAAAGTTACTGTTAATTATGTGGGAACATTGGCGGACGGAACAAAATTTGACAGTTCCTATGACCGTGGAACGCCGTTCAGTTTTAATTTGGGAGCGGGTGAAGTTATTCAAGGATGGGATCAGGGGGTAGGCGGTATGAAGGTTGGAGGAAAAAGAAAACTTACAATTCCTCCATCCTTGGGATATGGTGCACAGGGAATTCCCGGGGTAATTCCGGGAGGAGCGGCTCTGGTTTTTGAAGTTGAGCTTTTAGGTGTTGAATGAACAATGTAACTATTAAATTTTTTTTTAAGAAATACTTGCCCGTCTTCGGTTTGTTGTTTGCGATCGCGATTTCGGTTCTTGTTTTTGTTTTCCGGGATAAATTTGAAAGTCTTCAAAGTTATGGATACTTGGGCCTTTTTACACTTAGCATTTTGGGAAATGCAACTATAGTTTTGCCGGTTCCGATAATTCTAACCGCATTTATAGGAGGTGCTGTATTTAATCCCCTCATTGTTGGGGTAGTAATTTCTTTGGGGGCTACAATTGGGGAATTGACGGGTTATCTGGCAGGAGCGGGTGGGGGTGAAATTGTCGAAAAGAATCCAAGGGTGCAAAAAATTAGAAAGTGGATGGAAAAATATGGACTTTGGACCCTTTTTATTCTTGCTGCTGTCCCAAATCCACTTTTTGACATAGCCGGAATTGTTGCGGGTGCAACAAAAATCCCAATTTATAAGTATCTTATTGTAGTTTGGCTGGGAAAGTTGATTAAGTTTGTCACAATTTCGTATATAGGTGCAGGATCTATAAATATAATCGACAAGTTTGTTTGAAGCTGCCTTTTTCCGTAGACTTTCCATATGACGCGGAAATTTTTTAAATCCCGAAGCGGAAACATCCCTCTGCCCGTATTTTTTCCCGATGCTACTCGGGCAGTTGTCCGTTGCCTTGATACTTCAGATCTTGAATCTACAAAAACTTCCGGAATTTTGGTAAATACTTTTCATCTTTGGCGGGAACTTGGGGAAGATGTCATGGAAAAATTTGGAGGTATAGGCAATTTTATGAATTGGAAAGGAGGAATAATTTCCGATTCGGGAGGATTCCAGGTGATGTCAGTGATCAAATCCGGTGTCATGAAAGGAAAAATAATTGACGAGGGGGTTGTCTTTTATCCCTCGAAAAATGAAAAAGTTATTCTGACTCCGGAAAAATCAATTCAATTTCAGTTTGAATTAAAGACCGATATGGTTATTGTTCTTGATGATTTTACAGATCCCAAAGCCGGCAAGGCTGAGGCGAAAATTTCGGTTGAAAGGACGATTAGTTGGGCCAAAAGATCTAAGGCGGAGTTTGAACGTATCTGCAAAGAACGGACCCTTGCGAAAAGTGAAAAGCCATATATTTTGGGTGTTGTTCAGGGAGGGAAGTTTCAGGATTTGAGAAAATATTGTGCCCGGGAACTTGCCAAAATCGGTTTTGACGGATTTGGTTACGGAGGCTGGCCCATCACCGATGAGGGAAAATTTGATTTGGATTCGGCAAAAACAATAGCCCAAAATTCTCCCGAAAATTATTTTCTTTATGGACTTGGAGTAGGCAAACCCGATGACCTTGTCGCCTGCGCAGGCCTTGGATACAACATTTTTGATTGTGTGCTGCCCACCCGTGACGCACGGCATGGAAGGCTTTACGTTTACGACGCCGAGTCGATTGATGAAATCAATATAATGAAGCCTAACTTTTATTCATTTTACAATCCGGAAAAGCAAAAATACTTTTCGGATAAAACTCCGGTGAGTGCGGCATGCGACTGCCTTCTTTGTACAAAGTATTCAAAAGCATACCTTGCCCATCTGTTCCGGATAGAAGATTTTACTGCGGGACGCCTTGCGACCATTCATAATCTGCGTTTTTACGGGATACTTACGGAAAAACTTCGGGAAGCACTTGACAGAAAGTAATTTATGCGTTTATACTGCGACACGAATATGGAAGAGGATCAAAACCAGGAAGTACAAACTCAAGAAGCCCCCCAAGAAACCGTTTCCCCTCCCTCAAGCGGAGTTTCTTTTCCTACAGTCGGTGAACCAAAAAAATCGGGTAGTGCTAAAACTCTTTTGATCGTCGGAGTACTTATTTTGGTCGGAATTTTAGGATTTGTTATTTATAAAAGTGCAAGCAATAAAAATACAGAAAATCTGGGCGAACCGACTCCTTTTGAAAATTTGAATACTACTTCTCCGAATGAAACCGTTTCCACACCTGTTGCCAGCGCCACTCCGGTGGCAGCCGATAAAACAAAAGTAAAGATTCAGGTTCAGAACGGAACCGGTATAAACGGCGAGGCTGCCTATCTTCAAACTCAGCTCAAAGGGTTGGGTTACACAAATATTTCTATAGGCAATTCTGCACAACAAAATTTAACCGTTACCCAAGTTAGTTTTGCAGGCTCGCTTTCGGGTGCTATCGTTACGGAGATTACGACCAAACTTAATACGATTTATCAAAGTGTAACCACAACAACCTCAGCATCCACGGCTTACGATGCAGTGATTACGACAGGTTTGAGGAAAGGCGCAACCGCTAAACCTTCTGCTACACCCAAGCCGTCTGTGACTCCCACACCTTCTACCTCGCCTACCCCAACCCCAACGGCCACTCCCTAATTTGCCTGTGCTACAATAAATTATCATGGGTAACATCCTAAAGGTGTTTGTTGGAAAGTTTGATATAAATATCGGGAAGATTTCTTTTCCTGTTTCTTATATTCAAGCCGCCGTGATAGTTTTTTTAATCTTTATTCTAGTTTTAGTTCTGGCCCAATTCCGCCGTCACTTTTTTGACTGGTCTGTCAAAGGCGCTCTTTTCGGAATTTTCTTTGGGTTTTTACTCGCGCTTATTCTGGAAGGATTTTTGATAATCGGGGGACGAACGGTGCTAACCGGGATCTTGGGCTGGAAGAATGCCCCGGCTCCGATTTCTCTGGCCTTGGACGCCGGAAGAAATAAACTGATTCAGGTTTTGGGGATTAAGGATCAAGTTCCGTCATCGTTTGCCAAAGAAAATGCTACCGTTACCGGTGCTATCGATCTTCTTCAAAGTCTTAACCCCGCAGATATCAAAAAAGTTAAAACAATCTTCTGCCAGCCATAGATTGATCCCCGTTTTTCCTGCCTTTTGATATACTTCAGATGTATGCAGGATATCAAACAAAAAATCAACGAGCTTAAACTGCGCTTGGGTAAACTTATCGAGGTTATTAAGCCCGCCGATAAAAAGAAAAAAATTGGAGAGCTTGAAATAAAGAGCGCCGAGCCTACTCTTTGGAGTGATCCAACCAATGCCAGAGCTGTAACTCAGGAGCTTTCTGATCTCAAAAAAGAAGTGGAGGAGATTAACAATCTTTCCGAGACTTTGGAAATACTGAAAGAGGTGCCGGATGAGGCTGAAGTGAGGCGTGCCGAAAAGACGCTTGCCAAGCTTGAACTTATATCTTACCTTTCGGGCGAATATGATGCCAAAAATGCCCTAATTTCAATCCATGCGGGCCAGGGAGGCACGGAAGCCATGGATTGGGCCAACATGCTATACCGCATGTACCTGCGTTTTTGTGAGCGTAGGGGATGGTCCACAGAGAATCTGGACTATACTGCGGGTGAGGAGGCAGGCATAAAAAGTGTTACTTTCAAGGCTGCTGGGCATTATGCCTACGGATATCTGAAGGGTGAAGCCGGCACCCACAGGCTTGTCAGGCAGTCTCCCTTTAATGCGGATAAGCTTCGTCAAACTTCTTTTGCCCTTGTGGAGGTCATGCCGGAATTGGAAGATATCGATCTTAAGGATGTTAAAATTAAAGACGAGGAACTTGACTGGCAGTTTATCCATGCAGGGGGACATGGTGGACAGAATGTAAATAAAGTCGCAACAGCGGTACGGCTTACTCACATTCCTACGGGAATTGTGATTACGGCTTCTACCGAGCGTTTTCAGGAACAAAATAGAAAAATCGCACTGGAACTTCTCCGCGGCAAGCTTTGGTTAAGGCAGCAGGAAGTTGCCAAGGGTGTTAAAAAAGAGTTAAAAGGGGACTACCGCCCGGCATCTTGGGGAACCCAGATCCGATCTTACGTCCTTCACCCTTATAAAATGGTTAAAGATCTTAGAACTGACGTTGAAACCGGAAATACCGAGGGAGTACTTGACGGCGAAATTGATGAATTTATCGACGCGGAACTCAAGCTTTAGTTACCCGATTTGCATTTTAACTTTTTTAAGTGTTATATTGTCCTTAAGGATATGGAATCACCAAGCCCGGTCGCTCCGATAGTTAACAGTCTTCCAAAAGGCGGAATTAAAAAGGTGTGGCCTTATATTGCCGGCGCCTTTTTGGTAGTTTTAATCGGAATTGGAACTGCCTGGATGATTTCCGGGCGTATGGCGAAAGGTAATTCCGCGGCTGCACCGGGGGCCAAAGTAACATCGACCGAAGCCGGGGCACTTGATCCTAAAATTAAATATGATACTGCGGAGGGAACTTTGCAGTCGGGTGGGCTTAACGGTGAGGGGACTTATCATTTGGTTCGTGAGGGAGGAGTTTCAAAAAGTGTTTATTTAACATCAAGTGTTGTTGATTTGACCAATTTTGTTGATAAAAAAGTTCAGATTTGGGGCCAAACCCTTGCTTCAAAGAAGGTTGGCTGGCTAATGGATGTAGCCAAGATAAAAGTGGCTCCGTAAGGGTTTAATACTGGCTTTCTTTGTTTTCACTTGCTACTCTAGAACTGTTTCAAACATTATTTATGGCCGCTGAAGAAAACGGGATTGTTCATTTTAAGGGTGTTACCAAAAAATTTGGAACACTCGTGGCATTAAGCGATATTTCCTTTGATGTAAAAAAGGGCGAATTTGTTTTTATAACAGGCCCTTCCGGTGCCGGTAAAACCACAATTTTAAAATTGATATTGGGTGGTCTTACCGCCGACGCAGGGGAGGTAACTGTCGATGGATTTAAAGTGGCTACGCTGGGAAGTAAAGACCTGCCCCATTACCGCCAAAAAATCGGAACTGTTTTTCAGGATTTCAAGGTTCTTCCGGAACGCACCATAGCCGAAAATGTCGCCGTTGCCCTTGCGGTCATAGGACTGCCGGAAGCCGAATGGAACTCCCGGGTGGAGCATGTATTAAAACTTGCCGGGCTCTCCCGGCAAACCAATCTTTTCCCCTCTCAACTTTCCGGGGGGGAGCTCCAAAGGGTTTCCTTGGCCCGTGCTCTTGCGGTTAACCCAAAAATTCTTCTGGCGGATGAACCAACGGGAAACCTCGATTGGGATACTTCCGATAAGCTAATAGATCTGTTTGAAAAAATAAATAAAGAAGGTAAGACGATTATTATGGCAACACATAACTTGGAAATTGTCAAAAAAAATAAAAAAAGAGTTATTAATATCATTGGTGGTAAAATATTAGATAAATGAATATTCATTTTAAAACTGCCTGGGATTATATAAGACGTTCTCCCTTTCAAGCCTTGGCTGCCTCATTTGTTCTTACCCTGACATTTTTTGTGACAACTTTAGTTTCGGTTCTGGTTTATTCCTCTTCACAACTGATTACTTATTTTGAGACCAGGCCTCAGGTGATTGCGTTTTTGAAGTCTGACGCTACAGATACCAGCATTGCCGGCTTGCAACACAATCTGGCTTCGGACGCGCATATTAAAGACATTAAATATGTGAGCAAAGAGGAAGCCCTGTCGATTTATAAAAAAGCTACAAGCGATAACCCGCTTTTGGGGCAGCTTGTTAGCCCGTCAATTTTTCCGGCATCACTTGAATTTTCGGTGACGGATTTATCTTTTGCCCAAAGTATTATTGATAAGGTTAAGGGAGAAAGCATCGTTGACTCGGTTGGTTTTACCGCGGCTTTGGGGGGCGAGACCAGCCTAAACGACGTTGTTGCGAGGTTAAAAACAATTACAACTTACGTGAGGATCGGAGGAATTGTCTTTGTGGGGCTTCTGGTTACTACATCTTTGGTTGTTCTTCTCGTAATCACCAGTATGCGAGTTGTTGGCAGGCGGGAAGAAGTGGAAATTCTTAATTTGATCGGAGCGACCAAAGGCTTTATAAGAAGTCCGATTATCATTGAAGCTTTTATATACACGCTTTTCGGCGTGGTCTTGGGATGGGCGGTTTCGTTTATTTCAGTTTTATATTTGGCTCCGACAGTCGTTGCCTATTTCGGAGAAATTCCAATCCTCCCGCGGGACGCAATTGGGATCTTTGAACTGTTTGGAATAATTTTAACCATCGAATTATTTGCCGGTGTCCTTTTAGCTCTTTCAGGTAGTCTGATAGCAATTTCCAGAGTTAAAAAAGAAAGATGAAAATAGATGGAAAGAAATTCTTTCTCCTCATACTAACCTCAATTTTATTTTTGGGTTCTGTAGTTTTTGTCCGTGCCCAGACGTGCGATTCGGTATGCAATCAAGGTGACGTATCTTGCCTTACAAGCAGGATTAACGATTGTCAACAGAAAGTTACGAACCTTCAGGGGCAAGCAAATACTCTCGCGAATCAAATTGCCCAGTTCGACGCCCAAATAAAATTAATGACTCTCAAAATTTCTCAGACTCAGGACCAAATTACTCTTCTCGGTGGCAGGATTGACCAACTCGGAGATTCATTAACCTCCTTAACCGCCGCTTTTTCTTCGAGGGCTGTTGAGACATATAAACTTTCTAGGTTTGAAAATAATTTTATCTTTATACTCTCGGCAATAGACATAAGCGATGCGACTTCCAGACTGCATTATCTCCAAAAAATCCAAGAGGAAGACAGAAATTTACTTGATAAATTGCAAACTGCTCAGACAACCTATCAAGGCCAAAAAACTGATCAGGAAACTTTGAAGAAACAATTAACAGTTCAACAAGCAAACCTTAATACTCAAAAAGCTGCAAAGGCAAGACTGCTTAAGGATACACAAAATAGCGAAGCGAATTATAAACGACTATTAGCCGAAGCTAGTGCAGAGTATGAGGCTATACAAGGTATTCTCGCAGGGAGAGGTCAGGAGACTGAAGTGGGACATGTTAACCAGGGCGATAAGATTGCAACAATCATTCAGGGCTCATCATGCAACTCCGGGGGAACACACCTTCATTTTACAGTGAGTCAGGGAAGTATTGCCCAAAACCCTTTTAATTACTTAAAAAGTGGAATTGATTTTACAGATTGTTCAGGTTCATCCTGTGGTAGCTCTGATGGCGATTCTTTCAATCCGTCAGGATCTTGGGATTGGCCCGTCAGTCCGAAAATACAGTTTAATCAGGGATACGGGTCAACTTGGGCAGTAAGAAATACTTATATTGGCAGGATTTATAGTGCACACAACGGTATTGATATTGATAGCGATGCCTCAAGTGACGTTCATGCTGTTAAAAGCGGGATTTTATTTAGAGGAAGCTATGTTGGTGGGGGAGGCTGTTCTCTGAGGTATGATCGAGTCCGTAATGATGACGGAGGTCTTGACGTGCTTTATCTTCATATAAATTACGTATTGTAGGTTTCATAAATTAAACCCCATAGTTTCAATAATTCTAAAATATTAAACTACAAGTATATGATATGATGTATATATTGTAATTCTATACACTTCGATGAATCGGGTCATCAAAAACATATTTACAACTGTTTTATTTGTAGTTATCAGTTTTTCTTTTTGTTCAAAAGTCCTGGCGGCGTTTTCGATGAGCCTTCAGGATTTGTCGGATACTAATGTAACTTCCAACGAACAGGAAGTGCCAACGACAGGAAGCATAAGTGGTCTTCCCAGCGAGTCATATTTTAGGGTCGCTTTCCAACAAAGTTCGGGGCAATCGTATTTTGGATATATGAAAAATAATGTCGGAGATTGGGTCAAAATTATGACAAGTCAGGACTGCCATAATTATTTTAAGGTATCGGACGCGAGTACCAGTGCTCTAATTTTAATAGTAAAAATCGGTGAGGATAATTCGGTGGATAATGGAAATTATACATTAAAGTTACGACGGTATACCTCCAGCTGCTCGAGTTATTCGGATAGTAATGCAATTTTTGTTGCGTTAAATTTGCCGACCCCATCTCCGTCTCCAACTCTTTCTCCCACGAGTAACCCTACCTCTACTCCTATCCCGAGCAAAACTCCATCTCCATCTCCAACTCCGGCTCGCACACCCTCTCCGAAGCCAACACCAACTCCGAGCCCCACGCCATTAAATACACCGGAGGAAGCGGTTTTGGGGGAAAGTACAGTTTTTCCGAGTCCTCCCGCAACAGAACCTCCTCTGAATTTAACCGAAAATCCAAAAATAAAGTTGCCGCTACTGGCTATCGGGCTTATCGCCTTAGGTGTGGGACTAATTGGTTTTTCGGTTTTCAGTATTATTAAGAGTGCCAAAAAAAGCTATACTATTGAGAGTGAAAATAAAAATAATCAAATCTCTTAGCCTTTGGCTTCCGGTGGTATTGTGGGCAGGCCTAATTTTTAAATTTTCTTCAGGAACGGTTCTTTCCACCTCACAAATTTACTGGCAGGATTTTGCCGTTAAAAAAATCGGACACTTTCTTTTATTTGGCGTGCTTTCGGTTCTAATTTACCGGGGTCTGATTGGGCATGGTATAAGCCGTAAAAAAGCTGCCGTTTGGGCGGTAGCAATAGCGTTTTTATACGGGGCAACAGACGAATATCACCAAATGTTTACCCAAGGGAGAGAAGCCAGGCTAAGGGATGTTCTCATTGACGGAATTGGCGCAGGAGTAGTTATTTATTATATTTACCGGTTTTTACCCAAGCTTCCTAAAAAAATTCAAACATTTTTGCTACAATTCGGAATTAATTAAATGGAAAAAATACTGGTAACAGGTGGAGCGGGGTATATAGGAAGCTTCATGGTTCGTGAACTTAAATCTAAAGGATTTGACCCTGTAATTTTAGACAATCTTTCTCAGGGACATAAGGAGGCGGTTAAAGATTATAAATTGGAGATTATAGATTTAGTTACAGAGAAAGAGAAATTGGATGGCTTCCTTGCTTCGGAAAAATTTGACGGGGTAATTCATATGGCCAGCTTTATTCAAATGGGAGAATCGTTTATAAACCCCCAAAAATATTATGAAAATAATGTTTTGGGATTTATGAATCTACTCGATTCGATGAAAAAGGCCGGCACGAACAAAATTATTTTATCAAGTAGCGCCGGAATTTACGGAAATCCCGTTAAACTTCCGATAGCCGAGGATGATCCCCAAAACCCCCTAAACCCTTACGGCGAAACTAAATACATAATGGAAAGAATGCTTGAAGATTATGACGCGGCATACGGAATAAAATTTATTGGAATCAGATATTTCAACGCCGCCGGCGCGGCACTTGACGGAAGCATTGGCGAGGATCACCCCGAGGAAAGCCACCTGATCCCGAATATTATTAAAAAAGCCTTAAAAGGTGAAGAAATTGAGATTTTTGGGAATGATTATAAAACCCCGGATGGAACCAATATCAGGGACTATATCCACGTTTTGGATTTGGTAGAAACACATTCGATTGCGATGCAAAAGCTGATTGGTGGAGCGGAAAGTAATTTCTACAACGCCGGAATCGGTAAAGGTTTTTCCAATAAAGAAGTGATAGACATGGTAAAAAGTGTTACGGGAATGGATCTAAAAATAAAATATAGTACAAGGCGGGCCGGGGATGCGGATGAGCTTTATGCCTCTACTACCAAAATCAAAAAAGATTTTGCCTGGCAGCCAAAATACGGCCTGAAAGAAATTGTAGAAACCGCTTACCTTTGGCACAAAAATCACCCTGATGGGTATGGTAATATGGATTAATGCAGTTTTTTAAGCTCTTAAGACATTTATTCATTCCTCACGAAAGCAACAACCAGAAGGCTAAGCTTTTGCATTCAAGTAGTCTTTCACTTCTTGCCGTCGGCCTTATTGCTTTTCAGTTGGTATTGGGATTTGCGCATAAAGCCTTTCCTCAGGTTTTGGGATATGCAGCCAATATTTCTCCTGCCGAAGTCATTAGATTAACCAATACCCAAAGGGTGGCAAACGGGCTTGGGGCATTAACCGAAAATTCGACTCTAGACGGAGCCGCACTTGCAAAAGGCAACGATATGCTTGCTAAAGGCTACTGGGCTCATTTTGCCCCTGACGGAACTTCTCCCTGGAGCTTTTTTCTTAAATTTGGCTATAAATATAAATATGCCGGGGAAAATTTGGCCCGGGATTTTCCGGATGCCGCCTCGGCCATTAACGCCTGGATGAATTCGCCTTCCCATAAAGAAAATATTTTAAATCCAAATTACCGTGAGATCGGGATAGGCGTGGTTGAAGGAAATTTGGCAGGAGCAGATACAACCGTGATAGTTCAATTTTTTGGAGCACCCCTGTCGGGCGAAGCTGCCATTCCTGTAGCTAAAGCAAAAGAGGTACTTCCATCGACGGTGAAATCAACTTCCGCACCTACTTCTACTCCTATTCCTACTCCAACACCAGCCCCCACAATGACTCCAACACCCGCTTCGGGTGAGGCTGTCATCTTCATTTCGCCGTTTAATTCAACTAAAAATATTTCGCTTCTGGTAACAGGAATATTAATTTTGGTTTTGTCGATTGATTTAATCGTGGTTCGAAGACAAAGGATTGCACGCATCGGCGGGCGAACCCTGGCACACCTGGCTTATTTTGGAATGATTTTAGCTGTAATATTAATATTAAAGGCGGGACAGATTATATGAAATCTATTTCTAAACACTTATCTCACTACATGGCACTTTTTGGGATTCTTCTTGCGGGCTTTGCGGGCTTAATCCTTTTTTCCTACGATAAAAATTTTCAGGTCGCGGTAGCTCTGGCTCTTTCCCTTTCCTATGTTGCCTGGGGAGTTACACACCATTATCTTCATAAGGATTTACATATAGAAACTTTTATTGAGTACCTTGTCGTTGCGGCACTGGGCTTTGTAATTATTTTCTCTTTGCTTCTTCGAACGTGATATACTTCAAACTATGCCTGATACAAAGAAAATTAGGAAAGCTGTAATCCCTGCAGCAGGTTTTGGTACCCGTTTTCTTCCTCAAACAAAGGCTATGCCTAAAGAGATGCTTCCGATAGTCGATAAACCCGTGATTCAATATGTTGTAGAGGAGGCCGTGGAAAGCGGGGTTGAGGATATTGTTATAGTTACAGGCGCCTCGAAACGTGCAATTGAGGACCACTTTGATAGTCCGAATGCCGAATTGGTCAATAACTTGCTGGCCGCGGGAAAAGTAAAACAACTCGAGGAACTCAGAAGGATTGCCGAAATGGCAAATTTTGTTTACGTCCGTCAGAAGGGAGCCTATGGAAACGGTACTCCGGTACTTGCTGCGGAGGCAGTTATCGGAAACGAAAGCTTTGCTGTTATGTGGGGAGACGAGTTTATAAAGTCCGACCCCCCCAGACTTAAACAAATGATTGATGTTTGGAATAAGTACGGGGGAGTGGTTATTTCGGGAGTGCGGATTGAAAGCAAGGATCACCTCTCAAGATACGGTATCGCCGAACTTGAACCGGTTGAAGGTAAAGTTTTTAAAATCAAAAAAATTGTCGAAAAACCCATTCCCGAAGAGGCTCCTTCGAATTTGGCCACGCACGGGGCCTACATATTGCCTCCGGAAATATTTGACGCTCTTAGAAAACTTAAGCCCGGCAAAGGTGGAGAAATATGGTTAGTTGATGCTATTAATGTTCTGCGCGAGCAGGGAGTTCCTATTTATGCATGCGAAATTGAAAATGGAAAATATTACGATACCGGCAATAAGATCGAATATTTAAAAACTGTAGTCGAATTTGCCCTGGACCACCCTGATATAAACGGTGATTTCAGGGAATACCTTAAAAACCTCAAAATTTAACTTCGAGGCACAAAAAGCGTATAATCTTAAACCTGAATGGACACAAAAGATGGCCTATTTATAAGCCCAACCAAAGGTAAGATGACCCCGTCTCAGGCAGTATCGGAGATATCGGAATTTATCAATGAGGAGCCTGAGAGATTTTATCGTGTCGTGATAGGCTCGGATTCGCAGACTAAGCATGTTAAAGGAATAGGCGAAATAGACTTTGTCACGGCCCTGATTGTGCATAGGACGGGAAGCGGAGCGAGGTATTTTTGGAAAAAAATAAAAGTGCAAAAAGTGCCCGTTTTAAGGGATAAAATCTATATGGAAACAGCCATGTCGCTGGCTACAGCCGAGGAGATAGTGCCGCTTCTTAGGGAAGCCGTTTCACCGGCCAAATACGACCTTGAGATACACATAGATGTTGGCCCGATGGGGCCCACCCGGGAAATGATCAGGGAAGTAGTGGGCATGGTTCAAGGCAACGGTTATAAGGCTAAAACCAAGCCTGAAAGCTGGGGAGCTTCTACTGTAGCCGACAAACACACCTGATACAACTTATAGTATTAAGACTATAAGTTATTTGACTTTGTTTTCCCTCTATGCTATATTTGCACTTCATCTTATAAATTTATATGAAAGGAATCATATTAGCAGGAGGGTTGGGGACCAGACTTTATCCTCTGACTCACGCTACAAACAAACATCTTTTGCCGGTTTTTGACCAACCGATGGTCTATTATCCTATCCAAACTTTGGTCAATGCCGGTATAACAGAAATATTAATCGTTACCGGGGGCCCCCACGCAGGGGATTTTTTGAGTGTTATAAAGAACGGGGCAGATTTCGGTATAAAACATATCGAGTACACATTTCAGGAAAAAACTGACGGGGGAATTGCGGATGCTTTGGGACTCGCGCAGGATTTTGCAGACGGAGGCCCAGTTACAGTAATTTTGGGTGACAACACCACAGATACAGATATAAGTCAGGCAGTCAAGTCATTCAAGGATGGAGCCTTCATATTTTTGAAAAAAGTCGCGGATCCTGAGAGATTTGGAGTTCCGGTCTTTTCCCGTCCAAAAAGTGACCTAAAGAGAAAAATTCTCGAGATTGAGGAAAAACCCAAAGAGCCGAAGTCAGACTTTGCCGTTACCGGCTTATATATCTACGATAACGATGTTTTTGACATAATTAGGACTCTTAAACCTTCAGAAAGAGGACAGCTTGAGGTAACCGATATAAACAATGAATATTTGAGAAGGGGCAAGCTTGATTGGGTAGAACTTAAGGGTTTTTGGTCAGACGCCGGTACCCCCGCCTCACTTCTTAAGACCAATTTATATTGGGCTATGAGGAAAGGAGTGAATCTGGAATGAGACTTCTTGTAACCGGGGGCGCAGGATTTATTGGTTCTAACTTCATTCGCTATATTTTGAATAAATATCCGGATTATTTTGTTGTTAATTATGACAAACTTACTTACGCCGGGCATCTATCGAGTTTGAGCGATGTGGAGTTAAACCCAAATTATAAATTTGTTAAGGGCGATATTGCCGATCGGGATAGAGTTGACACGGTTATGAAGGAAAATAAAATTACGCATGTTGTTAATTTTGCCGCCGAAACCCATGTGGACAGATCCATTGAAAACCCGGAAAACTTTATCTTAACAAATGTCCTGGGAACCCGAAATCTCTTGGACGCTTGTCTTAAAAATAAGGTTGAGAGGTTTCATCATATTTCGACAGATGAGGTTTTTGGAGAACTTCCTTTAACCGGAAAAGAAAAGTTTTCGGAGAATACCCCTTACGATCCCAGAAGTCCATACTCGGCCAGTAAAGCAGCCTCGGACCACTTGGTTCGTGCCTATCACGAGACTTTCGGAATGGATGCAATAATTACCAATTCCTCAAACAATTTTGGGCCATTTCATGATACTGAGAAATTTATTCCCCGTGCCATTACCAATTTAATTGACGGAAAGAAAATCCCGATTTACGGCGACGGAAAATACATTCGCGATTGGATTTATGTTGGTGATCACTGCCGGGCGGTTGATACGGTTTTACATAGGGGCAAGAGTGGTGAGACATATCTTGTGGGTGGTGGCAATGACAAAGTTGATAATTTGGCTGTTGCAAAAATGCTTTTGAAGTTATTTGGTAGAGACGATTCCTATATTGAGTTTGTTAAAGATAGACCTGGTCACGACAGGAGATACTCCATTGATTATTCAAAGATCAAAAAGGAGCTTGGTTGGGAACCCTCACGTGATTTTGAGGCCAAACTCGCCGAAACTGTTAAGTGGTTTAGGGAAAACGAGGCCTGGTGGAGGCCGATTAAGGAAGACTCCGAAAAATTCTATAACGGAGTCGAGGAGGGGCGTCAGGCAGAAAAATTTGCAGAATACATAAAAGAAACATCAATTCCCGGGCTTTTAGTAATTGAAATGCCCACTTTCGAAGACAATAGAGGTTTTTTTAGGGAAAATGTCAGGCTTAATGCCTTAGAAAAAGTAAACAAGTTTGAGTTCAATGTTAAGCAATGGAATCATGCCAAATCAAAGCCGGGGGTAATTAGGGCTCTGCACGCCGAGAACTGGAATAAGCTGGTTTATCCGGCGACCGGCAAAATGTTTTCCGCACTTGTAGATATCAGACCCGACTCACCAACTTTTGGAAAGGTGGAAACATTTAGTTTTGATGAAAAGAGTCACAAAGCCTTGTTTATCCCCAAAGGTGTTGCAAACTCAATATGTGTGACGGGGAAGAAAGATGTTGAATATTTTTATTTGGTTGATGAGTATTACAATGGTAAGGACACAACCGCTATTGCTTGGAATGATCCTGATTTAGCGATAGATTGGCCGGTCAAGAAACCTGTTATTTCGGCTAGAGACAAAAGTAACCCTAGATTAAGGGACGTGTTTCCTGATAAATTCATGGGAAGATAAGCGAAGCTTGCCACTTGTGAGGTAAGCGAAGCTTTTCAATCAGATGATGAAGAAAATATTAGTTACGGGCGCCTCTGGTTTGGTTGGATCCAAATTTATTGAACTTTATAAAAATAAGTATGATTTTATAACTCCGGGGTATCCCCAATTTGACCTGACACATAAAGAAGATGTGGCCAAAACTGTTAGGCGCGTAAATCCTGATGCCGTGGTAAACTTTGCCGCGTATACGAATGTTGGCGAGGCTGAAAAACAAAGAGGCGATAAAAACGCTGATTGTTACAGAATAAATGTTGTCGGAGTTGAGAACTTGATTGAGGCACTTCCTGCCGATTGTCATTTTATTCAGATCTCGACAGATATGATTTTTTCGGGATCTGGGAAAGACCCAGGACCTTATGAAGAAAACCATCCGAGTTCTTATAAAGAGGATGAACTAACTTGGTACGGCTACACAAAAAATCTTGGAGAAAAGGAAGTAATTAAGAGGTTTGGGAAAGATGCGACGATTTTAAGGTTAATTTATCCTGTGAGTGTCAAATATGACTTGAAGCTCGATTATTTAAGAAAACCACTCTCTCTATATGATGAAGGGAAGCTTCACCCAATGTTTATCGATCAGCAAGTCTCAATTGCATTTGTAGACGAGGTTGCCAAGGCTTTAGAAAAAATTATTGACGGAAATCTTAAGGGAATATTTCATGCCAGCTCTAGTGATACAGCAACCCCATTTGAACTGGTGTCTTATTTGATTGAGAGGGTAAGAGGTAAGAAAGAAGCGGTAAAAGGAATTAGTATTGACGATTTTCTTAAAAATGCAGATAGTCCAGTTAGATACCCAAAATTTGGGGGGCTGAAGGTGGTAAGGACTGAAAAAGAATTAGAAATTAAATTCAGCTCCTGGAAGCAGATAGTAGATAAGCTTGTCTATAGAGCTGTATAATAGCCTCATATGACCTTGTCCGTAGTAATTCTATCTCATAATGTAGAAAAATTGCTGAAGAAAGCTATTCAGGCTGTTTATGACTCCTATAATGAAAAAAATCTTCAAATAATAGTGGTTGATAATGCTTCGTCTGACGGCAGTATCGATATGGTCAAGAAAAATTTCCCTGAAGTAGACCTGGTTACAAGTGATATAAATACGGGATTTGCGGTGGGCAATAATTTGGCTCGAAAAATTACTAAGGGTGACGTGGTTTTGTTTTTAAATCCAGACACTGAGGTAAAAGGCAGGGCGATTAAAAAATGTTTGGAAATTCTGACAAACCGGGGTGAGCTAGGGGCTATAACCTGTAAGGTTATGCTTCCTAACGGAAAACTTGATTATTCATGTCACAGGGGACTTCCTACGATTTGGAATTCTATCTGTTATTGGACAAGACTTTCAAAGCTGTTTCCTAAAGTAAAGCTCCTTGCCGGATATGAGGCCACATATTTAGATACAAATGAAGACCACTTTATTGATTGCATCTCTGGAACATTCTTAATGATTAAACGGAAAGTATTGGATAAAATTAATTGGTGGGATGAAGACTACTGGTGGAATGGTGAAGATATAGAGCTTTGCTACAGAATAAAAAAAGCGGGCTATAAGATTTGGTATGAACCGTCAGAAATAATGGTGCATTATAAAGGGTCATCTTCCGGTCTATGGTCTACATCAAAAGTGGTTGTAGCTAAAGAAACAAAAATAAAATCGGCAAAATCAGCCGCGATGGCAATGAGGATATTTGTCAATAAGCACTCGAAAGAACTGGGACCGTGGCCCATTATGATTATCGTAAAATTGGGAATTTCCATTTTAGAAAAATATCGTTTGTGGAAAATCGAAAAGGGGATAAATTATGCATAAAGACGCAACTCCTGAAATAACAGTAATTATTTGTACATATAATACCAAGGGTTTGACTTGTGAGTGTTTAGACAAACTGAAAAAAAGTATTGATTACTTAGGAAGACCTGTTGAAACAATTGTTATTGAAAACGGAATGGATGGAACGGGAAACGTTATTAAAGATAAATATTCTTGGGTAAAACTTTTGGAACCTGCTGAAAACTTAGGATTTGCCAAAGGTAACAATTTAGGTATTAAAGCCTCAAACAAAAGAACAAAATATTATTTATTTCTTAACACAGACGTATTAGTCGCTCCTGAAACTTTATCAAGAGCCACCCAATTTATAAAGGACAGTGAAAGCTGTGACGTGTTGGGTTGCAGATTGAAATTTGGAGATGGCAGAATGCAGCCATCAGCCGGTTTTTTGCCTGACCCTTTTAATACAGTTCTCTGGATGCTCGGTTTGGATAGATTTTCGGTAAGACCGGTTCATCCAAGACAAAAACAATTTTTTGAGAAAGATCGTCAGGTGGGCTGGGTTATGGGGGCATTTTTATTTATGAAGCGTGAGGTTGTAGAGAAAACCAAAGGTTTTGATGAAAATTTTTTTATGTATATGGAGGAGGTTGAATGGTGCCGTAGGATTAATAACCTGAAATTTGAAATTTGGTATACACCCTCATTTGAAATTACCCACTTGGACAAAGCTAGCTCAGGTTTTGATAAAGGAAAACCCTTGACTCGTGAGATCCAAGGTCTAAAGTACTACCTTAAAAGATACTACCCGAATTACGATTTAATGATGAAAGTTGTTATTTGGTTTGGGGTAGCAGAGAGGTGGCTAATTTTTAGTCTAATTGGAGATAAACTCCGCGCCGGCATTTACCATGATATATTGAAATTTGTATGACTAAAGTAGCAGTTGTCACGGTAGACTTTAATAATCACCTGGATACTGAAGAGTATCTTGAATCATCAAAAAACCTGGATACAGACGGTTTGGAAGTATTATGGCTTGTGGTTGATAACGGCTCTGATATTTCGGTACGCGGAGTTATAGAAAAATTTTCGAATGTTGTCTGGAAGCAGACGGGTAAGAATTTGGGATTTGCGGGTGGATTTAATATCGGGATGAAATATGCAAAGGAGTGGGGTGCGGATTTTATCTTGATTATTAATAACGATACACTTCTAGCGGACAAGAATTTATTAAAGAAGATGCTTGAGGTGTTTGAAGATAATCCAAAAGCCGGACTCGTTTCACCGAAAATTTATTTCGCTCCTGAATTTGAATTTTATAAAGAGAAATATACAAAAAAGGACTGGGGAAGAGTTATCTGGTATGCAGGGGGCAGTTTTGATTGGGATAATGTCAGGTCTGTCCATAGAGGTATAGACCAAGTCGATGAAGGGCAGTTTAATAAAACAGAGAAAACGGGTTTCACGACAGGATGCTGTGTTCTTGTAAAACGCGAGGTACTTGAGAAAGTTGGTTATTTTGAAAAGAAATTATTTGCTTACTATGAAGATGCAGATTGGATCGAGCGGATAAAACGTGCAGAATACGAACAGTGGTATGTAGGCAGCACTTATATTTATCATAAAGTATCGCGGACTACTGGAATCGGATCTTCCTGGAGCGACTATCTCATTACAAGGAACAGGTTATGGTTTGGAAGCAAATATGCCGGTTTCAGAACAAAATTTGCCCTATTTAGGGAAGCTTTTAGGCTTTTGATTACAGGAAGACCGGCGCAAAGGGAGGGAATTATCGATTATTTTCGGGGAATGTGGGGATGGAAAGGGGCTAAACAACCTGAGAATGTAGAATATCCACTTGAGCTTTCTATCATCATTATTAATTACAAAACAACCGATTTAATTCTTCGACTGTTAAAAAGTATCTATGATAGAAAATCGGGGTTTAGTGATATTGGGGAAGGCGCAGAAGTTATTGTTCTGGATAATTCTCCTGATGATCCGTGTCGAAAAGAGGTGCAATCCGCTTACCCTCAGGTTAAGTTTATTTCAAATAAAGAAAATAATGGTTTTGCGGCCGGGAATAATCAAATGATCAATTTTTCGTTGGGTAAAAATATTCTAATGCTTAATTCTGATATAGAAGTTATGCCGAATGGTATAACGAATATTCTCGAGGCAGAAAAGAAATACGGAGACAGAGCCATATATAGTGGCAGATTATTTTTTGACGATGGCAAACTCCAAGACTCATGTTTTATGCTACCAACGCCCTGGCATGCCTTTGAGGAATATTTTTTAGGCCGTCATGGGAGTTATTTTATGTTTCCCCCTCCCGACAAAAATATTACTAAAGTAGAAGGTGCCGTAATGGCCTGTTTTCTAATACCAGATCGTGTAAAAGATGAAATTGGAATGTTACAGGAGGCAACATTTATGTATTTTGAAGACATTGATTATTGTCGGAGGGCAAAAGAAAACAATATTCCGGTTTATTATGTTCCGGATGCAGATTTTATTCATCATCACGGTCAGGCATCAAAAAAAGCCGGTCTCGGTTTATCAAACGAAAGATTGGTAAAAGCCGCAAAATGGTATCACGGACCGTTACAATATTTTCTTGTAACCGCAATTTTGTGGGCCGGTCAAAAACTTGGTAGAGTTACCGCTCCAGCTTCGAGGTGGAAGAAGGAAAATTAAGATTTTCTCCACTTTTCAATTTCCTTGTGATTTCCGGAAAGAAGAACTTTTGGTACTTTCCAGCCTTTGTAATTTTCGGGGCGTGTGTACTGTGGGTATTCCAAATAGCCTGGTTCCTTGTGGGATTCATCAGCAGATGACTCGTCTTTGCCCAAAACCCCTGGAAGTAGACGGATAACGGAATCGACTAGTACCATTGCCGGAATTTCCCCTCCGGTTAAAACATAATCTCCGATTGAGATTACCTCATTAACCAAATGTTCGTGAACCCGGTGATCAACTCCTTCATAGTGACCGGCGATTAGGATTAAATGTTCCTGTTTCGAAAGTTCTTGAGCCTTAGTTTGGGTGTATCTTTCTCCCGTGGCGTCGAAAAGTATTACTTTAGAGTTTTGGGTTTTTAGTTTTGAGATTGCCGTGTCGAGGATATCTACACGGAGTATCATACCCACACCTCCGCCGTAAGGCCTATCATCTACATTACGCCTGGCGCCTTCACCCCAAATCCTCAGATCGTGTACACAGACTTCTATTAGTCCTTTGCTTTGCGCACGTTTGATAATCGAGGCATCAAAAGGCCCCGTGAACATTTCGGGGAAAAGTGTTAAAACATCAATTTTCATACTTCTTGTATTTTACCAGTGAAAGCTGATAAAGTTAAACGGTATGAGCAGAGTTGTGATTGTGATGCCTGCGTGGAACGAGGCGGAAAATATCAAAAGAATAATCGAGGAACTCGTAAAAAGAGAGTTTCCGGCAATCGACGCTGATATGCAGCTGCTTATCGTTGATAATCATTCAACTGACGGAACAACTGATATCGTAGAAAAAGCTACAAAAGCTTATGCGAACATTCATATTATTGAGCAGGACAAATCCGGTCTTGGCTGGGCTTATGTAAGAGGAATGCAGTATGCCGTCCGCGAACTTAAAGCGGATGCTGTGATGGAAATGGATGCCGATTTTCAGCATCCCCCGCGTTTTGTAAAGCCGATGGTTGATGCGTACCTGAACGGGGCCGAATATGTTATCGGTAGCAGATACATAAAAGGTGGATCAGTTCCCAAGGAGTGGGCGGCAAGTCGGAAAGCGGTAAGCTTTTTTGGAAATTTATTTATTCGTACAGTCCTTCTTAATTTCAAAATTCATGATTTAACGACCGGTTTCAGATTAACAAGGGTCAAAGGGGTACTAGATAAAATTGATTTGGAGAAATTACGCGATTTGGACAAGTTTGCCTATAAAGTCGATCTCTTATATCAATCCATGAAAAACTCGGGCAAAACTGTCGAAGTCCCGCTCGAATTTGCGTCACGCGTATCGGATAAATCCAAATTTAATTGGAAGGAAATGGTTGCCACATTTAAACTGGCAATTATATTGGGTATCAAAGATAAGATGAGATTTTTGAAGTTTGCGGTTGTAGGTTTTACCGGCTTTGTGGTCAATTATCTGGGACTGGAATTCCTTAAGCGTTTTGGACTCACAACTTACTGGGCCACTCTTTTTGCGACGGAAATGGCAATAATATCGAACTTTATATTCAATAATATTTGGACTTTTAAAGATAAAATTATTACTTCATTTAAAGATTTGATTGTTCAATTCCTTAAATTTAATTTCTCATCACTTTTTGCTGTTATTGTTCAGCCGTTTATTGTTTCGGGAGCAACTAAATTATTCGGAGATACATCCCTGGTTCATCTGGTGGCGTTGGTATTTGCACTCATTTTTGTAGTAGTTCCATACAACTACGTCGTTTATAACTTATTTATTTGGAAGACGTGGGAACTTCCCTGGGCAAAGAAATCTTAAGGCTCGAATATATTTCTCCCGTTGTTTCTTTCGCCGACTGCCCACAGTCAATACAAATATCTCTTGGGGGAAACATCAAAGTTTCACAATGGGGACATTTCTCTCCTACGAGATTGTATCTTTGTTGGTTAAGTCTCCAATGCCGGGGAACCTCGCTCATACAAGATTAGACTGAAGTTTTGGTAAAAACCCATGCTTATTTACAGGAATGGCCCCCAGTTTGCAATTGGCATCACGTTTTGGGAAATGAATGCCAGGCAATACAAGTAAATCGGAATAATTACTACCATGAGCCCGATTTTAAATTCTTTCTTAATTAAAGTATCGGAAAATGCCACAAATAAGCAAGGTACCAGAGGAAGGGAATATCTCATTAAATCCCGGTGTGCGATAAATAGCGACAGGAAGAAAAATATTACTCCAAATGTACCCAGTTCGTATTCTTTCCTTTGAAAAAGCTTGTAAACTCCGATTGCCCCCAATAAATATATAAAAATTATTTCTTCCAGCCAGAATGTTCCTACCCAGGGGGACGAATAGTTGAATATTTGGAATGGCGGGAAAATCAGGTGAATGTTATCTCCCGAATGGAAATATGCCCAAAAATCTCCCTGAACAATCTTATAAAAACTAAAAACGGCTATAAGGCTTAGCGGAATTAGCAAAATCGGGAAGGTTTTTTTAAGATTAAGATTCTCAATCCATTTGCCGGCAGGTACAAAAATCTTATTTTTGATAACCGGTATCAAAAGAAAAATCAAATAGGAGATAAAGAGTAAGATTCCGGGGGATTTAGTCAATTGGGCGATTGCACCCAAGAGCCCGGCCAACCAGTATTTCTTATTTTTGAAGAAGTAAAGAGATGCAATTACCGAAGCCACGAAAAGAGGATCGGCAGACCCGACGGATCTTACAATAAGCCATCTTGCCGGGAATATTGAAAAAAGAAAAGTTAGGAATAAAACACCTTTCCTCTCAACATACTGAGAGATTAGTTTCATAAAAAAATAGATGGCCAAAATTGACGATAGGGCCGTAACAATCAACATCGCATACGGGTAATTAGTTACTAAGCCGAAAAGTCTTATAAGAATAGGGAAAAGGGGAAAATGCGCGGTGTAGTATTCTGTGGGTAATGGAAACTGAAAATTAGCCCCAATTTGCGTCTTATTATAGAGTGTTTTTGCGGCGACCAAATAAAGAGGACCATCATAGTTAGCAACAATTGTAGCCATACCGTTTTGGGGTAAAGGAATACTCCAGAATGTGCCCATACGCAATATTAATGGAAGCCAAATCAAAAACGTCGGAACAAGCGATAACAAGGTGGCAATAGCCAGTCCCTTAAATACTCCCTTCATGTACCTTAGATATTAGCACGATGCAGGCGTAATATGCTAGACTGCGTATGTGGCCAAGATAATTGACGAACTTTCGGTTTTTTTACCCATTTATAATGAAGAAGCAAATCTTGAAAGTGTGGTTTTGGCTACAAAAGAAGTACTTCAGAATGTGGCGGAGGAGTGGGAGCTAATTATCATTAATGACGGGTCAACCGACAAGTCACCGGAATTAATTAGAGAGCTGGCACAGTCGGAAAAAAGAATTCGTGTTATAACACACAAAGTGAATGAAGGATATGGTGCTTCTATCGCATCCGGTTTATATGAAAGCAAATACCCGTGGATTGCTTTTACGGATTCGGACGGGCAATTTGATTTTGCCGAAATTACGGATTTTATCGCGAAGCGTCGAGAAGCCAATGCAGATCTTGTCATCGGTTATTATAAAAAAAGACAAGTCTCCACTTTTAAAAAAATAACAAGCAAACTTTGGGAATTGACGGTCTTTATGCTTTTTGGCCTGAAAGTCCGCGACATAGATTGCGGATTTAAATTGATTTCCAAGAAAGTTATCGAAACGATTCCACATCTTGAGAGCCAAAGGGGAGCTTTTATCAGCAGTGAACTTTTAATAAAAGCCAGAAATGAAGGTTTCAGAATAGCAGAGATTTCCGTAACGCATTATCCCAGGTTGAAAGGCGTTGGCACGGGTAGAAATTTGAATGTTATATTTAAGAGTTTTATTGATTTACTGCGGCTGTGGAAAAAATTGCATTAAAATTTAAAAATTGGATTAAAGAAAGCCCCGTGGAATTTTGGGTATTGCTGATAATTTTGGCAGTCAGCGCATTTTTGCGGCTGTATAAAATTGACCAGTACATGACTTTTTTAGGGGATGAAGGACGCGATGTCATTATAGTCAGAAGGTTTCTTACAGAACTTCACCCTCCTCTTATCGGGCCCGGTACTTCTATCGGCAATATGTATTTGGGACCGCTCTATTACTACATGATGGCTCCGGCACTACTAATCGCCAACTTTTCTCCGGTGGGGCCGGCGGTGCAGATTGCGTTGTTGGGCGTTGTTACTGTGTTTTTCGTCTGGTTAGCTGGGCGCGAATGGTTTGGCAAAACTGCAGGTTTAATATCCGCCGGATTATATGCAATTTCGCCGACAGTAATAAATTTTTCAAGGTCTTCGTGGAACCCAAATATAATGCCATTTTTTGCGCTCCTTTGCATTTATTCTATCTGGAAAGTCTGGAAGGAAAACAAGTTTAATTGGTTAATCGTTTTGGGAATTTCGTTTGCATTTGTTTTACAGTCTCACTACCTAGGACTACTTTTGTCACCAACTTTATTTATATTTTGGATTTTATCATTTATCAATGTAAGGAAAACCGATCCAGGCAGTCTCTTCGTTAAAAAATCCATAATTGGTGCTTCTTTATTTTTGGTGTTGATGTCGCCGCTTTTGATTTTTGATATCCGGCACGGAGGTACAAATCTTAAGGCCATTGAAACGCTTGTTACCAGTGGGAAAGACGTCGGCTTTTTACTCGGACCCGCTTTTTCAAGGGTCGGCTCTGCGGCATTTATGGTTGCATCTAATTTAATTTCTTCAAAAAATTTATGTCTGAGCGTTATTACACTGGCACTTTTCTTGTTTATTTTTATTTGGGCATTTATAAATAAAAAAATTAAAAGTTCATTAGGCTTGGTGCTTTTATGGTTGGCACTGGGACTGGCGGGATTTTCTGTTTACAAGAACCCTGTTTTTGATCACTATCTTGGTTTCCTTTTTCCCGCTCCGTTTTTGATAATTGGCGCCATTGCGGGGAATATCTGGAAATCGAAAATTTGGTATTCAGTATTTTCGGTATATTTTTTGTCTTTGGTGTCAATTAATCTGATAAATTCACCAGTATTGTCTGACCCGACCTATCAAATGCAGCGGGCTATTTCAGTAGCAAAGGTAATACAGGAAAAGGCAAGTGGGAAGAGGTTTAATATAGCTACTATTTCAGATCTTAACAATCGGGATGTTTACCAATACTTTCTGATTATTTGGGGAGCTAAGGTAGTTGATACCGACCCCTCATCACTCAAATTCACGGTGACAGATCAGCTTTTTGTTGTTTGCGAATTCCCAAGAGAAAAATGTGACCCGGTTCATAATCCTTCCGCCTGGATTACTAATTTCGGATGGACTAAAATAGTTGACGAATGGCCGGTTTGGGGAGGGACGCTTTTTAAGCTTGGTCATACAAAATGAATTACAAAAAATCTACAGAAATTTTAGAAAGTATTAAAAAGGCTAAAAAGATTTTGGTCAACTGCCACAGGGGTCCTGATTCGGATTCCGTGGGGAGTGCCTTAGCCCTTTCCATGGTGCTGAAAAAATTAGGCAAGGATGTAACAATAATTTGTCCAAGTGACATCCCGTCCGATTTGGGTTTTCTCAACGGAGCGGATTCTATTTGGAGGGTAAATTTTTCAACCTTCGATTTTTCAAGCTATGATCTTTTTCTTGTAATTGATTCATCAACTTACGCAATGGTTACCGGATTGAAAGACAGTGACAAGCCCAGTATTAATACTATTGTGATCGATCATCATATTTCAAACGAAAAGTTTGGAAAAGTTAATTTGATAGATACTAAAATTACTTCTACAGGAGAACTTTTATATAAAATTTTTGAGGATTGGGGCGTTGTAGTAGATAAAGAGGTGGGAGAATGCCTTTTGACCGGAATAATCGGAGATACGGGATCATTTCAATATCAAAATGTTGGAGAGGGAACCCTTAGAATTGCAGCATCGCTTATGGATTTAGGGGCCGATAAGGACAAAATAATTTATAACATTTACAGAAATATTGATTTTAAAGAAGTAAAAATGTGGGGTAAATTTATTGAAAATATGAAAATTGAAGATAATTTTATTTGGTCAGCGATTTCACTTTCCACATATAAGGATTTTGGGGAGTATCCTTATGCCAAGGAGGACGTTGCCAATTTGTTTTTCCCTATAGTCAAAGGAACGGATTTCGGAATAGTAATGGTGGAAACAAACGATCAAGTTCTTTCTGTAAGTTTTAGATCCCGTTCCGGTTTTGATGTTTCCAAAATTGCGGAGGAGGTCGGAGGCGGGGGCCACAAAGCCGCAGCCGGAGCAAGAATCGAAGGGTTGCCGTTTGATCAGGCTGTCGATAAAGTTCTTAGGGCTGCCAGAAAGTATGCCAAAAAAAGTTAAGAAGTTCTTTTCGGACAATCATCTCCCGATAATCATTTTGTCATTAGCATCATTTCTTAGACTATTTCGTATTAATGAACTTCTTGGTTTTTGGTATGACCAGGGCAGGGATGCCCTTGTAATCTGGGACTTTATTCATAAAGGTAAAACATTTTTAATCGGGCCGATGATGGGTTTTACAGGGATGTTTAGGGGTGCATGGTATTACTGGCTGATTACACCATTTTACTTTTTGGGTAGTGGGAATCCCCTTTGGCCCAATATTTTTTTAATACTGACTTCAATCTCTGCAGTATTTATTCTCTATAAATTGGGTGAAAAAATCGGGGGAAGAAAGGTCGGGATTTTGGCGGCATTTATTGCCTCAGTCTCATATTATATAGTCGGAGCCTCCCGCTGGCTTTCGGATCCGACCCCCACACTTCTGGTCAGCGTTATTTTGATTTGGGCGCTTTTCAAATTTCTTGATAAGCGGGTATGGGCTCTTCCTTTGATTGGTCTTATGGTAGGCCTATCTCTTCAATTTAGTGCCGCAACGGAAATATTTTACATCCCTGCAATTATTTTTATCCTTTATCTAAAAAGGAATATTTTACCCAATTTCAAAATAATTCTTTTAACTTTAATTTCTTTTCTTGTTACCTTAGTTCCCCAGGGCCTTTTTGAACTTCGCCACCCTGGTGTTTTGAGTGGTGCTCTATATCAATTTATTTTCCATGAAAAAACATTCACCATTAATTTTTTACAAATAATAGGCGATCGACTTCCGTATGATTATAATTTGTTTTATTCAAAATTTTGGATAAACGGAGGAATATTGTTCGCTCCATTTTTTGTTATTTTTATAGCTCTTATGGTCGCCGGTTGGAAAAAATTCTGGAAGGATGATAAATTCAAGATCCTGTTTATTCTTTCGACAGCACCATTTATCGGTACGTTATTCTTTATAGGTAATCTTGGTGCAATTTATGACTACTACTTTACCGGATATTATTTGATTTGGATTTTAATTTTTTCCTATATTTTTATGTCAATTTCAAATAAATGGTTAGGAAGAGTGACAATTGTTGTTTTTGTTATCACGCTACTTGTTAAAAATGCGATTGGATTTAAAGAAACATATTTTATTTCTCTGAATGACCCGAAAATCATTACCTTTTCAAATCAACTGAAGGCGATTGACTGGGTGTACGCAGCTTCCAATGGAAGAGACTTTAATGTCGATGAATATGTTCCCCCTGTCATTCCATATGCTTATCAATACCTTTTTGAATGGCAAGGTAGCCAAAAATATCAACGACTGCCGTTGGATAAAAACATACCGTTACTTTATACTTTGTATGAAGCTGATCCTGATCATCCCGAACGTCTTCAGGCCTGGCTTGATAGGCAGGAAGGAATTGGTAGGATTATAAAGGAGGATAGATTTGGGGGAATAGTCGTTCAGGAGAGACAAAGAATACCAAAAAAGTGAAAACATTTCTTAGCGTTGTGATGCCGGCGTTTAACGAAGAACACAATCTCCGTACCGGAGTGTTGGACTCGGTTTATAATTACCTGAAAAAGCAGAGTTATTCCTGGGAGATCTTATTTGTTGATGACGGATCGACAGACGGAACTGTAAAAATTGCGGAAGAATTTAGCGGCCGACACAACGGGTTTACAGTCATGAAAGAACCTCATAGAGGAAAAGGTGGAACAGTGATTGCGGGAATGTTAAAAGCTAAAGGTAGTGTAATCATATTTACGGATACTGATCAGGCGACGCCCATCGACCAACTTGGGAAAATACTTCCTAAATTTGAGGAAAGATATGATGTGGTTATCGGATCGCGTCATGGAAGAGAGGGGGCTCCTTTAATCCGGAAAATTATGGCCTATGGATTTTCGGTATTGAGATTTTTGGTTTTGAGACTTCCATTTAGAGATACACAATGTGGCTTCAAAGCCTTTACGACGCAAGCAGCAAAAGAAATTTTCAAACACCTTGAGATATTCAGTTCAAAAAATAAAAGTGAAGGCGCCTCAGTTACCGCCGGATTTGATTTGGAGGTCTTATATGTTGCCAGAAAACTAGGTTATAAAGTTGCTGAAGTTCCGGTTGATTGGTATCACAAGGAAGGAACAAAAGTAGATCCGATTAAAGATTCAATCGAAGGCCTTCGGGGTCTTCTTATGGTACGTATCAACGCTCTTCAGGGAAAATACCGTGTCTAAAGGAGCCCTTTATGTTAAAATTTGAGTACGAATAAGCAAAGCTTGGCCAGTCAAAGCCCTAGTAAGCAAAGCTTGGCAAAATTATGAATTTTGTGAAGAAGTTTTGGAAAGAGTGGGGATGGGTTGTATTGGCCGGATTGGGTGTTTTTGTTATCGGATTTGGCCTCAGAATATTCCACCTGACCATTCTCCCTGTGTTTGCGGACGAGGCTATTTATATACGTTGGAGTCAGATTATGAATTCTGAGCCAACCTTAAGATTTTTGCCGTTATCTGACGGAAAACAGCCTCTTTTTATGTGGATCCTGATGTTTTACGTCAAGCGTTTAACAGTTCCGCTTTTCGCAGGGAGACTGCTTTCGGCTGTCTCAGGGATTGGGAGCATGATCGGTTTATTCGTTTTGACTTACTATATCTTTAAGTCAAAGTTGGCTGCTCTTTTTGCCTCAGTACTTTGGGCGCTATCACCCCTATCCCTCTTTTTTGACAGGATGGCTTTGGTTGATTCAATGCTGACATGCTTAGGCATATGGACCCTTTATCTGAGTCTTCGGGTGTCCGAGTCTTTAAGACTTGATTTGGCAATGATAGCGGGTTTTGTACTGGGCCTGGCGTCCTTAACCAAATCTCCCGCACTTTTTTTCGCCGCGTTAATTCCGGTGGCAGTAATTTTACTTAAAAAACCGAAGGATCTGTTCAAATATATGGGGCTTTTGGCGGTAATTTATTTTATTGCATTCGGAATGTATAACATTCAACGTTTGGGACCCGGCTTTGGGATGCTAGCCTCCCGCACTCAGGATTATGTTTTTCCGCTTTCAAGAATCTTAACTAATCCGACTGACCCGATTAAATACAATCTTCCGGTAACTTTTAGCTGGCTATATGCAATGGGGCCTTTAGGGCTAATGCTTTTGGCGGCCATTGGAATAATAATAAATTTCAAGAAGCACAGAAAATATATTCTGATACTCGGTGCTTGGTTTTTGGCACCGCTAATGTTTGAGGCCGAATATACAAAAAGCTTTACTTTAAGATATATTCTCTTTTTGGTTCCGCCTCTTTATGTGTTTGCCGCCGGGGCTTTCAGTAGTTTAGTTGGTAAGTGGAAATATATAACGCTTTTGGCTTTTGCTATCTTTATAGTCCAGGCGGGAGTCTTTGACTGGTTCTTGGTAACTAACCCTGAGAAAGCCAATTTTCCATGGCGCGAAAGATCAGGATATTTTCAAGAGTGGACGTCAGGAATTGGCATAAAAGAAGCGGCGGATTATATTAGAAATAAGCACAATGAGGATCCTAATAAGAGAATTGTCGTGGGAACCGAAGGGTATTTTGGTACCCTGCCTGATGGGTTCACGATGTACGTTCAGGATTTACCGAACATTATTGTTATTGGTACGGGCCTATGGATGACTAAAATACCCGAGCCCCTGGTTGAATCCAAACTTTCCGGAAATTTAACATATTTTATAATTAACAAATCTCGTCTGGCAGCTGATCCTGCTAAATTAAACCTTAGGCTTATTGCGTCATATCCTAAAGAACCTCGTACTCCGGGAACCATGGAGTACCAGCAACTTGGTCCGCAGGACGCGTTATATTTCTTTGAAGTATTAAATGGAAAATGAACATTTAGAGCCCACTACTGAAATAAATCTGGAGACTGTAAAAGAGCGCTCTGTTCGCGGGGTAGTAGTTTTAACCGGGCGTACATTTCTTCTACAAGTGATTTCACTTGTCGCCCAGCTTTTTCTGTTCGCATATTTAGGCAAATACGAATTCGGAGTTTTTGCGATTGTCAGCGCGATTATAAATTTTCTGGTTTATTTTTCAGATATAGGCTTAGCTGCGGCTTTGATTCAAAAAAAGGAAAAACCCACGGATACGGACTTAAAAACAACCTTCCTTATTCAGCAGGTGCTAGTACTTTCCATTATTGCAGTTGTTATCGCCCTGACCCCCCTTTTTACCAAAAAATACTCTTTGAACCATGACGGTCAAATTCTTCTGTATGCACTGGCTCTCTCTCTGCTTTTTTCGTCACTGAAAAGTATTCCCTCGGTGCTCCTGGAGAGAAAACTCGAATTTGTCAAACTGGTTTTTCCCCAGATATTGGAACAGCTGGTTTACAACGCCATTTTAGTCGTATTTGCAATGAAAGGGTTCGGACTGATGAGTTTTACATATGCGGTAATTTCAAGAGGTATTGTAGGTCTTGCCGCAATTTATATTCTCCAGCCCTGGATTCCCGGTTTTGCCTTCTCAAGAAAAACCTTGTCTGGCCTTTTTAAGTTTGGGGTTCCCTATCAAATCAACACTTTTCTGGCAACTTTTAAGGATGACGGAATAACCCTTATATTGGGCGGAATACTGGGGCCAATAGGAGTAGGAATATTATCATTTGCTCAAAAGTTAGCGAGAATTCCGCTGACATTCTTTATGGATACCGTTACGCGTGTGACTTTCCCGGCGTTTTCCAGGATGCAAGATTCTCCGGATCATCTTGAAAGAAGCGTGACGAGATCGATATTTTTCATTTGTCTTTTGGTATTTCCAAGCTTGGTCGGAATATCGGTTTTAGCTCCAATCCTGGTCCGTGTTATACCCAGATATAACCAATGGATTCCGGCACTTATTCCTATTGTTTTTGTTTCGATAAACTTTATATTTGCTGCCGCCACGACTCAGTTAACAAACCTCCTAAATGCCATCGGTAAAATTAAAATTACCTTTTATTTAATGATCATGTGGACAGTATTAACCTGGGCTTTTATTCCGGTTTTGGCACTAAAGTTTAGTGTAATCGGAGCCTCAATCGGCTATTCGCTGGTCGGAGCATCGTCCGTGGTGGCAATATTTATTGCCAAAAAGTACGTAAATTTTTCTCTTACCGATTCAATGATCAAACCGGCGACGGGAGCTTTCGTTATGGGTGTAATTCTAACCATTGCGAAAAGATTCTTGCCTGTCAGTATTAACTCCATGATTCTACTTGCTGCAGGGGGAGCAGTTATTTATGCTGCTTCGATGCTGTCCATGATGGGACTGTCCTTAGTGGCTGATATTAAAAGGAGCCTAAATACACTTCTCCACAGGTAGGAATAGGTGATAAAATAGGGGGTGGCCAAAATCTCGGTAGTTATCAATACCCTTAATGAAGAGAAAAACCTGCCTCGGGCAATTGCTTCTGTAAAAGGCTTGGCCAATGAAATTGTCGTTTGCGATATGGAGTCTGAGGATAAAACCATGGAAGTGGCGAGATCACTCGGTGCAAAAGCCTTTACCCATAAAAAAGCAGGATATGTAGAACCGGCCAGAAATTTTGCCGTTTCAAAAGCGGTTAACCCATGGGTGATGATTTTGGATGCCGACGAAGAAGTTCCCGATAAACTTGCACAAAAAATAATACAAATTATCAAAAACCCCAAATCAGATTATTTTAGAATTCCCCGGAAAAATATAATTTTTGGTCACTGGATGAAGCATTCGCGCTGGTGGCCGGATTACAACCTACGCCTATTTAAAAAGGGTTCGGTTTCCTGGAATGAAGTGATTCATGCGGTTCCGATGACGCAGGGAACCGGCGGGGAAATTGAGGCTAAGGAAGAATTCGCAATAATTCACCATAACTACAATTCAATTGAGGATTATCTTACGCGGATGAACAGGTATTCTACCGAGCATGCAATCCTGAAAGTCAAGGAAGGGTATAAATTTTCCTGGAAGGATTTAATAATTAAGCCCTCAAACGAGTTTTTAAGCCGCTATTTTTTTGGAGAGGGTTATAAGGACGGACTGCACGGTTTAGCGCTTTCGCTTCTTCAGGCTTTTTCGGAACTGACGGTTTACCTTAAAATTTGGCAGAAAGAGAAATTTACAGACCAAAACCCCAAATTGAATGAGGTTATTTCTGTTATCAGGGAAGAGGGGAAAAATCTTCATTATTGGGAATCCGACGCCCTTTTTAAAGAAAGCGGAAATTTAAGCGACAGGATCCGGAGGAAATTTAAGATTTGATATGACCATCACATCCAAGGTCTCCGTAATAATTTTGATAGGCGGAAGTTTTGATAAAACGTTGCTGGAAAAATGTTTGGACTCCGTTTCTTGGGCCGACGAGATTATTAAAGTTGAAACAGAAGATCTGAAAGGAAGTTTTGCCGATTGGCGCAACTTAGGAGCCAAAAGAGCCAAGGGTGATTGGCTATTTTATGTCGATGCTGACGAGGTGGTTACACTGGAACTAAAAGAGATGATTCTGAAGGTCATACCGTCAGGCGAATTTGCTGCTTACGCAATTCCCAGAAGAAATATATTTTTGGGTCATGAAATGCGTTGGGGCGGGTGGCGGCCGGATTTTGTAGTCAGACTTATCAAAAAGGACAAGTTGAAGGGTTGGTTTGGAGAACTCCATGAGCAGCCGGAAATCATAGGTACAATTTGCCATTTGAAAGAACCGTTAACTCATGTAAGCCACAGGAATTTAACTGACATGGTTGAAAAAACAAATATGTGGTCCGAAATAGAAGCCAAACTTTTATATGATTCGGGGCATCCGAAAATGAATATTTTTAGATTTTTTACTGCGGGGTTTCGGGAAGCATGGCATAGAGGAGTTGTAAAACTCGGTTTTCTGGACGGAACCGTCGGGGTTATAGAAATAATTTACCAGACTTTTAGCAGACTTATTACTTATTCCAAACTTTGGGAGTTACAAACAAAAAATGCGGGCAGCCATTTATAATCCATATTTAGATACTTTGGGAGGGGGAGAACGCTATACCAGTGTTTTTGCAAAAGTTCTTGCGAAAAACGGATATGTGGTTGATTTACAGTGGAAAGATGTGGGGATAAAAGATATCCTCGAAAATCGATTTGGAATTAACATGGACGGAATCAATGTCGTAAAAGACATCAAAAGAGGAGATAACTACGATCTTTGTTTTTGGGTTTCGGACGGGAGCATCCCGCTTCTTCGCGCGAGAAATAATGCCCTTCACTTTCAAGTACCCTTCCGCGATGTTGGAGGCAAAAGCTTGTTAAATAGAATGAAGCTCTTCAGAATTAACAAAATCGTATGCAATTCTTTTTTTACAAAAAGAATTATAGATAAAGAATATGGAGTTGAAAGTGTGGTAATTTATCCGCCGGTTGACACTCTGGGTATCAAACCCAAAAGAAAAGAAAACTTGATTTTATTTGTCGGTAGATTTTCTCAAATATTGCAAAATAAGGGGCAAGGTATTCTAATCGAAGCTTTTAAGAAGATATACGACAATGAACTTAAGGATTGGAGGTTGGTATTGGCGGGGGGTGTTGAAATTGGTGTCGGGGATTATCTTGACAAACTAAGGAAAATGGCGACAAACTACCCGATAGAAATTATTGAAAGCCCTGATTATAAAACCCTGAAAGATTTATATGGAAAAGCTAAAATTTTCTGGAGTGCTTCCGGATATGGGGTGGATGAAAATAAAAACCCGGAAAAAGTAGAACACTTTGGAATAACTGTTGTTGAGGCAATGGCGGGGGGCGCTGTACCTCTTATCTATGAAGCCGGCGGTCATAAAGAAATTATTACGGATGGTGTGAATGGATATTTATGGCACAACGTCCATGAACTGATTAAAAAAACAAACGATGTATTAAATAGTAAAGTGAAGTTTGCGAAGAGTGCGGTTTCCTCCAGTGAACACTATTCATATGATGAATTTGGAAAAAATATTACAAAAATATTATAAATATCTTTTAATTTCTATTTTTGCAGTAGCAGTTATTCTGCGATGGTGGTACCTGCCAAATAGAAATATAAATTTTATTTATGATCAAGCCAGAGACGCATTTACAGTACAGCAGATTCTTGAGGGTCACTTGAAAATTCTTGGTCCACCCACAAGCGGAGCCCCTGGGCTTTTTCATGGAATTTTATATTATTATGTTGTGGCTCCCGCATATTTTTTGGGGCACGGAGACCCTCTGGCAGTTGCTTACTGGATAGCCTTTGTCAATGCTCTGGGGGTGTTTGCCGTTTTTTACCTTACACGTCTCTTGACTAATAAGAATACACCTGCGATTATTTCTGCACTTATTTTTGCCTTTTCATTTGATGCGATTCAATTTTCAGATTTCATTTCAAACGTTTCATTGGGCATTATATTTGTCCCCGTGATATATATTGGTCTTCTCCTATGGGTTAAAAAGTTATCTAAATATGCACCACTTGTGACGGGTTTGGCATTTGGCCTGGCGGTGCAAAGCGAGATAGCCTTTTATTTTTATATTGTTCCCATTCTGCTCTGGCTCCTTGTCAACAGAAAGAAAATCGTACGAAGGGAAGTATTTGTATTTATTTTGTCTTTTGTTATAGCAATTTCGACAATGATTATTTCTGAGGTTAAGTTTTCTTTTCCCGGACTGAAGGGTCTCTATTATTTGTTTTCCGGCCAAGATACAGCTATCCAGGGTAAACAATTTAGTGACTTTCTGGTAACTTTTATAAATCAAATAGGAGAAAGACTTGCAAGCACAATTTATCCTTTCAATATTTCTTTCGGCAGTCTTCTGGGCTTTGGAATGATAGTTTACTCCCTTGTTAAAAAGACTGTCGACAAAAGTAAGGATCTTCTAAATTGGAAGGCCTTTTTGATTACTTATATACCCGCCAGTATAATAGCCTCTCCATTCGGGGGATCGATCACGCCCTACATTATGATTGGTGTAATACCCGCCATTACAGTCTTTTTAGCAATATTCCTATGGGAATCGTTTGGGCAAAATAAAACCCTGCTATTTTCCGTCTTATTGATTATTTTGTTAATCAATTTATTGAAGTTTGTAAAACAGAATGAAGGTACACATCCGGATTATTTTACAAATGATTATCTTTTGTCTACGGAACTTAAAGTAATTGATTATACTTATCAGAAATCCGGGCTAAAACCTTTCAGTATCAGTACGTTAACGGCTCCCTTATTTATAAATACTCTTTGGTCATATTTGTACAATTGGTATGGATTTGAAAAATATGGTTACCTTCCTTATTGGGTGGGGAATGACCAGGTAGGCCAACTGGGCAATAATCTTCTATCTGCACCAGAGGGACTTAAAGAACACTTTTTTATCGAGGAACCAATATCGGGAATTCCGGATATATGGATAACTTATGCTAAAGGCGATCAGGATTCAATATCAAACTTGGTAGAACAAAAATCGTTCGGACAAATAATTGTTCAGGAAAGAATAACGAAAGATGCAAAATAATGAAAGTACAAGATTATCGGAAAAAAGTCTGCCACATTTTATGAAAGCAAAAGAAAGTTCTAAAAGCCAGGTGATTGCCGAGGAGTTGCACAAAAATGTCCCCAAAAACTGGTATTTTGAGTCGATCCAGGTGGATATTTTTCAACGCTTTTGGCATAAAAGGAGATTTGAAGAGGTATCTGCATTGGTAGAACCTGTGGGAGGTAAAATTTTGGACATAGGGTGTAATGATGGAACCTTTTCAAAAGTTATCCTTGACAAATCGGGTGCCGAGAAATTGGTTGGCATAGATGTGGTTAAAAAAACTGTAAATTGGGGAAATGATCATTGGGGAAAAACAGGCAAAATGAAATTTATAGTTGCAGACGCAGAGAAGCTTCCGTTCAAATCAGAAACTTTTGATGCTGCATTTGCTCTTGAGGTTTTGGAACATGTTTTTGATCCGGCTAAAGTATTGAATGAGGTAAAAAGGGTTTTAAAAAAGAACGGATATGCCATTTTTTTGGTTCCGTCGGACAGCTTTCTATTCCGCACGATCTGGTTTTTTTGGCTTAATTTTTATCCACGGGGCAATGTTTGGAAAGAAACCCATATTCAAACTTATAGAGGTAATTTCTTAACAAGAATTTCAAAGAAAGCCGGCTTTAAAATACTTACGGATAAAAAATTTCTCTTTGGGATGTTGCATCTTGTTAAAGTTAAAAATGAATAATTTTACGGTGTCGGTGGTTATTCCGAATTTTAATGGTGAGCATCTTTTGGAAAAAAATTTACCGTTTCTTTTAAAGGCCGAACAGAACACAAGAAATCAAATAGGTGAAATTATCGTGGTAGATGATGGGTCCCGTGACGGAAGTGTGAAACTAATTACATCTATGTTTCCCCATGTAAAATTAATAAAACACAGTAAAAACAGAGGTTTTTCTGTGGCGGTAAATACAGGTGTGAGAACCGCAAAGGGGGATTTATTATGTCTTCTTAACTCGGATGTTGTACCGGAAAATAACTTTTTGGAATCTGTTTTTCCCCATTTTCTTAACCCTAAAGTTTTTGCAGTTTCTCTAAATGAGGTGGGGGATTTCGGTTGGACTCGCGGATCCTTTGTTGATGGTTTTATTGGGCATGTTTCTGGGCAGAAATCGTTGACTTCGCATGATACTTTTTGGGTCAGCGGCGGCAGTGGAGTTTTTAGAAGGAACGTTTGGATGAAGCTAGGGGGAATGGACGAAAGACTTCTGTCGCCTTTTTATTGGGAGGATGTTGATTTATGTTACAGGGCGCTCAAAAGGGGTTACAGGCTTGCTTGGGATCCTGATGCAAAAGTTAAACATATACATGAAGCCACCATTAACCGTCTTCCAAAAAAATATGTTCAGAGAATATTGGAACGAAATCAGCTTCTATTTATATGGAAAAACCTTACAAGCGCAAACCTTTTTAGAAAACATATTGCCGGTCTTTTAAAAAGGCTGGCTAAGCACCCGGGATATGTAAGGGTAGTGTTGATGGCCGTAAGGAGACTTGGTGTACTTATTAAAGCAAGGCATAAGGAGATAAAGGAAGCTAAGATTTCTGATGAAACACTATTTTCAAGGTTTTAAATACGATCATGCTTAAAATAACATCTAAACCTGGCAATTGGTGGAAGCAGTTAGTGCCTATTCTTGTCTTAATACTATTGATACTTCCGACTTGTTCAAAACTACTTAGATCCGGTTTTTTTCCGATGCAGGACGATTTGCAGGCCTTTAGAGTTTATGAGATGGATAAATGCTATACCGATTTACAAATTCCCTGCAGGTGGGTGCCTGATGCGGGGTATCAATATGGTTACCCACAGTTTAATTATTACCCGCCGCTGCCGTATTATTTGGGAGCAGCGCTTCACAGGATCGGATTTCAGTATATTGATTCGGTTAAAATTCTCTTTATTTTAGGTTATATTTTTTCGGCGGTAACTTTATATATTCTTGTCAAAAGTATATCGAAGGACAAATGGGCAGGCGTAATCGCAGCAATTATTTACACATATATTCCATATAAGGCGGTGGAAGTTTATGTGCGGGGTGCTCTTAGTGAGTTTTGGGCGCAAATTTTCTTTCCTTTGGTCCTTTGGGCAATTTACAAACTAGTTAAGACCGGGAAAACAAAATATTTGATTTGGATGTGTATTTCTATTTTCCTGCTGATGACAACGCACGTACTAATGACCATGATTTTTGTGCCGGTCGCGGTCCTTTGGGCGATTTTCTGGTTATTTCAAAATAAGTGGAAGAACCTTACGAGAATTATCTGGGGAGGAATTTTAGGATTTGGGCTTTCGGCTTTTTTTGTACTACCGGTTCTTTTCGAGAGGCAGTTTACTCATACTGAGGGTTTATTATCCGGATATTTTGATTATCGTCAGCATTTCGTGAGTTTATTCAAACTTTTTATTTCGAGGGAGTGGGGATATGGATCTTCGGGATTCCCTAATGAAAAACTCAATTTATCACTCGGGATTGTCCAATGGGTTGCCGGTCTAGTAATTGCACCGGCCGTTGCATTCCTCGGATTTAAGAAGCATAGGACGAACTCACTTTTGATTTTGGGTTTGGTCGGGGTAACTCTTGCCAGTATCTTCATGATTCATATGAAGTCGAGTTTTATTTGGGCTAGGATTCCGCTTTTGTGGTACATGCAATTTCCCTGGAGATTTTTGGCGGTTTCGATATTTTTACTTTGTTTATTGACCGGGCTTTTGGTTTATGTTGCCGGAAAGTACAAGTATATATTGGGAATAGTTCTAGTATTAGCTTCTTTTGCATTGACCATCAATTATTTTGTTCCCAAGGCGTGGTTAAATATTACGGATACGGATAAATTTTCGGGTACTTCCTGGGAAAAACAGCTTACGATTAGCATTTTTGATTACCTGCCGATCTATGCAGAACTTCCACCTTACTCGAAAGCACCCGATTTACCTGAAGTTTTAAAGGGGAACGTAAAGTTTTTAGAATACAAAAAAGCAAGTGATTTTCAAACCGGTATAGTTGAGGTCTCAAATGATTCTCGGGTCCGCCTTCCTCTTTTTGATTTTCCGGGAATGGAGGTAAAGGTTGATGGGAAAATTATCCCTCACGTTAATAACGACTGTAGTGGTGAAAGATATTGTTTAGGCCTAATCACCTTTAATTTACCGGTAGGTTATCACGTAGTTGAAGCAAGATTAACAGACACACTTGTTAGAAGAATCGGAAATATTATCACATTGGTAAACTTTGGGGTTATTATTTATTTATCACTAAAATTAAAACGAAATAAGCAAAGCTTGAAACTAATGAAGTTATGAAAAAGTTTTTTCTAAATAACTGGCCCTTAATATTGATTTTGGCTTTATCGGGCCTTATTACCTGGCCGCTTTTTGTTCCCGGGTATTTTTCTCATCACGATAATCTGCAGGTGATACGCGTATTTGAGATGAGGAAATGCTTTGCCGATTTACAAATTCCTTGCAGATGGGTTCCCGACATGGGCTATGGAAACGGCTACCCGCTTTTTAATTTTTACGGACCGCTACCTTATTATTTAGGAGCGGTTGCAAGTTATATCTTGGGTTATATCGGGGCGGCAAAACTACTTTTCTTTTTACCTTTGGTTTTCGGAGCGGTGGGTATGTATCTTTTGGCAAAAGACCTTTTCGGCAGGGTTCCGGGACTTGTCGGAGCTGTACTTTATTTTTTTGCTCCTTATAGAGCATTGGATTCGTATGTCAGGGGAGCGGTAGGGGAGAGTTTTGCACTTGCAATTATTCCTTTTGTTTTTTACTTCTTTTTACGCTTAATTAAATCAAAAAATCGTAAATATTTCGCATTGGCCACAATTTCGACTTTCCTATTCTTTGTGTCGCACAATATTATGACCTTAATCTTTACACCGTTAATAATTATTTGGGTATTCTTTTGGCTATATAAAGGAAAGTGGAAAGGTTTAAAGGTTTCTCTTTTAAGTTTGGGATTGGCTCTGGGACTTTCGGCATTTTTTATCCTTCCGGCATTTTTTGAAAAGGGTCTAGTACAGACGGATGCCTTAACCAGAGCTGAGCTGGACTTCAGGGCGCAATTTGTAAAAGTATCGCAGCTATTTATCGACAGATCATGGAATTATGCTGGTTCACAGCCACAGTCGTCTAATACAATTTCTTATCAAATAGGCTGGCCTCAGTGGTGGCTGGTGGTATTAGCCCTTTTTGCCGTAATTGTCGGTAAGAAAAAGAAAAATGTTCTTCTTTTTACGTTTTTATTCTTGATGTTTGGACTGGGAGTACTAATGACGCATAACAAATCTGCCCCGATTTGGGAACTCTTCAAAATTTTAGCTTATGTTCAGTTTCCGTGGAGGTTTTTATCAATAGTAATTTTTTCATCAAGTTTGCTGGGAGGTTATTTTACCTCACTCTTTAAAGGAAAACATCTGGTAGCAGTTTCGACAATAATTATTGCGTTAACAGTAATATTAAACTGGCAGTATTTTAAGCCCGAGCATTTTTATTACAACTTGACCGATAAGGAACTTCTTTCGGGGCAAAACTTTATTGACCAACAAAAAGGTGCTCTTTTGGATTATCTCCCCAAGACCGCACTGGAACCTAGGGAGTTGGCTCCAACCTCTCCGTTTTTAATTCGGGGCTTGGGAACCATAAAAAATTTTACAAATAAGTCAAATAACTGGAGGTTCGATACAGAAATTATTAAGGATTCGAGCATCGCCGTGCCGGTTTTTGATTTTCCGAACTGGACGGTTATTGTGAATGGTAAAATTTTTCCACACTCCCATAATAATGTTTTAGGGAGAATTGAGATTAATCTTCCTAAGGGCGAGTATCAGGTTAAAGGAGAGTTCAGGAATACTCTCGTAAGAACACTAGCCAATACACTGTCTCTGACGAGTATTTTAGGATTGTTATTACTGCTTAAATATGGAAAAAATTCAAAAATTTACAGCTAAATATTTACTTTTAATAATTCTTGCCTTATCCATACCTGCTGTTTGGGCACTTTTTGTTCATGGTTTTTATGGAGCCAGCGATGATTTACATATAGGTTGGCTTTATGAAATGGATAGAGTTATAAACTTCGGCAAATTTCCTCCCAGATTTGTTCCGGATCTTAGTTTTGGTTTTGGCTATCCGCTTTTTAATTTTGTTTTTCCACTACCGTTTTATATTGGAGAAATTTTTCACAAGTTGGGCTTAACTTTTGTTGATAGCATTAAGGCCGTGTTTGTTCTAAGCGTACCTCTTTCGATGTACTTTATGTACAAGTTTTTAAAAGAACACACCGGTGAAATTCTTGCTCTTGCCGGCGCAGTTTTATATACCTACACACCATATAGAGCAACCGATATCTATGTCAGAGGATCGATAGGAGAAATATTGGCATTTGTTTTTCCTCCTCTGGCTGCTTATGTCATTTCAAAAATTGGCAAAGAAAGAGCGGCGAGATGGATCGGACTTTTAGCACTCGCAACCGCCGGACTCATATTGTCACACAATATTATGGCTTACATGTTCGTTCCATTTTTGGCATTATTTGCATTATGGCAGCCCAGGGCATTAGTACGGTCAATTTACGGATTTGTACTGGGACTCTTGGTGAGTTTGTATTTTTGGCTGCCTGCGATTGTTGAAAGCGGGCTGATGAAATATGACACCGTTTTCAATTTTGTTGACCATTTTCCGACTCTTAAGCAGCTTATTACTCCTTATTTTGGCTATGGTGCAAGCGTTCCGGGCCCATACGATGGCATGAGCTTCTTTTTGGGTGCCATCAATATAGCCTTGATAGTATGTGCCTTAGTACTAATTAAGAAGCTGAATAAGATTGCAATCTGGGCACTTGTCATGGTCGCCGTCTCTGTATTTATGATGAATTACAGATCAACGTTTGTTTGGAACCTGGTTCCGCTCTTGCCTTATTTTCAGTTCCCTTGGAGATTTTTAAGTTTAACCACATTTGCAACATCAATACTGGTAATAATATTCGACAAAGTTAAATTCGGGAAAATCATCGGTGTTTTAATAATTATTGCCGCTATTGGCCTGAACTTTATCGATTTTAAGCCACACGACTTTTTGGGCAGAATGGATAACTACTTTGTAAACAGGTATATTCCGGTTCCTGTTGCGTCTGCTGAGTATCTCAAAACAGGAGAGGAATATCTGCGATTACCGGTTGCTACTGAGATACGTCCCGATAAAATTTCTCCGAACCCGGGGCTTGACGCTACGCTTAAGGTAAATTATACAAAGGAGACAACTTTTGATTATTTTAAATACTATTTCCCGGGATGGACGGCGTGGATTGACGGCAAAAAGATTGAAGTCTATGCAGGCAAACCCTACGGCCAAATAGAATTTAAAGTTCCTGCAGGCGTACACGAAGTTAGAGTTGCCTTCAAAGAGACTCTGTTTAGAGGAGTATTGGACTTAATTTCTTTATTTGGCTTAATTTTTGCTGTTGTAATTATTGTAAAACCAGACAAAAAAAGATGACCAAACTCTCCAAAATTATTTTAGCCGTATTGATATTGGTGGGTGTAGTTTTCCAGGGTGTTGCCATGTTTCGAAGTGGACTTCTTTATAATTACGGAATCGGATATTTCGGGCCGCTTGCGCGGGATGGAGTTTGGCACGAGGCACTGGTTAATCAATTGAAATTGGCCGTTCCTCCTCAAAACCCGGGGTTTGCCGGTCAGGCGCTATCTAACTATCACTATTTTTACGATTTGTTGGTTGCAGCGTCCTCCAAGTTTTTAGGTATTGCCTCGCCGCTTCTTATCTATCGGTTATTTCCGTTTATTTTCTCAGTTCTTTTGGGAATCGGGACATATATTCTTGCCCGAAGGCTTTTTAGAAACAAAGCAGTAAGTTTACTTGCTGTATTTTTTACCTATTTTGGCAGCAGTTTCGGCTGGATAGTAAGTCTAATCAAGCATCAACCATTAGCCGGAGAATCAGCCTTTTGGGCAAATCAGCCTGTTTCAATAAACTTAAACCCACCTTATGCAATATCGTTGGTGATAATAATATTTGCGATCATTCTACTGGATCTGTATCTTAAAAAACCAAACCTCATTAAGGGCCTAATTTTATCAGTTGCGATTGGTCTTTTGGTTGGCTTTAAGGCTTATGCCGGGGCAATTATGCTATCAGGTCTTTTTATTTTAACTGTAAAGAAAATATTTTTTGACAAGGATTTCAGTCTACTGCCGGTTTTTATTCTTTCCGGAGGAATATTTTTAGCTGTTTATTTATCAATTAGCCGCGGAGCTGCAGGTTTAATCGCGTTCCAGCCGCTTTGGCTGATAGATACAATGATTGATGCGGGAGATAGGGTAGGTATTCCGAATTTTACCGCCAGAAGATTTGCCTATATAGGCGGCGGCAAATGGATTAATTACGCTGCAGTCGAGGTGATAAGCTTATTCATATTTTTCGCCGGAAACTTAGGAACAAGGATCATTTCCCTTTGGGGGATCGGCAAGAAATATTTCAAAGACGATTTACACCTGTTTATTTTTGCATTGATGGTGGTCTCAGTAATTCCAACACTCCTTTTTGTACAAAAGGGAAACCCCTGGAATGTTATTCAGTTCTTTTATTACTTCTTATTTTTTGCAGGACTTTATGCTGCTAACTCACTCAAAAAAATTGCGATTCCCGTAGCGGTTGCGATTATTTTAATTACACCGATAAGTTCCATAGCAACATTCAGGAGTTGGCTCTATCCAAATCCCCCGGCATATTTACCTGTAGGGGAATACCGGGCGCTTGATTTTTTAAAGAAAGAAGCACCCGGAACTATCTTAAAACACCCATATGACCCAACCCTTAGGGGAAATTTTAAGGATCCATACCTGTTATCTGTATATGCCGATAATGCCTATGTATCGGCTTTTTCCGGGAAATCGGTTTTTATTGAAGACGCTGAACAGCAAATTATTCTTGATACAAATTACAAAAACAGAGTCGACGAAGCAAACCGTTTTTTTGTAGAGAAAGATTTACGCTGGTCGGGTAAATTTTTGAAGGACAACAATATCCGCTATATTTATTTGCCTAAGATTTATCATCTGCCGGCGGGAGAGCAGGAATATCCCATGATCAAGATTTTTGAGAACAATGATGTTAATATTTACAAGGTACTATAAGTAAATATGAAAAAACTTCTTCTCCTTGCTATCGCTTTGAGGCTTCTGGTTGCAGCCTTTCTATTTCACCCGGACATTAAAACTTTCAACTATCAAGCTTCTTTTCTAAAAAAGGGAATTTTCAATATCTACACTTATCTGGTGCAAAACAAGAAGACTTTGCCATTAAAAGATGATTTTGTATATTTTCCGTTAACTTATTTTGCTCTGGGTGGGTATCAGGCAGTCATTTCGCCGATTTTTGGCAGCAGTTTAGATTCTTGGCTGGCAAATGCAGGTTCTAGTTCGATGATAAAGGATCCAAATATTTTTAAATATTTGGTAGCTCTAAAATTACCCTACTTAGTTTTAGATATCGCAATTGCATTTCTTCTTATGAAGTTTTTTGACAACAAGGAGGAAAAGAAGAAAGCATTTATTTTTTGGCTATTCAATCCATTCACAATTATTATAATTTATGTTTTTTCCAATATCGATATCTTTCCGGTTGTTCTGACAATCCTGGCGTTTTTAATGATCAAGAAACAGAGATTATTTTATGCATCACTAATTCTCGGTTTGGCCTCCGGATTTAAACTATATCCACTTTTATTTATTCCGTTTTTATTCTTGGCCGGACGCGATTTGAAAGAAAAGATTATTCTTACGATTACCCCATTGATAACTTTTGGATTAATCATATTGCCGTTTATTTCACCTGCCTTTTTCCAATCGGCGCTGGTTTCGGGCCTTACCACTGGTATTTTTACATCAGATTTTACAACCCTGGCTCTCTCCACACTATTCTTTTACGCTGTCCTTATTGACAAAAAAATAAACCTCTTTAATTATTGGGTTGCGTTATTTTTGATGATTTTTTCTTTTATGCTATTCCATATTCAATGGCTTCTCTGGGTCACACCGTTTTTGGTTATATTGTCTGTAAAAAAACCACTCCTTTCCTGGCTTATATTCTTTTTTGGCATAATAGCTTTCGCTATACCGATGCTTTACCAGGACAGGTACATGACGATTTCGCTTTTCAGGGTTTATAGCACATGGTATGATCTCTTGCCCACGCCGTTTACAATAATTCAGAAAGTTTATGATCCTACCAATTTGCAGTCAGTTTTCCATTCGGTTCTCGCGGCCGGAAGTTTAGTAATGACGTATAAGATTTTCAAGGAACGGGAAAGTATATGAAAAAATTAATTTGGTTTACTACAATCTCAATATTACTTTTAGTGTTTGCTGTTCCTGCCATTCTTGCCTTGGGGATAAAATTGATTCCGGGAGATGACCAACCCGGCTATAACTATACATTAAGTATTTATGACATAAGAAATGTATCTCAAAAATTTGTATCGCAGAGTGGAAATTTATCGGCAATAGGGACCTCAATAAAAAATCCTAATCTAAAAAACAAAAAGGATATCATCCTGAATCTTTTTGAAGAGAAAATGACTGTAGTAAGGACCGTTGTCATAAGCGGTCAAAATGTTGAAGATGGCAGTTTTGTTAAGTTTATATTTGATCCCATCGCTGACTCGGAAAATAAAACCTATGTTTTTACATTAGCCTCACCTGCAGCAGGACCGGAAGATAAAGTTGAAGTTTTTCTTGCTCAAAACCCGCCGAATTGGATAGAGCAATATACTTACGATCAAAAAGCATATCCCGGGGGTCTTCCGATTGTTTTATATTTTAAACCTGTAAGTAAAATTATGGTTATAAAAAGTATTTATTCTAACTTGTTTTCCAGACTTCTACCTCAGAGTTTTCGTAAATCTTAGTTAACCCGGTTTTTGTCAAATCTACGGCAGGACGGAGAGCTTTAGGAAAATAGAGGATTTGTGAATTTGTTTCATTGAACTTTTCCATGAAGACATTCGGATTCTTTTCTTTAAACAGGCTTTCTTTTATCGCCAGACGTCCTCTCCATTCGTACCCCATGATGTCCACCTGTTCGTGATCGTCAAAGTAGGTAATGCGCGCTGAGAAGGCGGACACATAACCGGTATCGAACCAACCCCAAATATTTGGTGTGGCGCCTCCGAGATTCGGGTACTGGTTGTAGGGAGGGGTTAATATAACAGCATCTTTTGGCGCATTGTCCTTAATGTAGTTAAGTGCCCGGATTTCAGCTGCTGAAACTTTGGCAAAAGCAGGGCGTGAGTAGAAATCATGTAGAAGCCCAACTTGGGTGGGGACCATTGCAGCAATGAGCATTGTGGTTATAAGTATTTGAAATACCGGAAATTTAACCAGTTTTATAACTTTTGCCATCGTAATGCCGGCAAGTATTCCGGTTAAAAGGACAAAGTATTGAAGAAATTGGCTTGTGTTACTGGCAACACCTTTTTGCAAAAATATTAGCGGGAGGATCAGGGAAATTAATATTATTGAAATAAATATTAAATTAAAATAATTCTTGAGCGAACTTTTTATAAATTTAAAGCCGTCCCACAAACCGATAAACCTCATTCCCAAATTCCCAAAGAAAAAGATAAGAAATCCTAATCCTTCCAGAAATATCACTCTTTTCCAGTTATGCTCATAAATATATGTTTGACGCCGAAGTTCCCAGTCAAGTAGGTTTAGGCGGGAGGGCTCAACAATCATGGTTCTGATGTACCACCAGGGCTGAAATATTAAAAAGGATACCGTTCCGCTTGAATTTGGTAAATATAAAACCGCAGCCAAAGCGCCGCTTACAATTGTCAAAAGCAGTAGTTGAATCTTCCTTTCCCTAATAAGTTGCCAGACACCGGCCAAAGAAAAAGCCCCTAGGAGAACTATTGCGGCATAGACTTTAAATTCGGCAAGCGCGCCGGCGAGAAGTACGCAAATCCAGAAAGTGAATTTGTTGCCCTTTTTCTGCAAGAGCATAAAAAGGTAGTAAAGTGCTGCCATCACAATAAAATCCGAGATGATTTGTGGTGGGTTTCCGCTTGCGCTTTGCGGTTGAGTTGCCCAAAAGACACTTTCACCCTTGCCGATAATGTACCCAAAACTTCCGGCAAAATATGAAAAAATCACTCCCCAGATACCGGCTAAGCGGCTGCCGGTAATTTTCTTGGTAAGAAAGTATGCAGATGCGCCGAAGAAAAGGGAGTATATAAAAGGAAATATTCTGAAATACAAATTCAGATCGGATATAGGCAAATATTTGCTGATTATTGCGGGGGCGATATCAGAAAAGAAATGGTAGTTAATAAGTTTTTCTCCGGCAAAAACAGGGTTTTGAAAAGGATAATCCTTTTTGATTTGCTGCATAAGAGCTATATGCCAAGATGCGTCGTGACCATGGGCCGACCAAAAAGGCAAATTCCCGTTTTTAAAAATTCCGCTTGGTGAAATAACCAACAATTGTCCGATAATTCCGACAGTAAAGACTGTAAGGATAATGATAGTCGTCTTATCAAGTTTAATTCTGATTTGTCTCAGCTCTTTAACCAAAGGCTTGGCGCCTATAAAAATTGCCAAAAGAACAATTGGGATAATGAGGAAGGGGATGTTTAGAACTATTAGGAGGTAGGAAATGAGTGTAAAGAGGACGAATCCGACAACCCCTCCCATTAGTATTTTTTCCATAACTAAATTGAATTATAATGGTTATATGTTCCGTAAATCCATTCTGATTCTTTTTGGAATAGTAATGCTGGGTTTTTTGCTTCGCGTTTATAGAATTACTGCTATGCCGATGTATGGCGATGAGCTGACCATGGTTTATGACACCTATTCGATTCTTAAAACCGGCAAAGATGCCACAGGTCAGGCATTTCCTTTAACTTTTAAAATGGGTGCCGGGCGGCCCGGCGGGTATATTTACGCTTCAATCCCTTTTGTTTACCTCTTTGGCCCAACGGAGTTAGGAGTAAGAAGTTTATCTTTACTTTCTTCCTTGGGAATTATAATTTTAATATATTTTCTGGGGAAGAAATTATTTAGCGAGAAAATCGGGTTTGTTGCAAGTTTTATAGCATCCGTTTCTCTTTGGGATATATATCTTGCGAGAGGAGGCTTTGAAGCTCATTTTGCCTTATTTTTGGCACTTTTAGGCATTACCGTCTACGTTTACGAAAAGTATATACCTTGGGCTATTTCATGGGGGGTGGCTATTTTTACATACCCGACTTTTAAACTTACTCTGCCTTTTATATTTTTTATTCTCCTTTGGTATGGAGGAATAAAAAAGATTATAAAAAATAAATTTTTTGTTGGCTCTATCATTATTCTTGCACTTTTTGGGGGTTTGGCGGTAAGAGAAACTTTTAAGGGGCTTAGCGAGGAGAGGTTTTTGAGTATAAACATTTTTTCTGATAATAATATGCAGCAGAAAATAATCCAGCTGGTTAACGAGGAAAGAACCGATTCAACCCTCCCGGCAATATTAAAACCTGTTTTTTACAATAAACCATTACAATATTTTCGCACTCTTCTGGACAATTATACGGAAAATCTTTCTATCAATTTTTTGTATATAAGAGGAGACGGTAATCCTCGACACAATCCCGGAGAATGGGGGATGCTTTATTTAGTTGAGTTGCCGCTTTTATTTATCGGTGTATTAAACCTGTGGAAAAAAGAAAAGAAAACTTTGGCATTAATAGTTGCCTGGATATTAATAACTCCTCTTGCCACGATGTTTATTAATGATGCCCATGGGTTAAGAAATGCATTGATGCTTCCCCCTTTTATTCTTCTAACTTCGTATGCACTGTCCAATCTTCCGCGAAAATTAATTATTTTATCAACAGCCCTAATTCTTATTCAGCTTATTTTTGTACTGCAGCGGGTATACTTTTTAGCGCCAAATAAATTCGCATCTTTTTGGTCGGTTGAAGCCAAAAACGTATCTCTGCTGGCAATAGCAAATCAGGGCAAAAGTAAGACAATTGTTTTGTCGACCAAAATTGACAATATTGAATATGCATATCCTGTTTATGCAAAAATCGATCCCAACTTGGTTATTAGCCAATATGGAAAATTTCCCAAGGTCTACGGAAATGTGAGGATAGATGATAAATAAATCTTTAGTAAAGACTGTTTTTTGGATTGTTCTTCTTTTACTCACTTTGATTTTGGGAAGAAGTCTGCGTACTCCCGGCTATAATGTAATACCAGATCCATATATCATCTTGGATGAGCATACCCATGTTTGGAATGGCCTTAGCCTTCGAAGTACAGGGATACCCGCTGCCTGGTCGATTCTTAGTACTTACACCACTGACTCAAAAGCATTTGGGGCTGGCGGAAGAGTCGACGGGTTTAATATCGCGGTCAATGATGCAAAACCTTCATTTACAAACTTTCATTCATTCCCAAAGCCGGCAATTGCAGTCGCTGAATTCGATTTTGGGAGAGGTTTATCTCAAACACAACTTGTGCAGCCATCTCTTGAACACCCGCCCTTTGGTGCCTTTATTCTTAGCCTGGGAGTATCAAAGAACGCAAAAACTTTTGCAGATGTTAATAACTACGATTTAAGACAGTCTGCAATTACCTTGGCGATAGTTACTCAGATACTTATATTTGTTCTGGCATTTTTAATTACCAAAAAACCTCTGGTAGGGATTATTGCTTCAACCGTCTACGCTACCGTTCCTTCGTATGTGCTTTTGAGCAGGTACGCACTTTTGGAAAATGTGGTCTCACCGCTGGTTCTTTCCGGGATAATTCTTTTTATTCTGGCTAGGAACAGGTTGGTAAGTAAGAAAGCAGACAAATTATTTAGAATATTGGTTCTTTTGGCAGGTATCGTCGGGGGACTGACAGCGTTAACAAAACTTACCGGCTGGATATTTATATTGGGCAGCATTATTCTTCTTTACCTTTGGAAATTTAAGTTTAAGCAAATTTTAATTTACGCAGTACCGGCCTTTTTCATCGGAATTTTATATTTTGCTTGGGGTTTTTATCTTTCGCCAAAGTTATTTGCGGATATTCTGCTGCTACAGGGAAGCAGAGAATTCATAGGTTCGATTAATTTGCTGGTTACTTTTTTCAGAGTCAGTATTTACAATTTCCCATTGGATGGCTGGTGGATAGGAGGATTTATTGCACTACTTGTGATTCCCAGAAAAAAAGAGTATCTGCCGATTACTGTCCCCGTTGTTGCGGGGCTTTTTTCAGCGCTTGCACTTGTGGGAGCAAATTATCCCTGGTATTTCATTCCGCTTATTCCCTTTATGGCAATTGCAATAGCAGTTTTTCTCTATGATCTTGCCATTAAGCCCACTTTCGTCTCGATTCTTTTAACCTTTTTCGTTTTTGTTTCCAGTAGTTTCTATTGGGGTTATGGTGTGTTCCAAAAAATCCAGCCATTCATGCTATATAGGGTAATGTTTTTGTTATTTGTAGCTATGGGAGCCTTTTGGGCACTTACACAAAAGTCGGATAAATTTAAAAAGGTGTGGTATGTAGGAGTCGTTGCCATGTTGGTCGTTTTGGCTATATTAAATCGCAGATCGATGTTTTTTATTCTTGAAAATTGGGGGAAACTACCCCTGATTTATACACCGGGAACGTTTTAGGTAGGGGAGTTTTTTTTACATATAGAAATGGGAAATCGACTTTTTAGAATTATTCTTGTAATTTTGATTGTAGGTGTTGCCTTTACTTTAAGGTTCTACAAGGTTACCCAGGATCCGCCCTCACTTAATTGGGATGAGGTCTCAATTGGCTATAACGCTTTTTCTATTCTTAAAACCGGCAGGGATGAGTGGGGGAAGCTATTGCCTGTACATTTTAAATCTTATGGCGAATATAAACTTCCTGCGCAGATATATGCCTCGATTCCGGGAGTTGCTATCTTTGGCCTTAATGAGTTTGGAGTAAGAATCACACCAGTTATTTACGGCACGTTAACAATATTGCTGCTTTATTTCCTGGCCAAAGAGTTATTTAAGAATGAGTGGATAGCTCTACTATCCTCTTTTCTTCTGGCGATTTCCCCCTGGCATATACAACTGACTAGGGCATCGTTTGAGTCCTCATTTTCGGTTTTTTGGGTGACTCTTGGTATATGGTTTTTTGTTAAGGGGTTCACCGACAAAAAATATTGGTTAGTTTCGACCATTCCTTTTATCATTTCGATATATACATACAATGCCATCCGGGTTTTTACACCGCTATTTTTAGTTACACTTTTGCTGATTTACAGAAAAGATATATTTAAAAATACTAGGATAGTTATACTGGGTCTTTTGGTTTTTTCTTTATCGATGATACCTCTTGTCGCTTTCTTAATAAGCGGGGAAGCTACAGCCAGACTTAAACTGGTAAGTATTACGGACGATCTCGGTTTTACCTTAAGGATTAACGAAGCAAGAGGTAGTACCAATCTTCCCGAACCATTGCCCCGTTTAATTCATAACAAGGTAACTCATTTTGTGTATGTATTTGCAGGAAATTATCTTAGTCACTTTACGCCGGATTTCCTTTTTATTAACGGCGCGGGACATAAACAACAACATGTTCAGGAGATTGGAGAACTTTATGCTATTCAGGCGCCGTTTATATTAATCGGTTTATATTTTCTTTTTAGAAAGAAAAATAAATGGAGATGGCTTCTTATCTCCTGGCTTTTCCTGGCTTTCATTCCGGTATCGGCAACAGTTGATAGTATTCCCAATGCTCTAAGAACCCTCCTGGCGGTAATTCCTTATCAGATATTTACTGCACTGGGTATTTACGAAATATTTAAAATGCTAAGTCGGAAGAAAATTCTCTGTTGGATCGTGGCGGGTATTTCGGTAATAGCTCTGGCAGTTAGTTTTAAAGGGTATATAAATAATTTCTACAATATTTACCCAAAGCTTTATTCTCGCGATTGGCAATACGGCTACAAACAGGTAGTTTCATATATAAAGGGGCATTACGCGGATTATGACCTAATAGTCTTTAGCAGAACTTATGGGGAACCGCATATGTTTACTCTTTTTTTCCTGAACTGGGACCCTGGAAGTTATCAGAAAGATCCGAGTCTTGACCGTTTTGAGGCTAATCAATGGATATGGGTTTTAAAGTTTGACAAGTTTTATTTTCCGGACTTGGGGGATAACGGAACCCATTATCAAGATATCGTTAACGCGAATCCCGGAAAGAAAATTTTGTTTATAGGTAAATCCGGAGATTTTCCCGACGGTTTACCAAGACTTTTGACAGTTGATTTCCTGAATGGGAATAGAGCATTTGATATTGTCGAAAAAAATGCGAAATAGAATAATCTTTGCCTTTGTATTAATTATTTTTTTAGTTTCGCGGATTTATAAAATAGCCGAAATACCTGCGTCAGCTTATTGGGATGAAGCCTCAATTGGTTATAACGCATATTCGATTGCAACCGATCTGAAAGATGAATGGGGGGTAAAGTTACCTCTACATTTCCGCGCCTTCGGAGAGTTTAAACTCCCGGTTTATATTTATTCGGTGGCAGTATTTGTTAAGGCAATAGGTCTTAATGAATACGCTGTCAGGCTTCCCGCAGTTATATATTCTTTAGGGACGCTAATTATTGTTTACCTGCTAGTCAGGAAGATTACAGACAAGAAGAGTGTGGCAGTTCTGGCAAGTTTTATTCTCAGTTTCTCGCCATGGTTTTTTATATTCTCAAGAACCGGATATGAGGCCACTGCAGGACTATTTTTCTTTTTACTTGGAACGTATCTATTTCTTCTTTTGGATAAAAGCAGATATTTATTGTTAATGGCAATGTTAAGTTTCATATTATCTTTTTACAGCTATAACTCTTTCCGGATAATTATCCCCATATGGTTGGTTCTTCTGTTTTTGTATAAATTTCACGACCTTGCTAGTCTAAAGAAAAATTGGATATTGGTCGTCGTATCTTTGCTCTTCTTTATTCTGAGTTTAATTCCTGTTTATAGACTTTATAAATATGACGCAGGAGGGGTACGTTTTGCACAAGTTGAGGTCGCAAGTGAATTAGGTTTTATAAAAAACTATTATTCTCATTTTGATCCCAACTTTTTATTCCTAAAAGGGGACACCAATCCGCGCAGTCAAATTCCCGGACACGGACAGCTTTATTTGTTTGAAATACCTTTAATCCTTCTTGGTCTGGTTGTGATTATCAAAAGTAAAAAAATTCTTTACTTTTTGCCTCTGGCGACACTCTTGATTGCCCCAATCCCCGCGGCATTGACAAAAGAATCCCCACATGCGTTAAGGGCACTTCTTGCGGCTCCATCATTTGCTATGTTGTCTGCCTTGGGTATTGGGTTTTTGAGAGAAAATGTAAAAAAATTTAGCGCGGTTATCCTTTTAGTTGTGATTGCGGCTTATTACCTGTCTTTTGAGAATTATATGGTTGATTTTATGACTAAATATTCTGCTGAGACGGCTACCGATTGGCAATACCAATATAAAGAAATTTTTGCGAAACAAAAAAGCGGAGAGGTTACCGATAAATATGCCCAGCCGTATATTTTTGCTCTTTACTACCTTAAATATCCTCCTGAAAAATTTAGGCAAGAGGTAAAGCTTAACCCCGTTAACGATTGGGGATTTTCAAAGGTTGCATCGTTTAACGGATTTCAATTCAAATAGATGAAAAAATTAAAACTCATTGTTTTGGTTGTGATTTTGATATTGGCTGCGATTTTAAGGTTTTACAAACTGGATAAAATTCCGCCTTCGCTTAATTGGGATGAGATTGCCGCCGGTTATAACGCCTATACAATTGCAAATTGGGGAGCAGATGAATATGGAAACAAATTTCCACTGGTTTTCAAGTCTTTCGGTGATGATAAACACCCTGTTCATATTTATTTGACTGCGGCTGTCATAAAAATATTTGGACTTTCGGATTTTTCGACCCGCTCCGGTAGTGCAATGGTCGGAGTACTCGCGGTTTTTGCGATTTATTTTCTGGCAAAAGAGCTTTTAAAAAGCGACTTGGCTGGTCTTTTATCTGGACTATTTTTGGCGGTTTCTCCGTACGCGATCCACTTTTCAAGAGGTCTATGGGAGGCAAATTTTGCGTTGTTTTTCTTTTTAGCCGGTTTAGCAGTCTTTTTTATAGGGATTAGAAAAAATAATTGGCTGATTCCGCTGTCTTTTGTATTTTGGGGTTTAAGTTTTTTCTCGTATCATTCGGCAAAAGTCGTAGTTCCTCCGGTAGTTTTTCTTCTCTGTTTAATTCATTTTAGGAAGTTGATTGAAAATAAAAAAATTATGATTTGGTCGATCTTAGTAGTTTTACTGTTTGCGGGTTTGATAATAAAAGAACCTCGGATTTTGGGGTTTGCCAGGATAAATCAAACCAAATTTTCTGAAGATGTAGTTAAAAAATACGGCGGTGAATTGGGGATGGTGCTAAATAATTACAAAAGCTATTTTACATATTTGTACCTATTCCAAAGCGGAGACCAAAGCGCAAGAGGTTCTGTAAAAGTTATCGGAGAATTTTACAAAATCGACTTAATACTTTCTCTAGTTGGTTTTGCTGCGTTAGTTTTACGAAAGAAGTGGCAAGCTTTGCTTATACTTATTTCTTGGCTGGCGCTGTCACCGATTCCGGGAGCAGTTTCAACGGTAGAACCCGGTGCGACAAGGGGAATTTTTATGATTCCGCCCGTGATACTTTTCTCGGCATCTGGAGCCGGCACACTTATTTTACTATCCAAGAAAAATTGGATTAGATTTGTTGTTGCCGGCATTTTAATAATAATTTTAAGTTGGGAGACTGTCCATTATCTTAACTATTACTTTACGGAGTATCCAAAGAAAGAGGCCATAGAATGGCAATATGGAATGAAGCAAATTGTTGAATATCTGAAGGATAATCCGGGTTATGTTCAGGTTTACATGGATAAAATCAGGCAGCAGCCTTATATATTCTTTCTTTTTTATTTTAAAGTACCCTTACCCGAATTACTTGCAAGTGTTCGGTACGATGAAAGTGAATCGAAAAGCTATAATACGGTTTTGTCGTTTGATAACTATCAATTCGGAGGCTGGGATATAATAGAAAGCTACCCTAATGATAAAGTACTTTATATTATGACACCGAGTTTTTACACGGGTTTAAAGTATATAAACATGTTTAAGGTTAAGGATCTGATAAAATACCCCAACGGTAACAACGCGTTTTACATAGTCGGCACACCATTAAAATGAAGAAATTATCTATAGTAATTGCAACAAGAAATGAGGAAGTAAATGTTGGTAGATGTCTTGAATCGGTAAAAGATATAGCCGGTGAAATTGTTGTGGTGGATGAATATTCCACGGATAAAACGGTTGAGATTGCCAAAAAATATGGAGCTAAGGTATTTGCCGAGCCCCATCACGACATCTTTCATATCACAAAACAAATAGCTTTGGAAAAAGCCGCCGGGGAATGGATACTCCAACTTGATGCAGATGAGGTTGTGACTCCTGAACTAGCCCGCGAAATTGTTTCGGTCATCAATCACCCGTCATCGATCATCAAACCCAACAAACTATTTCAACGTCATCAGGCTTTAATTGAAGCAAGAGACGGAAAGATTGGCAAAGATACCGGTGAAATAGTTGGATACTTTATTCCGAGAAGAAATATTTTTTTAGGCAGGCCCTTAATTCATGCCGGAGTTTATCCTGACGGGGTAATCCGCTTAGTTAAAAAAGGAAAAGCACACTTTCCCCAAAAATCCGTGCACGAGCAAATGGAACTTGATGGAGAAGTTGCCTGGCTCGTTAATGATCTTGAGCACCATGACTCACCAACCCTCAAGCGCTATTTAACAAGACTAAATCGTTATACCGATTTGCAAGCACGAGAGTTGAAAGAGAAACACGTTCCTAAAAATGTCTTTTATTTTCTCCTATATGCTGTTTTTAAGCCCCTGTATACTTTCTGTAACTTATACTTCCGTTATCTGGGACTTTTGGACGGAGGAAACGGCTTCCTTTGGAGTTTCTTTTCGGCCATGCACTTTCCAATTGCCTATTTTAAATATATTTCTTCTAAGCAAATTTAAGCGTAAAATATACTCATGAAGGTTGCGATTGATTCAGGACCCTTAACCTCCGGGCATGCTTTGAGGGGGATCGGGGTATACACAAGAGAGCTTCTTAAGGCTTTGAAAACCCCCGGGGTTGATATTTCGAAGACCGATCTTAATCAATATGACGTGGTTCACCTTACCTCATTTAAGCCCTTTAATATTTCTCTTCCTTTTTCAAAGCCCAAAGGTACAAAGTTTGTTCTGACGATTTATGATCTTATTCCTCTTATTTATCCTGAACACTATCCTTCCGGGATTAAAGGGTGGCTTAACTGGCAGATAAACAAATATCTTATTAAGAAAAATGTTGATGCGATTATCACGATTTCCGAAACTTCCAAAAAAGATATTTGCAGATTCCTGGGTGTTGATCCCAAAATTGTGCATGTTATTTATCTGGCTCCGCGTTCCATTTTCAAAAAAATTGAAATTAAAGGTTGGAAAATGGAAATTGATGGAATGACTGTTCCCAAAAAGTTTGCTTTGTATGTAGGGGATGTAAACTACAATAAAAACATCCCGAATCTTATTAAGGCCTGTAAAATTGCAAACATTACATTAGTTATTGCTGGGAAACAGGCTTATAAAGTCGAAAAAAAGAATCTTGACCACCCTGAATTAAATCATCTTAAAGGTATTGATTGGTCGGGTGTTATAAGACTGGGTT
>JBGPAU010000001.1:0-71042 GCA_041480845.1 Patescibacteria group bacterium | reverse complement strand
CTTCTTTCCGAAAAGTTAAATCAGCAATTTATCATTCTAAGTTATTCCGATGATTTGAAATGCTATATTAAGAACGGAAAGGCGCACATAGATAGAGTTTAGGCTTTCTGGAAGGCGATGCCGACGGCTCCCGGCCCGGCATGAACAGCGAGAACAGGTCCGGCTTCATAGACGGGTATGGCGCCTGTATAGATTTTCTTAAGAGCCTCTTTTACTCTTTCGGCAAGAGCGGGAGCGTTGGTGTGAACAACAGCAAGCCTGACCAGTTTCCCCGCATCCCCAACCATCTGAATCATTTGATCACGGGCTTTTTGAACGGTTCTTGCTTTTGCCAGGTCTTTGAGTTTGCCGTCAACAAAACCGAGAACCGGGTAAATCGAAAGAACCGAAGCAAAAACTGCTTTTATGATTTCGTCACCTCTTCCGCCTTTCCTGAGATTGTCAAAGGTCTCTAAAGTCACGAACAGTTGAGTTTTAGACATTACTTCAATCACTTCACCTTTGATTTCCTGAATAGTTGCACCTCTTTTTGAAGCCAAACCTGCTGTTTCCACTGGGAACCAGGCAGGGATGGAAACCAATTTGGAATCAACTATTTCGATATTGATTTTCGGGCCGGCTTCGTCCTGAAGGTATTTTTTAGCTAGAGTTGCGGCTTCACAAACGCCTGAATGTTTGGATGTTATGTGAATTGATATTATAGATTCTGCTTTGTCTTTAAGCTTTCTGTAAGTTTCAAGGAAAGGATATGGAATGTTACCGGAGGTTTGTGGCAATTTTTCAGAAGATCCCATTCGTTGATAAAAATCATCATTCTCTATGTTGGCATCAGAGTATGGAACATATTCGCCGTGTTCAAAGAATTTAATCTCAAGAGGAACAACCGTCACGCCCAGCTCTCGGGCTTCGGGACTGTCAAACCGCATGGAGGTACCGGAATCGGCTACAACCGCAACGTGTTTATCCCTTTCCATCAATTGGAATTATACCATTGCATTGCAAGTAAAAAATAATTATGTATAATAAATCCAATGAACAAGAAAGCAATTATTATTGCGGTCGTTTTAATACTTCTTTTGATCGGCGGATATTTTTTGATGAAAAAGCGCCCCGCTCCCTCACCTGTCGCACAGCCAACATCTCAGGAGAAAGCTACCTCTCCAAGTTCTCTTAAGGATTTGATTTCAAAAGGAATCGCCCAAAGCTGCACATTCAGCAATGAAGGCAGTACCGGAACGGTTTATGTGAGCGGGGGAAAAGTACGCGGAGATTTTGATACCACGGTTGACGGCAAAGTAACAAAATCCCATATGATAGTTGACGGAAACACATCTTATATTTGGAGTGACGGACAAACTACGGGAGTTAAAATGACTTTTGACGCCTCCGCTACACCGTCAGCCACTGGGACAACTTCCACCGCCGGCAGTTTTGATGCAAGTGCAAATATGAATTATAAATGTGGAGTTTGGCTGGCAGATTCTTCAATGTTTGTGCTTCCTGTGGGAGTTCAATTCATGTCATTTGGAACGCCGACCGGAGCAAGTCCGGCAGCCGGTTCGAATTCGTCACAGTGCTCCTATTGCGATAGTCTTACGGGAGATTCCAAAACCCAGTGCCTCACCGCTTTGAAGTGTAAATAAACTCCGCTATAATACCCTTATTGGACGCTTAGCTCAGTTGGTTAGAGCGCATTCTTGACGTGAATGAGGTCGGGGGTTCGAGCCCTCCAGCGTCCACTCGCTTCGCTCGTGTCCGTGGGGTCTCAATAGCGCTCGTGTTATGGTTGTGCGCACGAGCCCTCCAGCGTCCACTCGTCGAAACGGATTATCCGGCCGATCTTTGAAGATAATGGTCGGGGGAAAGAAGGAAAGAACTGCCCTTCTTTTTGTACATAGCCCAGTAGTTTTTCTTTTCGGCACGCTTATTGGAACTTTGAAGCCAGGCTACGGTGTAATCTATTCTCTTTCTGAAAGACTGTAAAAATTCCAAAACATTTTGGAAAAAAGTAATATGATAGACTCCGGGCTCGACAGGAGCAGTCATCATGGACACCTGAGTAACTTCTGCAAGGTTTTGGGTACTGGCGGCAACTTTTTGAACTTCCTGCATCAAAGCCTGAAGTTGGACCCTGAGTTCGTTGCCTTTTTCCTGCGAGACGCGTTTTTCATCACTCGAAAGCTGTCTTTCCAGAGAGATTTGAGCACGAAGGTGCTTATTTTCCTCTTCTTTTCCGCTCATTACTTCACTCATCTGAAGAGATTGTCCTGCGGAAAGTTCTCCGCTTCTTTTGACTTTGGGCACGGAAAAACCCATTAATTCCTTGAAAAAGTCTTCGGAAGTATTTTTTAGAAAATCTCCGGTTTGGGAACCGGCGCCAATCCCTAAGTCTTTAAGGGATTCGAGTACATTCTGCTTTGTGCGGAGCTCCCGCGTCTTTTTCTTTTGGTCTGTCATTATGGGCCGAGTTTAACTCAACTTAATTAGAAAGTCCAGAGCGGCGCGTCGTTTAAGAATGGATTCAATAAGACGCTTTCGGCTTTCGTTGTCTTCCGTGTGCGCATTATTATCCGGTTTTGCGGCTTGGGACATATTGAGGGCGGTATCCACTTCTTTTGGATCAATTTTAATTCCTTCGCTTTCGGCGACTTTAGATAAGATCAAATCGAGCGAAATAGCATCTTTTGCCTGATTGGCATAATCGGCGCGAAGATCTTCGGCTTTTTTGCCTATGGAAGCAAGATAGTTTTCAAGAGCAAGGCCGAGCTTTTCAAGCCGTGCCAGAAGATTTGAAAGACGGCTATCTGCCTCTTCTTCAATGAGTATTTTTGGAATAGTTACTTTTACGTTGTCAAGAAGTGCCTTTACGACTACCTGTTCCCTCTCTTCGCGGGTCGGCTCCTTCTTTTCTTCCGGTTTACCTTTATCGGGAGTCCAAATGGCAGAAGCATGTGAGGCGCCCCCGATTGCCTTTTTGTAATCACCCAAGGCAACTTCGGGAAGCTCGCAGGTAATTCCTCTTATTTGCCAATCTTTTCCTTCCTCTGCACTAATTAATTCAAATTTGGGATAAACGGCAATCTTGAGCTTGTTTTCGTTGACCGATTCGGCAAGAGCCTTTGGTAAAATATGGCTGAGGGAGCGTTCAATAAGCTTATTTTGGGGAATTTTTTCGGCAACTTTATCAAGAGGAGCCATGCCTTTCCTGAATCCCGGAATTTCGGTGTCTTTTGCAAATTCCTTTATGGTTTCTTCGTTTGCGGCCTTTACCACGGAGAAAGGAATCGTAAAAGTAATTTGGATGTTTCCGTCGCTTTCGCGGGCAATTACGGAGGTAATTTTATCAGGCATGCTGCAATTGTAAATTGTTAATTGTAAATTGGCAATTGGGGAATTTACTTCCCGCCCGAGGGTCCCCCTTTGTGTTGGGTGTGAAACGTGGCCTGATTAAATTTTCCCCTTTGGGCCCCTTTGGGTATAAATCCCTTATTTGCCGAGAATATAGACGGCCTTCCACCGCCAAAGCTCAAAGTCGGGATTTTGGGAACAACTGCCTCTTTCTTGGTACTATTTGCCATTTGACTAAGAATATTATATACTATCACCAGAGTTTTCAAGGGATAGTGAGCTTCAATTTTTTGAGCTTCGCCTTTGACCGACTTCGACATGAGAGGAGGTGAATTTTTAATTTAAATGCAATCTAAACTTTTTGTAGGAAATTTGTCGTGGGAAGTCACGGCAGATGACCTTAAGGCCCTCTTTGCAGGTGCCGGAGCAGTTGTTGATGCCGCCGTAATAAGCGACAAAATGACCGGAAGAAGCCGCGGATTTGGTTTTGTAACCATGTCAAGCGACGAAGAGGCCAAGAAATCTATTGAGATGTTTAATCAAGCAGACCTTAAAGGCCGCAAGATTAATGTCAACATAGCCCGCCCGATGGAACCAAGACAATAAGCAAAGCTTGGCCATTTCGAAACGAAATGGTAATTGTCTAAAAGTTTCAAAAGATAGTAGATATGATGTTTGCTAAAGAAATATCATGTGTATAAATAAGCTAGTTGTAGCGGATTTTGAAAGAGTTGCTATCTTTACTTTGTAAGGTGTGACTTGAAGTAGTTTATCGAATTCTCCACTGTTTGGTTCCAGAAAGGAACGAGGTTATGATTGGCACCCGGATATTTTATGTAAGTGATGTCAACGCCAGTCGCTTTCATTGTTTTGACTAAAGAATCGCTCCACCAGTAAGGAACCGAGGTATCTGCCGTACCCTGATTTAACAGAATCGGAGCCTTAATTTTGTCAAAATATTCGGTTAGTGAAAATTTGGAAGCGTCATATGTTTCGTTAAATTCGGCAAGCTTACCGATTATGAGTTTTCCACTGTCTGAAGCTTCGTCAAGATATGCAAGAATTGAAAAAGGAAAAGGTTTAGATACGGGAGCCCAAAGAACTGTTGGATAGGTAACCCCGGTTATTTCAAGCGTTGTTAAAGCGACTTGCCCGCCGTTACTATGTCCCCAGATGAAAATATTTTTCAAGTCCGATTTGCCCGCCGTAGCTTTAGCGAAGGCTGGGTCGGAAATAGATTTCAATAAAGTAGCCGCTGTTACATATGTTTGGAAACGGGATTCAAAAATGTTTCCTGCCTCAGTGTCACTTTCTCCGTATCCCAAAAAGTCAGGTGCAATTGTAATAAATCCGTTTTGAGCAAAAACTTTGGCGGAAGGGGCGGTCCCCTCCCCGATTACATAAAGTTTTTGATCCACATAACCTCTGAACATGATTATTACAGGAAAGGGACCGGTTCCTTTGGGAATATTGATCATGCCCGATGTGGTTTTGAGATTTTCGGAAAAATCGGGAGAAAACTTCATGGTAAATTCATACGAAGTATATTTAGGATCATCTTTAAGAACTTTGCCGATCTCAATTGTTGAGGGTTTAAATGTTGCCGCCGAAAGATTCTCAATCATATATTTAAGAAGAGGTGTCGGCTTAATCTGAGATATCGGATTGGAATTTTTAGGAAGATGGTATGCTGTATTTCCGTACCAACCTATAAAAACAAAAACTAAGGCAATTAGAAAATAATAAATAAAACTTTTAAAGCTTGACATCTATTATTTTACGATAAAATATTTTTCTGGCAGTTGGGCTTTTTATCGTAAGACCTTGTATGATTCCACCCATAAGGGCTCCCCTTGTAATCCAGGAATCGAGTATTCCTCCCGTCACGAATATTGAAATACAAAGCAGAATTGAAAGACTGAACCAGTGATGAAAATGTATTACTCTTCCTTTAATGAAAATTCTGATACTCGGAAATAACTGGAACCACCTCACTCCTATTTGAGGCAGTTTTTTCCAAATCTTGGAATCAGGATGGCTAAGATAATTCCAAATCTTGTAGCTAATCGGCGTTACGATTGCAATATATAGAAAGGGCATATATTAACTGTAGCACAAAAAGAAGACTTCAGGCTTTTTTTTCGGAAGGACTCGTTCCAAAGCTGGGATTATTCATAGGTGCCTCACCAATGGACTTTTTCTTTACCAACCCTTTTTCTTCTACGTTAATAATAATATCTTCTATTTTATGCGCCTTAGAGACACCCTGATGCCCCTCCGCATTTATAACACTGCCGACTCCTACGACATCTCTTAATTGTCCTTTAGCAAAACCTCCTTGTAATGTCACAATCTTATATTATTTTAAATTTTGAAAATATCAATAGAAAGATATACTTGTCCTTCGATTTCACTCAGGACTGCGCGCTATTTGTATAAAATAATAGTGCTTGACTTCGTATTTTATTCGGGTTACAAGTAAGTATGGCAGAGGCGATTGACGAAAAAGTAACAGTCGGAATGAGTGATTTTCCAAAGTGGGTTAAATGGCGGGCCCGTGTTCATAAAATTGAAAAAGTCGGTCTGCACTATACCTTTCGCGAGGGCCGAGTCCTCTATCATATCTTTTCTGTCTCCACAAAAACTTTAGCCATGAAACTTCGATTTGATACCGAAACTTTGGGGTGGAGGTTGGAGGAAGTAAGCGATGGAATTTAATTCCTCCCCCTCATACATAATGCATATTGACCTTAATTCCTGCTTTGCGACTATTGAACAGCAGGCAAATCCGTTTTTGAGGGGAAAACCCGTTGCCGTTGCGGCTTTTACTTCCCCCGGAGGTTGTATTCTGGCTGCATCCGTTGAAGCCAAAAGATTAGGGATAAAAACAGGAATGAGAGTCCGTGACGGCCGTGCAATTTACTCCGGACTCATAGTGCTTCCTTCCGACCCCTGGAAATATCGTAACGTTCACCTGAAGCTTCGGAAACTGATTGCCGATTATACCAATGATTTTTCTCCAAAATCCATCGATGAGTTTGTTTTAAATTTAAAAGACTATCCAGCTTTAGAGGACAGTCCTATAAAGGTAGTCGCACAAGAAATAAAAGACAGAATAAGAAGCGAAATTGGGGAATGGCTTACGGTTTCTATCGGGATTGCGCCAAACCGGTACTTGGCAAAAATCGCTGCGGGTTTAAGAAAACCCGACGGGCTTGATGAAATAAATAAAGACAATTTTTTGAGCGTATATTCCAAATTGAAGCTGACTGACTTGACCGGGATAAAGGCGCGAAATGCCGCCAGACTCAATGGAATGGGGATTTACTCTGTCTTGGATTTCTACCAAGCACCAATTTGGAGGCTTAAGGCGGCTTTCCATTCTATTACAGGCTTTTACTGGCACGCACGCCTTTCCGGCTACGAGGTTGACGATATTGAGTTCGGAAGACGAAGCTACGGCAATTCGGTAGCCTTGGGCAAAAATTTGAGTAAAATTGAGGAACTCTCCCCCATCCTCGCCAGACTCACGGAGAAGATGTGTGGCAGGCTAAGAGGGGCGCGGTACTGCGCAGGCGGCATTCACCTTATGCTGACCTTTAAAAACGGCTCATGGTGGCACAAGGGTAGGCTTTTGATTCAGCCCTATTTTGATTCAAGGGATTTCTATAAAGCCGCCTTCAAGCTCCTGATCGAGGCAGACCCTAAAACTCCGGTCCTAAATATTGCGGTTTCCTGCTTCGGCTTAACAAGGAATCGGTGCCTGCAACTTGGACTTTTTGAGGATGTAGACAAAAAGCGTGATTTGGTTACCGCTCTCGACTCCGTAAACGAAAGATGGGGAGGGTTTACCGTAGGAAGCGCCAGAAGCTTCGGCGGAGCTAAAATAGTAATGGACAGAATTGCTTTCGGAGGAGTTAAGGAGTTGGAAGAATTTACATTAAATTCCGGATAGATCAACGCTGTCACCCACTTTAATATTGTTTTGATTTGAGAAGCCTGCGTTCACCTCAAGCACGTAGTCAACGGTTTGTCCGGCAGAGTATGTCTTTAAATTACTGTCGGGAGTGCCGGGAGACGGAATCAGAACATTTTTATCGATCTTTACGATTTTCCCGTCTCGTATCCAAATCATGTCAAGTGGAATCAGCATGTCTTTCATCCAAAAAATTGGAGCAAGGTCTTTAGTGTCAAACACAAAAAGCATACCGCTATCCGCTTTGAGGGAAGCTACGCCCGAAAGGCCTTTGGCCCTTTTCTCTGCGTTATCGGCGATTTGAACTTGAATTTTTTTGGCTCCAACCGTAATAGTTTTTTCGGACTTTGCTATCGGAGTCGGAGTTTTTAAACCTGAAAGACCCAAGGAAGAGGATTTTTGGACAAAAAGTCCGACGATGATGATAAATATCACAACAGCCAGAATGGGAAGAATAATTTGTTTAAACATATCTTAGAAGTAGTGCCAAGGCCGCAAAAAAGACCAAAATCGGGATCACCATAAACAGAACGTGATCGAGGGTGGATCGATTCATTTTATGGATGTGAAGAAGTTTAGACTCCATAATTTATATTAACACAAAGCCAAAAAAAACGGGGAGACCTATCTCTAATAGATAAAAGTCTCCCCTTACTTAAATTTACTTATTTCTGATTACGGGATCAAACTACCAAGGTCGATTGACCAGGCTTGACCAACAGTGTTGTGCAGAATATAGGAGTTTGCCTCCGTCTTCACATAAAACCCGATGTACACAATAAAGTTACTCCAGGATACGCTCGACCAATCGTTCATAGCGTAAACTCCGTCATCGATGTATAAGACACCAACTCCCTGATAGGAGTCGTTAAAAAGAGAACTTATGTCGCCGGTATAATATGCACTGGCTATTAAAACAGAATAGCCGGCGTTTGGCGTCATAAGATTTGCTCCGTTATTGGTTGGGACATCAGTAATTGCAACCGCAAAAAAAGTGAAATCGACATCCAAAACCGATACGGGCGAGTCAATACCAAGTATCTGTGGAAGTGGCGTAAACGTCGGTACGAGCGTTGCGGTCGGAACAGGTGTGAATGTCGGTTGCAAAGTGTACGTCGGTAACGGTGTGTAGGTTGGCAGCGGCGTCGGTGTTGGGAAAAACGGTAACGATGATGCGTCACATGCCAACGTGGCCATTACAAGTACAACAACTGCAAGTATCAACGAACATTTTGTTTTCATTTATTCCCTCCTTTAGGGAATGAACAGAGTCGGGAAAGTTCCCGTGGCGTAAACAAACGGTTTACCTTTCTCACCACCTCCTTTTATGTGTAAATGAGCGAAATAATTCCTTTTTTAGCCAACAAAACTGGCTTAATTGAGAATCAGAAAGAAGTATAGTTGGCTACAAATTAAAGTCAAGAAGTGTGCCGAGGGGAGGAGTCGAATCCTTCGACAAGCTCAGGACCGTAGCCCCAACTTGTGCCCTCGAGAGGACTCGAACCTCTAATCCGTAAGGAATACGCTCCTAAAGCGTACGCGTCTACCAATTGCGCCACGAGGGCATATGTTAGATTATATCAAAGTTTAGAGGCAGGGAGTCGATTTTAGAAACAAAAAATTTAACACCACTTCCCCAAGTCGTGGAGGGGGGAGCATACCTTTTTGCAATTTTGGCGATTGTAGGGGCCCCTTTATCGATATAGGACTTTTTTATCGTCTCAGAGACGTGAGAAATTGAATCTTCCCATGAGGCAAAAGCATATTCCCCATTTGCCCAGCCATAGGCGTTATATGAATTTGCAGGAATTTTCTTGCCAAATGTTGATTCTACACCCGTAATTGCAGGGACAAGTCTGTAATCCAGGCTGTTAGTATCTGCATATGTAACAAAATCTTCCGCATAAACGGCCAGCGGAGAGTCATATTTTTCCAAAAATCGCCTAAGATTTTCTGCACGGTAATCAAATCCTGGTTCTTCCGCATCTTTTTTAAAAGTGGCCGAAGAAGCGGATAGAGTCTCTGCACGGACATTGGCCGTGTTAAAGACAATCAATATGATACAAATTAGGATATAAATTATTATTTTTTTCATGCCCGTTTAGTAAAAGAAGGGGCCTACCTTACGGTAAGCCCCAAATATGTATTCCAACGCCGAAGTCATGTTTCCATGCTTAAGCCTCGGAATCTGTGCGTACTATAGCATAGTATTATAGGTTTGTCAAACAAACCTCATTTTTCGACGTAAGATTGTCAATAAAAGGGTTACTGCATCTCTGTCATGAAGTTACTAACTCCCTGGGCCCAGGAGCCGTTACTAAGAGGCGTGTACTTGTTCATTATATCTTCAACTGTGATATAACCTTTATTAAGATAATTTTGCCTAAGTCCTTTCGAAACCGCTTCAATTCCGTCTTGGAATGAAGTAAATCCGAGCGAATCCTGACCGGTAATTCCCCACCCCCAACAGTTATATGATCCGGGGGGTATTACCTTACAAATATTGGATTCTTGCCTTGCAATCGCAATAATTAGGCGGAAATCCAAAGAATATTTATCAGCTACTTGCACAATTAGACCGGCATAAGGTGCTAGGGGGGAACCCAAACTTTCCATGTATTGCCGTAAAATTTCAGGTCTGGCGTCCGAAGAGGTAATTTGCTCGGTGATCAAGGGAAATTTCAAGGGTAATGAGGCATAAACTCTTACGCCCGATTGAGGAGAAACAATTAAATTGGGGGATGAATTTAAATTTTGCTTAGCCGTGACACTTGATTTAAGTGAGAAAAGCGAAAATAGGCTAATTCCAAGGGCCAAGGGAGTTACCACAAAAAAAACAGTTACCAGAATTAAATTTTTCCAAAAACCAATATTCTCTTCCCTGCTAAATTCCGTACTTTCCATTATTTTTCAGAATGCCACAAATGAGTATAATCTGTCAAGTTTGGAGCGGTTTTGATATAATCGTAAGCGAGCCGAGGTGCTGGAATTGGCAGACAGGCACGCTTCAGGAGCGTGTGCTCGAAAGAGCGTGCGGGTTCAACTCCCGCTCTCGGCACTTGCCTCGATCGGGGCTTGATAATGCCAAGCATTGTATATGTCTTGCATACAACTCCCGCCCTTGGCACATTTTCTTAAAGCATTAGGTATAATAGCAGGAGTCTAAGCGGACGTGGCGGAATTGGTATACGCGCAGTCTTGAGGAGGCTGTGCCGAAAGGCGTGGAGGTTCAACTCCTCTCGTCCGCACAGTAAGGTCGCTTAGCTCAGTTGGTTAGAGCGCATCGTTTACATCGATGAGGTCGGGGGTTCGAGCCCTCCAGCGACCACTAAAATACATGCCGAGATATGAACCTGGCTTCGCTAGAACCTTGTCTCGGCAAAATAATGGTGAAGCGCCGAGATAAGCAGAGCTTGTCTCCGCATTCACTTCGTTCATGCCGAGATAAGAGGAATCTTGTCTCGTCAAAATATGATTTTGCCGAGATAGCCAAGGTGGTCACGGCGGGCGCCTGAAGAGCGTCAAATGGCTGTTCGACTCAGCCTCTCGGCACATTAGTATGAAGAATAACCTTCTCTCTTTTCTCGCAAAAATTTCACTTGTTATTTTCGCTTTCCTTCTTTTATATTATTTTGTACAGGGAGTAACAACTAAAGTTTGGGAAGTAGATAGCATCGGTTATCACATTCCAATATCCAGACTAATTTTATCGGGTAAAATTTTAAATCCAGGATCATATTCATTCCGTCCCAATATCGATCTCTTTGCAGATCCATATAGGCTGTATCAACCCGGAAGTTCTGAAATTATTTTAAGCATTTTCAACTTTCTCAAAATTCCCCTTAATTTATTTGGTGTCGCGGGAGTCATTTTATTCTTTTTTGCCATGCGCGCACTAGCAAAAAGCTACGATTTATCTGATAATTTATCAATAATTTTTGCTACAAGTCTAGCCACGCTTCATACAGTAATACGCTGGATTATGTCGCAAACAATTGATGTCTGGCTGGCAGCCTTTTTCGGATTATCAATAGTTTTCCTTCGAAGACCTGTAAAAAGTTATAAACATTTTCTCATTTTAGGAATCACGTTGGGAATGCTTTTTGGCAGTAAATATACAGGTCCTGCATATACAATGTTTTTATTAATTCTTTACGGAAAAGAAACCTTTAAACTTTTAAATTTACGCCGTTTGCTCGCGTTTTTGACTCCGTTTTCTGTTTTGGGGCTTTCTTGGTATATCCGTAATTACGTACTAACCGGCGATCCATATTTTCCACAAACAATACCTTTTTTCAAAGGAATTGATTATCACATATTAGATGAGGCAGTTTGGAAAATGTTTATATACTTTAGAAACGGGCCAATTATCTGGCTACACGCCTTTATTTCGGAATATACCGTCTGGTGCCTGGTAGTTCTGGTCGTCCCGATATTATACTTTTTAACCTTCAAGAATGTGAACAGGATCTTCCGTCTTGGGATACAAAAGCTCATATTTCTGGCGCTTTTAAGCTTTACTGTTTACCTTTTTCTACCCTCAGGGCCAACACCAAGTCTGATTACCTCCGTATTTAGATATACCTACCCCGCATTTATACCTTGCATACTTGCTCTATTTATTTATGCCAAAAAGTTTGCAAAAGAAGAATTTTTAGCGGTAATTGCCGTAACCAACATGCTCATAGTGCCTGAGCTAAGCTATCATCCGAAAATCCTTATCGCGCTTGTGCCTGTCGCTTTGGCTATTTTTTATCCGTCAAAAATAAAGAAGCTTTATGAGTTTATAAAGGAGAGATACTCCCGTAAACGTATTTAATTTTGATTTACCCCATTTTCTGGCGTTCTCGCGTGAAGGAATTTCGATGACTTTGTAACCTCCTTGGAGAGCGCGGATGAGCATCTCCTGCTCAATATCAAACCCATCAGCCTTAAGATCCAATTTCTGTCCGACATTTTTTCTAATTGCCCGAAAATTATATAAAATATCGCTTAGACGTGTGTGAAATTTTTTATTTACAAGATAAACCATGAGATCCGATCCGAAAGTACGTAAGATTCCATTGGGGGTAAGCTCAAAATCAAAACTTCCGCCGGTTCTTCTTGAAGTGATCACCATGTCGGCACCTTTTTCTATTTCACTAATTAATTTTGGTATATCGGAAGAATTGGGGGAGCCATCCGAGTCAAATATTACAACAATATCACCCGTGGCCTTGCTCAACCCCAGTCTTACGGCATCACCCTTGCCTTCCCCGTGATCCAGGAAAAACCGCGCACCGGTTCTTAAGGAAATTTCTTTTGTGTTATCATTTGAGTGTCCGTCAATAACTATTACTTCACTGCAATACTTTTTTACGGAATTTATGACCCCTTCAAGACCTTCTCCTTCATTCTTTGTCGGAATAATAACCGTTATCTTATGAATACGCATATTTAAGGTATTCTAGCTCATATATGAAGTAAAACCTAGAGTTTTACCCTCATTTGCTGTATCATTAAGGCTGTCGCGGCGGTAATTCATCGGTAGAATGTCTCCTTGCCAAGGAGAATGTAGCGGGTTCAATTCCCGTCCGCCGCTCAAGACCTTCTGAAAATGTCCCTGTAGCTCAACGGATAGAGCATCTCCCTTCTAAGGAGGAGATGACAGTTCGATTCTGTCCAGGGACACAGCGAGGTCAACGGATAAGCGTAGCTTGCCGCGTCCAACGAGGTAGAGCATCTCCCTTCTAAGGAGGAGATGACAGTTCGATTCTGTCCAGGGACACAAGGATGTGCTCAGAATTTAAATAATCTGGGAGGCTTTGATGAAGGTTCTACTTGCACGAAGGTCATTAAATATTTTGCAGGGCTCAACAATTCTGGGGTCCGTAATTTTGTAAAAAACATTTTTTCCTTGTCTTCTGGTTGTAACAAGACCGACATATCTTAGGTATGCCAAATGCTGGGAAGTATTGGACTTTCTCGTACCCAGCATTTTGGAAAGTTCGTTGACGGTGGCTTCTTTATCCACAATACAATTCAATATTTCAAGGCGTTTTGCATTGGCCATAACTTTATATAGTTCGGCATTTTTTCTATATACTTCCTTACTGAAGGGCGATTTTATTGTTTTTGTTTTATTGCTCGGCATTTATGTAAGTTCTTCATTATATATAAGATTTCAAGTACGTCAAATTAATTGGTACAATGAATACTTGGAATGAAAAAGTTATTTTCAATTATCTTCTCGGTTATGGTATTTTTTAGCATACATTCCTGTGTTTTTGCTGAAAATTTGTCCATATCGCCCCCAAATAATAAATTCGGAATCCACATTACCGATGAAAAAGATTTACCTGATGCTACCGCTTTGGTTAACTCCTCAGGAGGAGATTGGGGCTATGTAACACTTGTCATAACCGAGGCAGAAAGAAATTACGAACGTTTCCAGCAGGTATTTGATCAGATGAGAAGGCTGCATTTGATTCCCATTGTAAGAATTGCCACCAAAGCCAACGGAAGCACATGGGAAGCCCCGAATGATGCAGAAATAAATAATTGGGTAGCTTTTTTAAATTCCTTAAACTGGGTTATAAAAAACCGGTATATAATAATTGCCAACGAACCCAATCATGCAACAGAATGGGGTGACAAAATTGATCCTGCCGGTTATGCGACTTATTTGAACAAATTTGCGCAGAAACTTCATCAGACCTCTCCCGATTATTTTGTACTTCCTGCCGGGTTAGACGCCTCTGCTAAAAATACCCCATCAACGATGGATGAAACAATTTTTCTTAAAAAAATGCTTCTTGCCGAGCCGAAACTTTTTGACAATCTTGACGGCTGGGTTTCGCACTCCTATCCAAATCCTGCATTTTCGGGGAAAGAAACGGATAAAGGCAAGGGAACAATCGATACATTTTCGTGGGAGTTAAATTATCTAAAAACTCTTGGGATAAATAAATATTTACCTGTATTTATTACCGAAACCGGCTGGTCAAATCAACAAATCGACCCCGGCAAAATTTCAGCAAAGTATGAATATGCATTTAAAAATGTCTGGAACGATTCTCGTATCACGGCCGTGACTCCGTTTATTCTAAACTATCCTCAAGCCCCTTTTTCCGAATTTTCCTGGAAGAAAAGCGAAGGAACTTTCTATCCTTATTATTCGGGAATGCAAGCAATTTCCAAGGAGGCCGGCGAACCCGTTCAAATAGTCAGCGGACAAATCCTTGGAGCAATCGCGCAACCCTTGATTCTTTCCGGAAGCGATTTTGGTGGTGCAATATTGGCCAAAAATACGGGACAATCCATTTGGAACACAAACGATATTTTTGTCTCAGGTGACACAAAAGATGTTGAGATTAAAAGTTATACGTTCCCGAATATTGAGCCAACAAAGCTTGGTTTAATTCTATTTAAGATTGCAGCCCCCGGGACGTCCGGAATTTACAGTAAATCATTATTTTTGGGTGACAAAAACGGGAAGAGAGTAACTAACAGTTTTCCGATTGAAGGTCTTATAACTAAAATCGATAAAGTGCAAGTCGGCTCGTTTTTTTCCAAAATAGGATCGTACTTACAAAGCGCGTTGAGATAAAAATTCTAAGTGAGCCTGGATGGATTCGAACCATCAACCTCTTCCTTAAGAGGGAATTGCTCTACCGTTGAGCTACAGGCCCGCTCACGAAGCCATTTTACCATTATTTATTCCATCTTGCCCAGATTCCGGTTGAAAGAAGACGGCCGGCGGATTTTTCTTTCAAATTTAACTCTCCATTTTCAATTTGGCCGCCGAAACTCCCAAAATATCCCTGCAGCGTATTTGCCAATGTAGTCGAAGAGGAGGAAACCGCATAAGCGTTGACCAATACGAACATGGGGCTGTCGGAAATTATTAGCCGGCAGTTTTGAAGTAATTTTGGAAAATCCTTGTTAAAATCCCAAATTTCACCAGCGGGACCGTGGCCATATACCGGAGGATCCATAATTATGGCATCATATTTGACTCCCCTTTTGGCTTCCCTTTCAGTAAATTTTATAGCATCGTCAACAATCCACCTAATCGGCGCGTCCTGCATGCCGTTTAAATTGCGGTTTTCATTGGCCCAGGTTATTGCCGGTTTACTGGCATCAAGATGTGTAACTTTTGCTCCTGCTTTAGCTGCAAAAAGAGAGGCGATGCCGGTATAGGCAAAAAGATTTAACACGTTTGTATTTTTGCCTTTTAACGTTTCTAAAATGTAATCCCACTGTCCACACTGTTCGGGAAATACACCCGTATGTTTGAATGGTGCAAGCTTGGCCCAAAATTTAATGTCATGATATGATAGTTCCCATCTTTCCGGAATTTTATTAACATTGATCCACCGGCCTCTAAAAACAGCATCTGCCTTTTTCCAGTCTGACTCGGATAATTTCTTCTGCCACAAAACTTCAGGATCAGGCCGGTCCAAAACATACTTACCAAAACGTTCCAGACGCCTTCCGTCTCCGCTGTCAATTAATTCATAATCTTGCATTTTTACACGAATCTTATCCGCATCCCTTCCAAAACTTCTGTATCGAATGAAACTTCCTGACCGGGAAATTTAGCTGCGGACCCCCAAATTTTAACAAGATTGACTCTTTCGGCAAAATCAGGACCGATTTTAAGGGCAACATCCCTAAGAGTTTCCCCATGTCTCATTATGATCGGATTTCCATCCTCCAAATTTTCATCGGGTTTGACCAAATAAACCGTAACAAACTTTAAAGCCTTCCACATTTCGTTTATTAATTCACCTATTCCTTTCCCTCTGTCTGCACTAATGCCTACATATTCTCCGTCGATCAAATTCTGGTAATTTGGTTCCATATCCACTTTGTTAATTACAAAAATTGTGGGGACATAAACACGGTTTGACGAAAATGCATCAAAAAGACGGTTAAATGACAATTTTTCCTTAATCGTAATATTACCATTTATTATGCCGTATTCACGGGCAATTTCTTTAATCGTTTCCTTATCGATCACCTGTTTTATATTGGAAAATATTTCCAAGCCTCCCTCGGTCTTTTTTTCAACAATTACCTTAGGTTTTCCCTGATTGATTCTTATACCGGCCCCTTCAAGTTCCGTAACCATTTTAGTCATGAAACCGACTCTTTTGACATCTGTCATAACAATCAGCAAGTCTGCGTTTCTGGCCACAGAAAGAACTTCTTTACCCTTACCTTTACCTTCATTAGCCCCTTCAATTAAACCGGGAATATCCAGTATTTGTATATAGGCTTCCTTGTATTTGAGCATTCCCGGAACAACTGTGACTGTGGTAAAAGCGTAGGGGGCAACTTTGCTTTCTGCGTTAGTCATTTGGTTAATTAAAGTAGATTTTCCCGCAGAAGGAGGTCCAACAAGAACAACCGTAGCGTCGCCCTGCTTTTTAACTGAGAAGGAAGTACCGCCTCCGCCACCCGATTTTCCGGACATTTCTATCTCCCTGTCTTTTAATCTGGCGATTTTTGCCCTCATGGCTCCGATAAACCCGTTTGTGGCTTTGTGATGGGGAGTTTTACGCAAAACTTCTTCAATTCGGGCGATTTGTTCGTCAATTGTGAGCATATTTGATACAATTATACCCGAGAGTGGTTAAAATTGCGCCTGTAGCTTAACGGACAAAGCAATAGTCTTCGGAACTATTGATGTGGGTTCGATTCCCCCCAGGCGCACCCGAGCCGAGGTGGCCAGTCTCGCTAGGCGCGAGCCTAGGCGGACGAAATGGTAAATGTATTACATTTATGTGCTGTTAAGCACAATCAAGATTAAAAGTTAAGTAGGTATTACAGACAACCCTGAACGGAGATTGAATGAACATAATGATGGAAGAAGTTATTTTACTAAGAGATATAAACCTTGGATTTTAATTTATCTTGAGAGTTATTCTAATAAAATTGATGCACTAAAGAAAGAGAAATATCTTAAGTCTAGATCAGGGAGGGTGTGGATGAAAAAAGAGATCTTTAACGAATTTAATTAGCCGAGGTGGCGAAATGGTATACGCAAGGGCCTTAAGAGCCCTCGAGTGCATAACTCATGCGGGTCCGAGTCCCGCCCTCGGCACATTTTTCATATATAAATTTAAACAAATTTTACTTTAAATAATGAATATAAAGCTTCCAAATGGGATGGTCGTTAATCAAATTGAATTTATTGATAATGCAAAGAATGAAACATTTGTAAAAGTTGACGCTGATGGTAACAGCTATGCAATGCTTTGGGAAAAGCTAAGAAATTTATATGCAACTCCAGACCATATAGTTAAAAGTTCTTTATCAAGAGAATTTCTTAGAGAATCCATTAGCCGAACAGATAAAATTGTGATGCTTGCTGTCGGTGAAGCTATCGGTTCGATCCAAGACAATTTACCAAAAGGGGTAAGTGAAGCAGAAAAGAAAAAGAATTTAGATAATGCTGCCAGGAAAGCAGGTTTTAATGAAGTTGAAACTGAAACATTAATTTCTTTGTGGGCTGCTTTATCACTCACTACTTTATTTGGAGGAGAGAAAAAGGGTTAAATTTTACTTCACGCCCAAAGGTTAACGTGGAGTTTTGTTTCTTTCAAGTGGTCTTTTAGTAACTCCAGTTGGCCGGCCAGAATTACAGCCTCATTTGAGGTATCATTGAAATATCCGAGTAAGTCCGAGTATAGTACCGCCCTCGGCACTACTTCGCTATCTGTTTACTTCAAACAGTTCATTACGTCTGGGGAATGCTTCAATAAGTGACCGTAATGGTGGGTATTTAAGCTGGGATTTATACGACAAAAGTGCAGCCTGTTTAGAATCCTCCATTTGTTGAGTTAGTGGAAAGCTTACCCACTCTTTTGAAAATTCCAGCAATTTTAGCGGAGGTGTTACGTACAACCTTTCTTTCAAACCCTTCTGGCTTGGAAAATGCGGAAAATGAACAAGAAAATAATAAACTTGAGACCCATTCTTTAAATCAGCAATAACCTTCTCAGCATCAATTCCTGTTGTTGCATGATCAGGATGGGTATCTTTCGGATGAGGGATAAAAATTATATTAGGATTGACCTGCAAAATAATCTTATTAAGTGCCTCCTGAACACTTGCCTGGTTTTCATTTTTCAATGAACCGTCCGGATAATTTAAATAAATAAGATGGTCAAAACTAACACCTAGTTCATTTGTTGCAGTCTCAAATTCGTTATATCTGATTTTTTCCAGACGGTGCTTATTCCCATCCGTTACCAAAACTATCCAGACTTTAGCACCAACGTATGTAGTAGCTTTTATATAACCTCCGGCCGCAATAGTTTCATCGTCAGGGTGGGGGGAAAAAATGAGAATTGTGTCGGTTGATTTAGGTTCCGGAACTTGCGGAAGTGTGTAAATTACCGATTGAGGAACCGATCGGTAATACCAATTATAAAAAATGTATAAACCTAAGGCTAAGATAAAAAGTGCTATTAACAAAAATGCTTTTGATATTCCCTCCATATAGCCATTTTACGATAATTAAGGGAAAAAGGTCTATTAATAATGAGAAGCTAAGCTTGGCCATTTCTCGACGAAATGGTAAAATACATATATCGGAGTGTAGCTCAGTTGGTTAGAGCGCCACGTTTGGGACGTGGAGGTCCCCGGTTCGAGCCCGGGCACTCCGACTCGATGATTCGTCAGAGTTTCGGTCGCGATAGTGCTAACTTGGCATGTGCACGGCGAGCCCGGGCACTCCGACTATTATATGAGAGAGACATATTTTTACATTCCAAGAATTCCACTTAACGAAGCCGGGAAATGTGCTCATGGGACAATCGAATCAGGTGCACAAGCTTTTGAAATAAAACACATTAAACAAAAAGATCTTCACATACATGTTTTGGATCCAGAATGGGGAACCGAACCTGATGAGCTTGCGGAAATGCCTAGAAGTTTTCTTCCAGACTCCCATATTCTTGTTAGAGAGCATTGGAAGCAGGAAGAAGTAGAAAAATTGCTTTCCAGTGCACGAGTTGTTATGGTTCTCGACGTGACAGATTGTTTGGAACGTGTGGATAAAGTTTTGGGCAAAAAAGTGGATGGGGTTGACGGCCACTATATAATTTTGGCCCAACTGAAAGAAATACAAAAGGTCCCATATGCACTTATAATTGATCCTTCTAAAGACGAAATAGTGGTAGAGGGTAATTACGGGGTAATAAATACTAGGGAGGAAAATGTTTATTATATTCCGTATGATGTTCTTGACAAACTCTGGGTCGATGACAAAAAGGACGGATCCTTAAATGATCATTGGGCCTTGGTCATGCTTCACCCCGATGATGACCCTGCTGTTCTCGATCAGTTCAGAAAATAATGTTAAAATACGTCAGTGCGGGATTAGTTAATCGGCTTAACAACAGCTTTCCAAGCTGTGAAGAGGGGTTCGACTCCCCTATCCCGCTCAAAATTCTGATTTTGAGAGGGACAAGCTTTGCTTATCCCGCTCCACGACTATCCCGCTCAAAATTAAATTATTGGGCCTTGGAGCTTCCGATGACAACCTGAACGGTATCGGCTGAAGTACTTGCAAGAGTTTGGGCGGTATCGACAGAGTAACTTTTTGCAAGCGCCGTAGAAAGCGCAGCTACAAATGAGGCTTCTACCGTAATTTTGGCTTTAATAATGGTTTTTGTGTAGTCATAACTCGCCGCATTTGCGGTAGAACCCACTTTGAATCCCGCGGTAGTCAATAAAGTTTTTGCTTTGGCTGCCTCTCCGGCAATTCCTGATCCGTTAAAAATGTTGATTGTATATTTGGTCAAGACGGCGGAAGCAGAAGGACTTGCGGACACGACCGGAGCCGAAGTCGGAGCGGCTGTCGGAGTCGGAGTTACTTCCTGACTGCTGCTAACCCCTCTTTGGTAGAAAACAATTCCTCCCAAAATTGCACCAAGAAGGAAAATTCCGGGGATAATTATCCAAAGAGCAATCAAAGATGATTTTTTAGTTTCAAGTTGTGGCTCGATGGAAACCGTATCTGTGGCGGCCTCGTCAAGTATTTTTGGTTCAATTACAGCTTCGGCTGCATTTTCTTCCTTTTTTGAAGCTTCTTCCGCTTTTGGAGTTTCTTCGGATTTAACTTCCTCAACAACCATCCTTTTTCTTTTAGATTTTTCTTCGTTTGGCATTTCTAGATTAGTATATATACAAAATTCCAACAATAGCAATATGGATGATATAATTTGTACATGCAAATTACTCTGGCTGAATGGAAAAAATTTCACAAATTTCAGGAAAAACCCGGTTGGTGCGGGCCGGCCGTTATACAAATGGCGCTAAGAGCCTGTGGAATAAGAAAGTCCCAAAGCGAAATTGCCAAAGAGGTTTATAAGGAGTGGTGGGGCACTACACAACAAATAATGATGGCGTACTTTAGTCGCTTTTTTAAAATAGTTAACTACAAACATAATGCGACAATGAAAGACATCTCAACCCACCTAAAAATGGGTCACATAGTGATTTTGGACTGGTGGGATAACATTGACAAAGAAGATGAACCAGGTGGACATTATGCCATAGCCGGAGATTACGACTACAAATTGAAGGGATTAACCCTTGTGGACCCTTCAAACAGCAGGCCTGGGATTTGGACAATCTCGGACAATGAATTTAACAAAAACTGGTACGATACATTGGATGTTCATGACAGAACTTGGATTGACGGTTGGATGCTCTGGATTGACCCCGCCTCAAAAATTTAACCCTCAGGCTTGACAAACCTATAGTTTACGTTATAATACCGTTTGCTTAGTTCGCACTCTAAAATCTTAATATTCTTTTTCATTCAAAAGGAGAAAACATGTTCAAAAAAGTTTTGTACGTGCTCTTTGTGCTTGTTCTTGTATCCGGCTGTGCGCCAAAAGCATTGACGCAAACGCCAACTCTTGCACTTGAGGAATTTTCCCCAGTGCCGCCTGCCGAAACCGTCTCCCCGCTTGAATTACGCGACCCCTGTGAACTAAGAGATAAGGAGGTTGATCTGTTGTCATATCAAAGAACAACCGATAATAAATTGTCTCTTGTTATGCGGGAACGTGATTCAGGAAGTCTGGTTGCCGCCAAAGTAACAATTTTTTACTATATGCCCCTAAGGGTTGAAAACGGAGTAACAAGCGGATATCGTCCAACGGACACATTGACGCAATTCAATATGACGGGAGGGATAGAATATCCTCCGGATCTTTCTTATGAAAGGTTTGATTTTCCGTCAAACTCTACAGGATCCGTATATTGTCGAATTGGCGACGGCTTTAACCTTATTGCTGTAACCGGACTTTTTACCGCAACGGAAAACGATATTTATATTCAGGGCCTGGTTAACAACTATGAAAAAAGTCGATCGGCCAAAGCAGAAGTGCTAGGCGCAAGAGCCTTACATAATGCACAATTGATTGAGCCAAATAACCCTGATAACGATTTCCACTATTACTCACTGCTTGAAAACAGCCTGAGCGAATGGGAGTTTGTTATCCCCGGAGTTCAATGTTGGATGATAACCAGATCCTATAAAGAATGGGGAATCGATTGGGAACAATACACCGCTCTCAGACAAATGTGTGGTTTTGAAGACGACATGCTTTCCTTATATGGATGGAGTGATCCCTATAGAGGACTAGCGATTGATTTCACAGGTAATGGTAACAAAGTCTTGGGGGATTTTGCCCGCTACTACAGTTATGCCAGCGGTATGCTACCAGGTGTGTTTAATCTTATACGTGCTCACGAAGAGATTTGTCCCGGAGGACAAGTCAGTTTGCCAAACGGCATGACTGGAACCGCTTACGAAAGCCCGCGTTGGGTAGATATCGACGGCGGTTTCGTCTTCGAACATGGTATCGATTTTGTGGTCAGTTTCGGTGAACAACACTTTTTTATTCCCTATGGGGGATATTTTGTTGTAACCGACTCTGCACACACACCCGATGAATACGCGTTATTCACCACCTGTTCGGAAAGATGAACTAAGTATTTCCATAAGGGAAACTATTTTTACTGGCTACTTTAGCAGTTTAAATGGTTTCCCTTTTTTTTTGCCTAAAAATTCGAAGGTGGGGTAACTTAACGACTTGTCTTCGAACATATTTTATGCCCTGATTTTAAACAACTTTATTTTCATTGCGAAGACGGAAAACTAACTCATCGTCTAGCTGCATGAGATGGGACGAAAGAGCAAAAAGACCAATCAACTTAATACCATCCTTTTTACTATTATACTTGTCGCGTTCGAGCACAAACACATATGGCTCAGGTATATTCCCATATTCTTCTTCGGGAAGATCAATCTGTTTCATTCCCACATAAAGCCATTCTCCTGAAGGGGGACCATCATACTTTAGCCTAAGTTCCGGGCCAACCTCATGGGGACAAAGGTCTAAACCTAAATCTTGGGCTTTTTGATAGGTTTGATCTCTGGTTGGATTTAAAAAAGTATAACCCAAATCAGATACTTTCAAGCGAACTAGGCTGATCCGCTCCGAATGCTTTAGGGTAACAAAATTCTCACTTCGCATCATTTTTTGAGCATATTTATGGAAATAAATCCCTTTTTGCTTAAGTTCTGCTTCTAAAACCTGAACACTTTTGCCGCCAACTTCAATGGTTTTCCAAATCTCCCATTTTTTTTCTCTTTCAGCTGGCTCAACGTGATCTTGTTTTTTTTCGGACTCTGATCCCATATATGCGCCAATAGTAGTTCTGAAGGGGGCTTTTGTCAAACTATAAGGAGACAAATATTGTGTTGGGGTGGGAGAGCGGATTCGAACCGCCAGCCTCTTCCTCCACAGGGAAGCGCTCTAACCGTTGAGCTACACCCACCAAGTAAATTGGACATGCATATTTTACCATGAAGACCAACTAAAATCCCGCATTAGCCGAATTCAAATCTGCTATAATCGTAAAAAGAAATGAAGGATTTTCTTCAAAAAAACAAAACATTTTTAATAATTGGCTTAATGACTTTGGTTATATTCGTTGGCGGAATATTCCTTTTTTCCAGAGGCAATACCAATGTTTCGACAAAAGTTGTAAATTCTTCGCTCTTAATCCCTCAAAATGCAATTGTGACTTCAGGCTTTGTAAACGGAAACTACCTGCCGGCTTCTACTTCTGCTACGGCTACCCTTGTCGAGTTCGGGGACTATGAATGCCCGGCCTGTAGCGTATATAGTCCGTTTGTAAAGCAGCTTTTAACCGATTTTGCCGGCAAAATAAATTATGTTTTCAGGAATTTTCCACTCGCCCAGCACAAAAATGCACCCGTATCTTCTTCCGCCGTTGAGGCTGCCGGCTTGCAAGGAAAGTTCTGGCAAATGCATGAAAAGGTTTATGCCACTCAAGGCGACTGGTCAAATTTAGACGATCCCACAAGCGTATTTGTCGGTTACGCAAAAGATTTGAACATGGATTTAAATAAATTTAGTGCGGATATGAACTCGTCTGTTGTTAAGGATAAAATTCAAAATGACGTTAATGACGGGACAACAATCGGGATAAACGAAACACCCACGTTTTATCTAAACGGGCAAAAAATTACACCGGCCGGTTCATATGACCAATTGAAGAGTCTTGTTCAATCCGTTCTGAACAAGTAGCAAATACACCAGTCCCTTATTTTCTGCCGATTGTATAAGTTGTCGGGTAAAAGAGAAAAGCTGCAGGAGAGTCTTCAACCAGAAATCTTTGAAAGTCAAAATATATTTTTTTCCGTGCGTCTATATTGATCTCACTTCTGCCGTCTTCCAAAAGTTTGTCAATTCTGGGGTTTTGATAATGAGTGATATTTGTTGCGGTTTGTGTGGAATGCCACATGGAATATTGGTCCGGATCGTCCGGTATATCAAAAATAGCCAGAAATGCCTGATAATCGGAAGGTACTTGCGAAATTACCTGCAAATTTACGTTAACCCCTGCGGCCTGCCAGTTTTTAGCAATTTTTTCGGCACTATTTAAAAGAATAGGGGTAGTTGAAAGATTAACTGAAATATCGGTAAGTTTGGCACTTTTTTTATAATCATCTATCATTGTTTTTGCCTTGACAGGATCATAATCATAAGGTTTAACCTGCGGGTTATATGCCCATGAGTCGATAGAGATCGGGCTTATTGCACGCTTTCCACTTAAGGTGTCTTTATCAATTGCATACGAGAGAGCCTGACGAATATTTTTTTCTGCAAGAAGTTTATCTTGAATATTATAAAAAACGCCAACATATTGGCCTGTATTGGATTTTTCGGTGATTTTCATTTTATTCCAGCTGTCCAGGGGGGAAGGTTCCAAAATATCCTGAATCCTGTCAACTTGACCAAGCTCAAGAGCCAGTTTGGTCTTTTCTTCCGTAGGATAAAATTTATAAATAACTATTCCCGCATTCTTATTCTTCATACTTAGCTCTTCAACAACGGACCCGTTGAGGGAAATGCCGGTCACACGGTATTCTCCCGTACCTAAAAGGCCGGATTTAAACGCCGGTCTCGAAACAACTGTCGGAAATGCGGAATAGGGATTTTGTAGTTTAAATGTTATGGTTTTGGTATCGGGTCTTTCAATCGTGACATCAGAAAATTGATAGGAAATTCCCGAACTCACAACCTTTTTACCGTCTTGCCAGTATAAATTGTCTTTCAAAGTAAAAGTCCAGGTTTTACCTTTGTCGGAAGTTTCCCAGGAAGAGGCCAAATTAGGTTCTACGTTTCCGTTAGCGTCAAGTTTGGTAAGTCCGTCGCCTACCATGTCCAGAATTGCGTTAGGCAGAGTAGAGAGCGTGTACCTACCGGTTATTCCGATTCTTAAAGATTGTGATTCAATCAAAAGAGGCAAAAAAAATCTGAGAATGAAAAAAAACGCTATCCCTACACCAATGCTTATTAAAATTAACACTCTAAACCGGCCAATAAACGCTCCAATAAGTCTGAATATATAGCGGAGATTTATCATTGAAAAATTAAAAAACCAGGGTAAGGATTGATATAACTACAAATACTAAAGCGATAATAAAGGTAAGTCTGAAAATAAGTTTTTCCAGGCCACGCCTGCTGAAGGATGTGCCCCCGCCAAAACTGCCTGACCTGCCGAAACCAGTTCCACGCGCCTGAATTAGTATTAGAAAAACAAGAATAACCGAAGAGACGATCTGGGTGATCGTTAAAAGTTGTTTCATACGCGTAATTATACCTTAAAATTCACTTGAAGATCCAATAACCTATGGAGGCAATAATTGAGATCAAAAATGAGAATGCGACAAAAGCTGAAAGTCCCGAAAGGGAAATAACCGGAATTGAAAACCAATATGAATAAAAACCTTTAAAAACAAAATCCATAAGTTTGAATCCAGGAACAATTAAGGTTACCAGGTAGAGTGTTATGGCAAATCCCGCCCAGCGGAAAAGGCCGAATGTGATGAGATTCAGAGGTAAAAGAAGAATATTTATAATGGGTTTTATTATAAGTGTAGTAAGAGTTAATACTATGCCTGCTAAGAGAAGGGAATATGTTCCTTGGGCAAATACAATTCCTGAGACGACAAGAGAAACTGCATAGAGAGAAACCGTATTTATTATGAAGTGTTTTATAATAGTTTTCATTTAACAAGTATATGCAGATTTTACCTATATTTACAAATCTTTTTTGATTAAATCCTTTGAAATTAAAAGGTGGTGATATCTTCTTGCAAACCTGTGGGCCTCGTCACGTACTCGGGCCACCAAATTTAAAGCGGGTCCCTTCAATCTGATCTTTCTTGTTCCGATAATAAGTCTGTCGGGGTTTTTTGCAATCCCTACAACCGGAATATCAGCGTTGATGGCTAAAAGTATTGTGTGAAAAGAATTTACCTGTGCAGTACCTCCGTCTACGATAATTAGATTTGGCTTACCCCAGTCTTCTATATGCTTTAGTCTCCTTTTAATAACTTCTTTCAAAGAATCGATGTCACTCTGCCTTTTGTCCTGCCTAATTTTAAAATGTCTGTAGAAGATTTTGTCAGGTTCTCCTTTTATGAATGTCACCATTGACGCTGCGGCGCTGCTTCCTGCCAAATGGGCAACATCAAAACACTCGATTCTTGTTAGAGATTTAAGATTTAAGAAGTAAGAATTAAGAATATGTTGAAATTCTCTCAGCTCTTTGTTTCGAAGATCCTCGTAAAGATCTGGGTTTTGCATATAAAAATCTGTGGGGATCTGCGGACGGGTGATATACTCGATTTTTTCTATCTGGTCGCGAATCTGTCCCGCAACTTCGTAGTTCTCGCTTTCAGAGGCGTCTTCCATTTCTTTTAATAATTCCTTCCTTACCCCATCAAATTTGGACGAAAGTACATCTTTGACCATCTTTATGTTTTTTAAATACTGGTTTCTCTTTTTAATTCTTAATTCACAATTCTTAATTGCTTCAATTTCCGAAGGGCATGGGTTACATAACCCGATATGGGAATATAGACAACCCCGTTTCCCCAATTTGTGATCAGCATAGGGGAAAATGCGTCTGATCATTTTAAGTACAGTTTGGACATTACCCGAAGACGGAAATGGTCCATAATTCGCAATAGCCGGACATTTATTTAAATCTATTTTTCGGACAGTAATAACCCTCGGGTATTTTTCATCCGTTATCAGAATATAAAGTGGGTGCTTGTCATCTTTTGCCGAAACATTATATTTTGGCAAATACAAGCGGATCAATTTAGCTTCCAAAAGAAGAGCTTCAAGTTCAGAGGCAACCTGAATAAAAGACAATTCCTGCGCCGAACTTATCATCCTGGCCGTTTTCATTTCAAGGTCCATTTCAAAATATGAAGAAACCCTTCTTTTCAAATTAATAGCTTTGCCAATATATATCGGTATACCTTCTTTAAAGAACACGTATATTCCTGCGCTTTCAGGAAGCTTCCGGAGGATTTGGGGGGTTATTTTGACTTTTGGCAGTTTTTCTAGTAAATCTTTCATGAATTTTTTGCTTACCAGAGGCTATTGTAGCAAAAAATCTTCCGAAAGTTATCTTCTTAAGCTTAATCAATATGAAAATTACCAAAATTATTAGGAATGCTGAAATCGCCAGAAGACTATGGATAATAACCTGAGTTTTATTGGTTGTGATGCGGGCCAAACTGCCGCCGGCTTTTACCTCAACTATATTTGGTGAACCCTTTCCCAAAATACTAAAGGGCACTGTTATGTTAACTTTATATGTAGAATAAGGAGGAAGGACTTCTATAAAATCGCGGCTGGACTCTTTGTTATCAAAATAGGCTATCGAATAAACGGAGTACATAGCTTGAGGCCCGGCATTATAAATTTTAACGGTATATATAGAGTTAAGAAAAGGCAATATTCTCACCGGAATTATAGAAATATTCAAACTGCTGATTCTATTTTCGGGCAACTTTCCGAAAGAAACATATACGTCTTTTTGCGGATTCGGGCCAAGTTTATATGAACCCGGAGGATAAGGCATTACAGGGCTTTCTCCATGAATCACAAAGGCAAAATGCCTAAGATCCAATTTGTCAAAATAATTAATGCCTCCGCTAGTTGAGGCCCAAGTTGGGTCTACCGGAATCCATATACCCTTAGCTTTATCGTAGTATTCCGGCCAGGCATGCAAAAGATCGGCAACCAAGCTAAGAGGTTGAAGTTCCGGATTTTCTGTATAAGCGTAGCCGTTAATCTCGCGGGCGGGAATTCCGGCTGCACGCGCGATTGCAATAAAGAGGTCGGTAAACTCCATGCAAATCGCCTGAGAGGGATTTTGCAATGCATTTACCGCACCCATTCTTTGGACATTGGGCTGCACGCGGTTAAAGTCGTACTTCAGTGTCTTAACGACATAATCATAAATAGCTTTAGGAGTTTTAAGTTCGGCAGCCAAAGACTTTATTTGGGGATTGCCTACCTGCCAATACTCGGTTTCGCGTAAATTATCACTTAATTCTGCGTCCGTCGGTTTAGGAAAAGTCCGAAATCCCGCAAAAATTTGAACCGCACCGGCTACAGTAACATCAACCCTTTGCCTTGGAGACAAAATATATGTAGCCAGCCAATTCCCATCTGTGTCGACATTAACACTGCTCGGTTTAGGGTCTATTTTCTGCAAATATACTTTCTGAAAAGCGGTATCGGGGGGAAGAGCAATTTGAGTTTGGGCACTTTTCCCTAATGGATTTTCCAGATGATAAGAAAGTGAATATGCAAATACCTGGAACTGTCCGAATCCTCCCGAAATACCTGTTTCGGCAACACTGCTTCTGTCAAATGTATAAAGAAGTCCATTGTAGTCAGACTGACTGCTTTTGGGTTTTGGAGAAATATATGCCTCAAGTCCAAAACTCGAAGGGATCTTCAAAATTATTTTATAGCTCCTGAATGAGTTTCCTTCGCTGAGCCTTGGTACAGAAACTTCCCAAATCTCGCCGGTTCTCACGGCAAAACTACCGTTCTCATAAGAAACGGAAAAATGCCTTTGTGCCCCTTTGCCGACCACGGCATCAGAAAATTTAATAATAATTTTTGTTGCTGCGCCATCTTTTTGGACATCAACAGGAATTAGTTTACCTTTTTCATCGAGGGCAATTATGTTTTGTGTGTCAATGTTTTCCAGACCCAATGAGTAAGTCGTGGCGTAAAGTGTGGAGAAGTTGTTTTCAAGGGTGATATTGTGCGTCACAATGGTCTTGCCGGAATCTTGAACATCGTATGAAACCGTGGCGTCAACCGAGAATTCGCTTTGAGCGTGTACTACGCATGTACTTAGCACAAAGTACAGAGTAGTTAGAAAAATGGCAAAAAAAATCCTCAAAATCTTCATATATTTAGTATAGCTGAAATTACCTTAAATATTCTCCTGTATATGAAGCCTTATTTTTAATAATATCCTGTGGCTTTCCGATTGCCACAACCTCTCCCCCGGCGTCTCCCCCTTCGGGTCCCAAATCGATAATATAATCGCAATTTTTAATCACGTCCAAATTGTGTTCAATTACAAAAACTGAGTTACCTTTTTGAACGAGTAGTTTTAGTACCCGCATTAGACGCTCAACGTCGGCAAAATGTAGTCCTGTTGTGGGTTCGTCCAGAATATAAATTGTTCTACCTGTAGAACGCCTTGAAAGTTCGGTTGCCAATTTAACCCTCTGCGCTTCTCCTCCGGAAAGAGTGGTTGCGGGTTGCCCGAGTTCCATATATCCAAGTCCAACTAGATCCAAAGTTTCAAGTTTACTTTCAATTTGCGGGTGAGCATGAAAAAACTCAAGCGCATCATCAACGGTCATACCCAACACCTCCGCAATATTTTTACCGCGGTAGGTAATTTCCAAAGTCTGAGCGTTATACCTTCTTCCGTGACAAACATCGCAAGTTACCCAAATATCGCTCATAAACTGCATTTCAATCTTTATTTGTCCCTGTCCTTCGCAAGCTTCACACCTCCCTCCTCTGACGTTAAAAGAAAATCTGCCCTTTTTATAACCTGCGGTTTTGGCATCATGAGTTAAGGTGTAAACATCGCGAATTGGGTCAAAAAGCCCCGTATATGTAGCGGGATTACTTCTTGGTGTCCTTCCGATGGGGCTTTGGTCGATTAGAATCGCTTTATCTACATTTTCCAATCCTTCAATTTTTTTATATCCTCCCGCCTCTCCGCGGTAATTTGTATACAATTCTTTTTGGAGAGCCGGATACAAAGTCTCAACCAATAAAGTTGATTTGCCGGAACCGGAGACCCCTGTAATTGCAATTAATTTTCCCAGGGGAAAGGCAACATCAATATTTTTTAGATTATACATGTCTGCGCCAAATATTTTCAACGTTTCGTTTTTAATAGGCAACTGACTTACTGAATTACTGATTAACTGAATTACTTTCTTACCAGATAAATATTTACCGGTAAGTGATTTTGGATTTTTTTCGATTTCTTTAGGTGATCCCGTGGCAACAACTTCACCGCCATGTTTACCCGCTCCCGGCCCAAAATCAGCAATAAAGTCGCTTTGTCGCATCATGGTTGCATCATGTTCTACAACTACTACTGTATTTCCCAAATCCCTTAAATTTTTGAGAGTATCAATCAGTTTTTGATCATCCCGCGGGTGAAGTCCGATTGTAGGTTCATCCAGAACATATAAAACTCCTGTTAAGCCGGATCCGATTTGGGAAGCCAACCTTATTCTTTGTGCCTCCCCTCCTGACAGTGATCCCGCAACACGGTTTAGAGTTAAATATTCCAAACCAACCGAAATTAAAAACTTTAGTCTTCCCAAAGTTTCCTTAATGACAAGTCGGCTTATTTCTTTTTCTCTCGCGTTTAAAATTTTATCTAGTTTCTCGATCCAACCAATACATGTCAATATCGAAAACTCGGTTACATCGGAGATAGACAAATCTGCAACCGTGATAGAAAGCGCCTCTTTTTTGAGTCTTGTTCCCCCACACTGCGGACAAATCTTTTCCCTCATATATTTTCTGATTTCCTCCTTAACCCAATCACTTTCACTTTCGGAGTATCTTCTTTCCAATTCCGCGGTAAATCCAATAAACTTCTCCCAAATATAAGTTTCTCTCCCAAATCTGTTTGTTCCGTAAACATGATATTGTCTATCTCCTGTTCCTTTTAGGAGAATGTTGATCTGATCGGCGGACAATTCGCCAATCGCAATATGCATATTGATATTATTTTCTTCACACATTTTTTTGATCAGCCTGCCGTACCAGGTTTCGTGTTCAAACATGTTGGAAAAAGGTAAAATCCCGCCTTCCATAATTGTTAATTCCGGAGAAAATACCAAATTGGAATCTACTTTAAGAATTTTCCCCAAACCTGTGCAAGTTGGGCAAGCCCCTTGAGGTGAATTGAAAGAAAACGAACGCGGTTCAATTTCTGGGAGGTTAATGTTATCAACGGGACAAGCAAACCTTTCCGAAAAAAGATGGTCCTCAAATTTTTTGGGTGAAGACGGCATACTAAACTCTTTATCAAGAACTTGGGCTAAAACCACCATTCCTTCCGATAAATTAAGAGCTTGTTGTATCGAATCGGCCAATCTGTTTTTTACCTCAGCTTTAGAGGACAGTCCTCTTAAGCTATCTATAGTAAGAGCTATCCGATCGATTACGGCTTCAATTGTGTGTTTGTTTGTCTTGATTAAAACCAAATCTTCCGACAAATCGTGAATATATCCGTCAATACGAACTTGACGATAACCTTTTGATTTTAAATTTTCAAAAAGTTGGGAAAATTCGCCTTTTCGTTCCTGAACCATGGGGGAAAGTAACAGAAACCAAGCTTTTCTATCGCTTTTTGCAGTCGCCTCTATCAAATCGAGCGCCTGATCAACAATTTGATCAAGTGTTTGATGAGATATTTCCCGTCCGCAAATCGGACAATGAGGATGCCCAATTCTGGCAAATAGAAGCCTTAAGTAATCGTAAATTTCGGTAACTGTGCCAACCGTACTCCTGGGATTGTGGGAAGTGGTCTTCTGATCAATGGAAATTGCAGGCGAAAGGCCTTCAATTGAATCCACGTCAGGTTTTTGCATAATACCCAGGAATTGTCTGGCATAGGAAGAAAGTGATTCCACATACCTTCTTTGCCCTTCCGCGTAAAGAGTGTCAAAAGCCAACGAACTTTTTCCACTGCCGGAAACCCCCGTTAAAACTACAAGTTTGTTCTTGGGAATATCCAAATCAATATTTTTTAAATTGTGCTGTCGGGCACCACGAATTTTAATATAGTTATCCATGCAATGTACCCGCCGGTTCTATCCGGTGGACGAAATATTATATCACCTCTTTGGAGAATCTGAAGAAGTCCGGCCCTCGCAATCACCATCAACATATGCTTCAACACCCTTAACACTTCGCCCAAGTACGAGAGCAGCTGCCCGATTAACCCCGATTCCACACCAAGCCAGTTTACTTAGGCATCCGGTTTCCTGATTACAAATAATATCCTGTCTTTTCCCATTAACAAACGCAACGATTTTAAAATCACATTTTCTTTCGTTTTCGTTCATTGAAGAGATAGTATTGTATCACGTATTTTTGCTGCCAGTTCGAAATTTAAATCTTGTGCAGACATGCGCATTTCGGTAGTCAAATTCTTAATCAATCTCTTTTTCTCCATCGGCGTCATGGAATCAACTTCCAAATGAGGCAGACTGTCATAGATCGGTTCTTTGGAACCAAATACCCAGGGGGCTTTCTCTCCTTCTTCCCTATCTACCAATTTTCCACGGATGGGCTTTTCGACACTAACAGGAGTTATATTGTGCTTTTTGTTGTACGCGAGCTGATACTTACGACGCCTTTTAACCTCGTGTAAGGCTCTTTCCATTGACCCTGTTACATGGTCGGCATACATGATTACACGCCCCTCAACGTGTCTGGCAGCCCTACCCATCGTTTGAATAAGTGTTACGTCACTTCGTAAAAAACCCTCTTTATCGGCATCCAAAATCGCTACCAGGCTCACTTCCGGCAGATCCAGTCCCTCCCTAAGCAAATTGATACCGACAAGCACGTCATATTTGCCGTTTCTTAGGTCGTCAAGAATATCCGTCCGGTCAAGAGTTGCCACATCCGAATGCAGGTACTGAACATTTAATCCCTGCTCGTTTAAGTAAGTTGTTAAATCTTCGGCAGTTCTTTTGGTCAAAGTTGTAACTAAAGTTCTTTGTTTTTTGCCTACTGTTTTTTTGATTTCCTCAATAATGTCAGCTACTTGATTTTTAACCGGTCGGATTTCTACCAAGGGATCCGGAATTCCCGTAGGGCGAACCAATAGTTCTACGGTTTTCCCGCCGCTCATGCTTATTTCCCATTCGTTAGGTGTTGCCGAGCTGGCAATGAAATTCGGAACCCTGCGCATAAATTCCTCAAATCTCAAAGGTCTATTATCAAGTGCGGAAGGTAAGCGAAAACCGTAATCGATTAACGTTTGTTTCCGGGCAAGATCCCCGTTAAACATCCCACGGATTTGGGGAAAAGTCATATGGGATTCGTCAACCAAAAGCAACCACTTATCTTTATATGGCTCGTTGAAATAATCCAAAAGAGAAAACGGTACGTCTCCGGCCTTTCTTCCGTCAAAATATCTGGAATAATTTTCAATTCCTTTAACGTAGCCGACCTCTTTTATCATTTCAAGGTCATATGTGACCTTTTGAGCAATCCTATGAGCTTCCAAAATCTTTCCCTCTTTCTTAAGTTGGGCCACACGGGTCATCAAATCCTTTTTAATTGCATCAAAGGCATCGGTGTGTGCAGAAGGATCTGTCATAAAATGTTTGGCCGGGTATAAAACAAAATTTGAGGGGTCAAAACCCTCTTTTTTCTCTGATTTATTTCCGGTAACCGGATTAATCAGTTCGACTTTCTCAATTTTTTCCTGGCCAAATTCAATATGAACTCCCTGATCAAGATAAGCAGGATAAATGTCGATTGCGTTTCCGCGGACCCTGAAAGTTCCCCGGTTAAAGCCAAAATCACTCCGCTCGTACTGCAGGTCCACCAGCCGATCGATAATCTGCTCCCTACCGATTTTCATTCCTTCCGTAAACTCCAAGACAAAATGGCCGTATTCACGGGGCGAACCTATGTTATAAATACAAGAAACCGAAGCAACGACTATAGTGTCGGAACGGGTTAAAAGATTTGTGGTTGCCGCAAGACGGAGTTTATCAATGGTTTCATTAATATCTGCGTCCTTTTCAATATATGTATCAGTTGAAGGGATATAAGCTTCCGGCTGGTAATAATCATAATAAGATACAAAATAGCTGACGGCATTATTCGGAAAAAAATCTCTCAGTTCCTGATAAAGTTGGGCTGCCAATGTTTTGTTGTGGGAAATAATAAGCGTGGGACGCTGAACATTTTCAATTACCCCTGCCATGGCAAAAGTTTTACCGGATCCCGTTACACCCAACAGTGTTTGATATTTTTCTCCAAGCAAAATCCGATTAGACAAAGTCGAAATAGCTTTATCCTGGTCGGGAATTGGTTGAAATTTTGATGAAAGTCTAAACATCATGGATACATTGTAACAGAAAGATCCAGTTGATCCTTCGACTTGGCTCAGGATCGCGTGCTATTTATATATAGAAAGATGTACTTGACCACTTCGGGTAATCTTCGTATATTGATGGTGAGCAACATCGAACCATGCCGATCATCATATATAAAAGACAAAAACAGATACTTGGTTTTATTAAGCAATATATTCAGTCAAACGGAACAGCTCCGACATTAAAACAAATAGCAGAGTCGATTGGTGTTTCATCTCTTGCTACCGTCCATGAGCATCTCCAGGCTTTGGAAGCTAAGGGTCTTATTATCCGTAAATCCGGTAAAATGAGGTCTATCGATTTGGCACAAAGCGATGTTAACCTGGGAGCACCCGAAGGGTTTGACGCTCCCATTTTGGGGTTTATTGCAGCAGGGGCTCCAATTGAACCGTATACCGACCCCAATGCTACCATGAATATTCCGGCAGCTTTCGTCAGCGGAAAGAAAAGAACTTACGTTTTGCAAGTACGCGGGGAAAGCATGATAGAAGACGGAATAATGGATGGAGATCATGTAATTATTGAGCAAGCAGAAGCCGCAACAAACGGTGAAATAGTTGTTGCACTTCTTGATAATGGTATGGCTACTCTTAAAAGATTTTTCAGAGAAACTACAAGAATCAGACTTGAGCCGGCGAATGCCAAGATGCAGCCGATTTTTGTAAAAAATGTAAGAATTCAGGGAAAGGTTGTGGGCTTAGTGCGAAGATACCAAAACTAATTTTCTTCTTTTTCTTTACAAATCAAACTGAGAATCCAGTAAGTTGTGCCCGGTCATACTTGAGGGGATATCAATGTTTAAGAGTTTTAATACTGTCGGGGCAATGTCAGCTAAAATTCCAGCCGTAAGAGTAACGGATTTTCCAACAAGTTTTTGCGAAATCGCGATAAAGGGAACAGGATTCCGGCTATGTTCCGTATCGATTGCACCCGTCTCATTATTAATCATTTCCTCACAATTCCCATGATCGGCAGTAACAATCATATTGCCGCCGTACGCGAATACCCAGTCACTGAGCTTACCCAAACATTCATCAACTACCTGGCATGCCTTGACCGCCGCACCAATATTTCCCGTATGCCCGACCATATCGGGATTGGCAAAATTTATAAGAACAAATTTATAATCGGGAGACTCTTTCAACTTTAATAAAACTTTTTCGGTTACTTCCCTGGCACTCATTTCAGGTTTAAGGTCGTAAGTCGCAATTTTGGGAGAGGGAATAATTAAACGTTCTTCACCATCAAAAGCGGCTTCCTGCTGTCCGTTAAAATAAAATGTAACAAATCTTTCTTTCTCACTTTCTGCAACTCTTAATTGTTTATATCCCGCTTCCGAAATAACCCTGCCCAAAGGCAGTTTCACAACCTCCGGCGGGAAGGCGATTTTAGCCTCGGCTTCAACAATTGCCTTTTCATATTCAGTCATGGTGGCAAAATAGAGGTTATTAAGTCTTGGACCCCGGATAAAAGGTTCTTTAATCCCTACTACGGGCTGTGCGAGATGAGATTTTTGATACTTGATAAGGTAGGGATCAAAACCCACGGGAAGATTGGCTTTTGAAAAGTCTTCAAAAACAAAAGCGCGCGACAGCTGTCTGGGCCTGTCTATTCTGAAATTGAAGAAAATGACTGAATCATTATCTTTTATCAAACACAACGGTTGTCCGTCGGCTCCCGATACTATACACGGCTCGATAAATTCGTCTGTTTTACCTTCAGTGTATGAGGCATCAATCCCCTCCTCAGGTGTTTTGACAAGCTGCCCAACACCCTTCGTTATAGCGAAATACGCCTTAGCCGTTCTTTCCCATCTCATGTCCCTATCCATCGCCCAATATCTGCCCATTACACTTGCAATTTTGCCTATATTCTGTCTTGTCAAAACTTCCCTAAGCTGGCTGATATAAATTTTGGCCGCGGTTGGCGGAGAATCTCTTCCGTCGGTAAAAAGATGCAAATAAACTCTGTCAAAATTATTACGTTTGCACAGTTCTATTAAAGCAAACAGATGTTCTAAATTACTATGAACACCGCCTGCACCAACGAGGCCCATTAAATGTAAATTGCTGCCGTTTGCTTTTGCGTGTTCTATCGCCCCTATTAAAACCTGGTTTTGATAAAAACCACCGTCCGCTATACTCATATTAATTCTTTGTAAATCTTGATAAACAATCCTGCCGGCTCCAAGGTTAAGATGTCCCGTCTCGGTGTTGCCGTTTTCTCCCCGTGGAAGACCCGCGGCCTCTCCGGATGCCTGCAAGGAAGTGTGAGGATATGATGCAAAGAATTTATTCATATTGGGAGTTTCGGATTGGGTAATTGCATTACCCGGTCCCGGGGCAGCCATTCCCCATCCGTCTAAAACTACAAGAAGAACAAAATTTGAAGAACCTTGCTCCATTTTATTTCATTTGTGCCAATTCCATTTCAATTGCGGAAAGGCGGTTGTATTTAGCCACGCGTTCACCCCTTGCAGGTGCACCCGACTTTATATAATCTGCAGCAACACCCACGGCAAAATCAGCTATGAAACTATCGTTTGTTTCCCCTGACCGGTGAGAAACAACAATCTTCCACATAACGTCTTTTGCGGCTTTGACAACATTTAAAGTTTCCGAAACCGTACCGATCTGATTGGGCTTTATTACAACAGCGTTACAGGCTTTTTCCTGAATCGCCTTCTGAACACGCTTAAGATTCGTAGCCAGCAAATCGTCCCCTACAATTATCAATTCAGTTGAAAGTTCCGCGGTAAGTTTTTTCCAACTATCCCAAGCGTCCTCATAAAATGCGTCTTCTACAATTGCCAATTTGTACTGATCAAACAATGATTTGTAAAATTCAAGAAATTGGTAATCATCCATGCCGCTACTTTTATCTTTGATTAAATATTGACCATCTTTGTAAAATGAGTTCGCGGCAACGTCTAACCCAAGAAAAACATCGCGTCCGAGAGAATATTGTGTTTCTTTAATCGATTCCACAAAAACTTCAAAAGCATCAGTGTTTGTAAAAAGATTTGGAGCATAACCCCCTTCCTGGCCGACTGAGTGAATTGCGCCTCTATGGGAAAGGTTTTGACCGATTGTTTGATAAATTTCCGCACCCATCTGGAGGCCGTCAATAAAACTTTTATTACTTGCCGGCACAACCCAAAATTCCTGAAAATCAAGGTTGCCCGCGCCATGCTTGCCTCCGTTAATCATATTGAAAAGAGGAATCGGAATTTTTACTTTTTGAGTAACACCGGCTTTTGAAGCGAGCGCGTATATCCACGCATAGAGCGCCTGACCGGAAGAAACTGCTCCGCATTTTGTAATAACTTCCGAAACAGAAAGAATCGCATTCGCGCCATATTTTGATTTATTTTCAGTTCCGTCCAAATCTATAAGTTTTTTGTCAATTCCGAATTGATCAACGGGGTCCAGGCCGATTATGGCCGGTCCTAATACCGAATTAACGTTATCAACCGCCTGGGCAACACCCTGACCCAAATATCTCGGGTTATTTGTATCTCTAAGTTCAAGTGCCTCATGAGTACCTGTCGAAGTTCCTGCCGGAACAGATGATACGCAAACTTGACCATCTTCCAGCATACAAGCCGTCTCCACGGTGGGAATCCCTCTTGAATCAAGAATTTCCCTTGCCCAAATGTGTTTTATCTTGCTCATATATCTCTCTCAGCTTCCGCTATTACACCGCGCACCCTGTCAATTGAATCGGGATTAATTGAAATACTCGTTATACCCCATCTTACCAGTTTTTTGACCAAATCTTCATATTCACTTGGGGCTTGCCCGCAAATCGAACTAGTGACCCCTGCCGCCGAGCACTTTCTTATAACACGCCGTAGCGCCCATAAAACAGCAGGAGTTCTTTCACTAAATTCCCGTGCAACTTCCGAATTGTCTCTGTCGGTCCCTTCGATAAGCATGGTTAAATCGTTACTGCCGATAGAAACCCCATCAATCCCTACTTTGATAAAATCTTCAATTTGAATTACATTAACGGGAATTTCAACCATCATTAAAAATTTAAAGGACGCTTTTTCAAAAAGTCCCTCGGTTGCGACAAGTCTTCTAACTCTTGCCAATTCATCGGGAGATCTGACAAAAGGAATCATCAGGTACAAGTTATCATACTTTTCGCGAACCGTTTTAATCGCCTGAAGTTCCAAGTTAAAAACTTCCGGATTTGAGACATATCTAAAAGCTCCTCTAAACCCAAGCATGGGATTGGGTTCAACCGGCTCCCAGTATTTTCCGCCAAGTAAACTTCTATACTCATTAGTTTTAAAATCCGTAGCCCGGTAGGTAACCGGTCTAGGATAAAATGCTTTACAGAAAGTTTCCAGGTCGTGAGCAAGTTTTTCCACAAATTTCCCCTGCACTTTTCTTTTTATCGCCTCTTTTGGATGAATTCCAATATCGGCAATTATAAATTCGGCTCTAAGTAGTCCCACTCCGTCAACATTTCTTTTTGCAATCTCTTTAGCCCTTTCCGGTTCTGCTAAATTCACATAAAGCTTTGTTGCTGTTTTAATATTTTTAAATTTTTGTTCACTTTTGCTTTCTAACTTTTGATTTTTTACTTCTTTAACATTTGCCCCCATAAAAATTTGTCCCTCTTCACCGTTAACAGTCACGATCTGGCCATCTTTTAATTTTTGGGTTGCATCCTTGGTTCCGACAACGCAAGGAATTCCGAGCTCCCTAGAAACAATAGCCGCGTGAGAAGTTTGCCCTCCTTCATCGGTAATAATAGCTGCGGACTTTTTCATCGCAGGAACATAGTCCGGTGAGGTCATTGGCGCAACCAGAACGTCACCCTTTCTGACTTTTTCGATTTCCTTAGGACTTTTTAAAATCTTGACCGGGCCTGTCCCGATTCCCGGAGAAGCAGGGCTTCCCGTAAGAACCGGTACCGTCGCAATTTTGATATCGTCTTTACCAATCTTGACTCTTTCTTTTTCGGTCAACGCCGTTCCCGTGACAGGCCTCGTCTGGACTATATACAGTTTTCCTTTTTCCTTTGCCCACTCAGTATCTTGGGGGAAATAATAGTGTCTTTGGAGTTTATCCGAATATTTAGCTAAAGTTATTATTTCTTCATCGGTTATCTTTTGGTTTTGCCGAATCTTTTTAGGAACTTCAAATTCTTTAGTCTCTCCTTTAAATTTAAGTAATTGTACCGACTGATCGGAAATCTCCTTCGAAAGAATGGCAAATGTGTCCTTTTGCACTACGTATGTATCAGGAAGCACCGAACCCTGGACAATCATTTCACCCAAACCCCAAACCGATTGAATGACAATTCTATCCTTATCGCCTCTGACCGGATCAATAGAGAACATCACACCGGAAACCTCCGAATCTACCATTTTTTGTACTGCCACAGAAATCTTCACTTTTTCGTGAGGAATTTTGTTTTCGACACGGTAATAAATAGACCTGCCGGTAAAAAGTGACGCCCAGCAGGCGCGGACCGCATTGAGAAGATTTGCTTCTCCCTTAACATTTAAAACTGTAGTCCCCATTCCGGCAAATGAGCTTTGTGCAAGATCCTCGGCTGTGGCGGAAGTACGGACCGCGACAACCGCCTTTTTTAGACGGCCCGAAAGTTTTTTGTAAGATAAAATCACATCCTGAACGACTTCATCGGGTATTTTGCCGCTCATAATCATTTTTTCAATTCTTACAGAAGCACTGTTTAACTGGGCAGGATCGTTGGCATCAACTGAAGATAAAATATCGTAAATTTTCTTAACGATACCGTTCTCTTTTAAAAAAAGGTCATATGCCTTTATGGTAATTGCAAAACCGGGAGGAACGGGAAAACCTGCATGCGTCATTTCACCCAAATTTGCACATTTACCGCCTACAAGAGGAGTATCGTTTTTGTCAATATCCTTGAAGAAAGCAATAATCGGTTGGGCAGACATACTAATACATGTTAAAAGGTAAAAGCTAAAAGGTAAAGGGGGTTAGTGCAGGGGTTGCGATAATTTTTCTTTAAGTTTTATGATCCAGGGCTCAGGGCCGGGGTCTTCACCGTTTAAAAACGAAAGATTTAAAGCGACCCAAGCGCAAAAATGAGGAATTTCCAAAGCTTGAGTTAGCTTTGTTTTTCCCTGAAGTTTAAATTCTTCGTATTTCAGTTTTTGCGTATCAAAAAGCTCTTTGGTTACATTAATTCTGGTTTTGACTCTTTCATTATATAAATCGCTTTCCAAAAATAGATAATAAAGATTTTGAAAAAGATTTTTAGGATACCCCGTTGCTTCCACTAAATGATGATCAAGTTCGGGCAGATCAAAATAAACCGCGAAAGTTCGGCCAATTTCGTTGATGACATTTCGCCCTGCATGAACCGACCCCAAAAGCGGCCTGGCTCCGATCAAAACAGGGATTGTTGAGGTAAAGTTTGAGGCAACTGACTTTGCGTCCCAACTTTTACGAATTTCTATCAGTTCATCGACTGATTGATTAAACTGTTCCGCTGTAAGATTAATCAGTCCCATTTTTGCCATAAGGCCAGCCAAGCCCCCAAGAGAAACGCCCAAGGCCGATTTAGGATAATTTGAAGGATTGGTTAATGGAGTTAAAATTACACCCGGAATTTCTCCGCTACCTATCATTTCACCGATTTTGCCTCCTGTGGCAATTCCGACAATCTGCATTCCCAATTCTTTACCGGCCTTAATTCCCGACAATGTTTCTTCCGTGTTGCCTGAATAGCTGTTGGCAATTAAGACCCAACCTTTATCAATAAACGCTGGCAAACCGTAATCGTTATAAACTACAATTTCCGTATCTGATTCTCCTTCAAAAATTCCTGCAAGAATTCTTCCGGCAAGAGAAGACCCTCCCATCCCACTAATTACAACTTTTTTCGAAGCAAACTGAGGCAGATTCACGGCATATGCCTGACCCCACGCCTCCCTAAGCTGATCAGGAAAAAGTGTCAATGCTTTTTCAATTCCAAGAGTATCTTTCATTTAGTTCTAATTATACTTAAAACTTCATCTCTTTTCTCCTCCATTAATTTCTTCGATTTCGCTTCAAGCGTCAGACGCAAAAGAGATTCGGTATTGGAAGGCCTTACTACAAACCGGTAATTTTCATATTCTACAGCCACGCCATCTAACCGGGAAATGGCTCCACCCGAATATTTCTTGGCAATCTCTTCCATTTTACCAACCTTATCGGCAACGTCGGTATTAATCTCTCCCGAGATAAAATATTTATTCATTACGGGCGTTATTACATCAGAAAGTTTGACGTCATTTTCAGTCAAAAACTCAAGTATTTGCATCACGGGAATCATTCCATTATCCGCGTACCAAAAATCCCTAAAATATGCATGACCGCTGCTTTCTGTTGCATAAAGCGCGTTCACTTCGCGCATTTTCTCTTTTATATACGAATGACCGACTTTACAAATAACCGGAGTGCCTCCGTTTTCTTTTATGGCGTCAATTAAAGCCCAGGTGTAGCGCGGATCGTAAATAATCTTTTCTTTGGGGTATTTTTTCAGCATTTGTTTGATTAAAACCGTGTTTAAATAATATGGTTCCGCAAACAGCCCTCCGTCCGCACAGAAAAAAACGCGGTCGGCATCCGCATCCCAGGCGATTCCAAGATCGCTTCCGGTCGATTTTACAAGTTCAGATATTTCAACTCTGTTTTCGGGTATAAAAGGATCGGGTCTGCCTTTCGGAAAAGTTCCGTCCGGTTTATCATTAAGTCCGATTATTTCGATCGGAAGTTTCCCCCGTTCTACAATTTTCCTAAACATCACACCCGCGTAGCCGAAATTGGGGTTTATAACAACTTTAAAGGGTTTGATTTTCTCGACCTTAAGCCAACTTAATATATAATCTACGTAATCGTTGTCGATATTAAGAGTTCGAATTTTTCCTCTGGTTTTAGATTTTACAAAAGAATCCTTTTTTATAAGATCACGTATCTGTGAAATTCCGTCTTCAAACGTTAAAGGAATTACCTTTTCCCTTATCATTTTGAATCCGTGAAATTCGGGAGGGTTATGAGAAGCTGAGGATTGGATGCCTCCGGCAAAACCATATTTGCCGACAGCAAAATAATACATATCTGTTGAGATTAAGCCGATGTCAACAACGTCAATCCCTGAATCCATAAGTCCCTCCGCCACCTTTTTCTTTAACTCTTCCGAATGAAGCCGGACGTCATTACCCACAACCACTTCTCCTTTGGGCTTTATAAATTCTGCGTATGCCTGACCAATTTTATAGGCAAGGCCCGGAGTTATATTATCAGGGTAAATTCCTCTTATGTCATATGCTTTGAAAACTGAAGGATCGATTGTCATTCCTATTGAATCATTCTAATTGTTTAATTATGAGGAGGTCAAGTTCGGAAACCAAGTCTGACTTAGAAGTTTTGACTTTTATGTCAATTTCTGCCAGTTTTCCAATTAAATATTTCAATTGATCGATAGTAAATTTTGATGCTTGCGCCTTCAACTTCCCTACTCTCCAATTTGGGTAGGGGAGAGTCAAGGAGTCAACTTTAGCCCAATACAAATCCCTGAATAGTTTCGCAATAAGTGTAAAAATAAACTCAGGTGCTTCTTTCTCGATTAGCTGATGAAACTGTACAATACTCTTTCCAGAATTTCCCGGATATAAATTATCCAAAAAACTCCAAAGAACCACGGGCAATTTAAACTCCTCGATTTTGGTTTCTTTCGGTAGAGATTTTAAAATTGTCTGAGAAATATAACCTTCATGATAGATAATTAAATTTCCCGACAGGTCACCGGATTTTCTATTAATCCAGCCAAGTTCTTTCTTCCCAAGTCTGGTGATATCTCTAACAACAAAAAATCTTTCGCTTCCAAAAAGCGATGAAGAACTTAATTGCTCCTGAATAGAGACGGCCGCATCGTCTAGATAAGCTACTTCCCAACTTCGACCCTTGGCAGTTTCAATAAATTTAGAAAGCCTCTCGTATAATTTCCTCTCGTCATCTCCATGTAAAGCAATAATTTTCATAATTATGCGGCCAACGTCAAGACCGTGTCTTTACCTTCTTAGCATTTTCAAAGTATCTTTGTATTAACTCGTCAACTTTACCACGGAAACTTCCTTTGCCGTGTCTAGTATGCGGCAGGAGAGCTCCGGAGAAATTTTTGGGAATGTGCCCTATCTCGTGGAGAAGCACCTTATCCTGATCTTTAGTGGACAATTTATCAAAATAATGCGAGATCACCTCAATAATATATGCAGGTTCAACTTTTAATGCGTTTTGCCAAAGAGCGGGAAGTCCCCAGGTTCTGGCATACGCGTGGGATTTTGATCCAACAGACCTATAGAAAAACAATCTTTCTCCCAAAACATAATCAAGACGAAGACTCTCCATCAAACGAAGAACGCGGGCTTTTATATCAGGCGCTTCCTGCCAATCAAATTTTGAATACTTCCGTCCCTTCCTTAACCGCCTCATTAGTCTTCAATCCTACCACATCTCCTTTACCAGCGGAATCCTTCTTTTCGTGTTCGATTTGAATAGATTCAACTTTTTGTTCAAACAGGTCCTCACCACCACGGGTAAACTTAACCTTGTCGCCAACACTCAGGGTTCCATCCAAATCAATTATGGCAACGCTCAACTTATCATAATAATGAGAAACTTTTCCGACCTTAAACAATTTCTTTCACCCCCTCCCCTATTTTAAACGCGTGTGTCAACGCAACCGCAAGCGCGTCAGCCGCATTATCAAAATGGGTCTTTTTATGAACTTCGCTTTTAACACGGCTGCCCAAAATTTTCCTGATTGCCACTTGTACATCTTTTTTGTTTGCACGGCCGCTACCGGTTATCATCTTTTTAATCGTTCCCGGCGCGTATTCTTCAACTTTAACTTTTGCCTTGGAAGCCGCAAGAAGCATTACCCCCTGAGCTTGTCCAACCGCAATTACGGTTTTGGCGTTTGTAGCAAAAAAGATCTTTTCAAAAACAAAAACATCCGGTTTATGTTTATTAATAAGACGGAGAGTTTCCTCAAATATGAAGTCAAGTCGGGTTTCCTTAAGAAGTTTCTTATCCGTTTCAATAAGCCCCCAGGTAACAACCTCATTACCTTTTCCATTTAAATTAACAAGACCGTATCCGGTTGTAGCTGTTCCGGGGTCAATTCCTAGAATAAGCATTTAGCCAATTATATAACAATTGAGTTAAATGAAACGGGCAGGTACTTATCTTTTCAAAATGTTAATTGAAATAGACAGTAACCTGCCCGGAATTTTAGTCGGGTGTCGTAGAACTGAGTGCTCGAAAGCAAACATGGGTTAATAACCCTAGATTAGTTCACGACACCCTAATAGGCTGGGAAGGACTTGAACCTCCGACCTCCGCATTTAAACTGCGGCGCTCTAACCGGACTGAGCCACCAGCCTATAAGCTACACCCGCATACGAAAAGTAAAAGAACAAAGGCGCCGCCAGGATTTGAACCTGGGATCTCTCCTGTTGCTCAGGAGTGACTTGCCCGGCTTGTCTACAGCGCCATAAACAAAAAATTCAAAGAACAGACGCATATTTTACCAACAAACCCAATATTGTCAACGACTCCGGTTAAAATTGAAATCTTATTTTCTACCTTTTCTTCCCGTTTTTTTGGAGACAAGGAAAATATATATAATATCTAAGATTCCCACTGTGTGAACCAATAGTAAAATTATAAACCAGACTTTGTTGTCATCCTTGGCTGCCCTCCAAAGAGCCCATCCCATCCAAAAAACGCTCCAAATTGCGATGGGAATTAATAAAACGCCCAGCCATCCGGCCAAAATTCCCGGAAATAATAGGTTGGTAGGATTTAACCCCCAATTGTTATACATCATTGTTAATCACCCCCTTTAATTAACTTTAATACATGTAAAAAGATTCTTCAAGAATATTTCAGTCAACCGATATAATTCTGGCAGTAGAAAGTTTTCCGTTTTCAATTTCCAAAGCCACTACATCGATTCTCAATTTTTTCGGCAAGTCCGGATGTAATAATGAATAATATTCGCCGGTCCGGCCTATTTTCCAGAGTTTTGAAGGCGTCACCGCTTCTTCGGGTTTACCGAATTTTGTACTCCATCGGGCCTTAACTTCAATAAAAATCAAGGTTCCGTCTTTGATTGCAATAATGTCTATTTCGCCAAACCTGCTTCTGAAGTTTCTTTCAATCACCCTGTAGCCTTCATCGGTAAGAAGTTTAACCGCAAAGTCCTCAGCCAGTTTTCCTTGCGTGCTTGATTGGGCTTTTTTCTCCACTCTTTATTCTAACAGCGGCTTTTTTAAAAATCATCTCGACCTCGGTTGGGGCTTTCTCGCGAGTGTAGTAAAGCTTGGCTCTTTTGACTCCTTCAATACCCCTTTTGACAACGGTGACTTTATCTATTGTTGGTAGATTAAGCGGAAAGATTCTTTCAATACCAATTCCTGCCTCCCCAATCCTCCTTACAACAAAGGTTTTCCCGGGATTCCTGCCTTTAATTCCAATCACCATTCCCTCAAAAATAGCCTCACGTGATTTTCCGGAACCAGACGAGGCATCACCTTCGCTAATTTTTTGAACAACGCGAACCCTGTCCCCAACTCCAAACTCAACGTCTTTAAGTGTAATTTTTAGAGCCATAACCCGATATTGTACAGAAAAATACGGCCAGCTTCAAGAGATGCAATTAATGCTCTTTATTCTCAAGAATTTCAGTAATTTGCTTGGCCAGAGTTTCATTCCAGATAATTTTAAACGGTAATTTTATTTTTTTGCCTCCTTCAAATACCAAATACCCCGCCTGGGCACCCAAATTCTGGGTAAGAAGAGTTTTTAATCTTTTGAGGGAATTTGAGTCGGTGTCTTTAGGTATTTTCACAAAAACTTCCCTTTCTTTCTCCTGAGCTAAGCTTGATAGTGTTTCTATCGATTCAACCAGAATTGCAGGGGTTTCATCCCGGCTGTCTACCTTGCCTACTATCAAAAGAGGTTGTCCTTCTGTCCAAAAATCCCGTGACGCTTTAAATACTTTCGGGAATATCACAAGTTCCAAAGTTCCCGTACCGTCGTCGAACTTGGCAAAAGCCATTTCGGCCCCGGTTTTCCGGGTTGTTATTACTCTTACTTCGGTTACCACCCCGGCAACCCTAACCATTTCCGAATAAGTTTCGGTCGAGGTTATTTCAAAAATTTTGTGGGTTGACTGAAACATCAAGGGGCCGATAAGTTCCGAGATGGGCTTTGCGGAAAGGGAAAATCCCAAAAGTTGACGCTCTAAAGATTCGAGCTCATCGTCCGAAAACTCCTGAACATTGGAAATTGTAATTACCGATGCAGCTTCGGTCTTTTTAATTTCTCCCGTAGCAAAAAGTCCTTGTTGGTTATCATCCCCTTTTGGTTTTGTAACTTTTTCGCGAATGGAGTCTACCGAAGCCAAAAGTGCAGCCCGTGAACCAAATGCTGACATTGCACCAACTTTAATTAAGCTTTCAAGAACCTTCTTATTTACTTTTCTGCCGTCAACTTTTGACAAAAAATCAGCAAAGGACAAAAACTTTTTACCCTCCCTGGCTGAAAGAATTGCCCCGATTGCCGCTTCGCCCACATTCTTAATTGCAGAAAGACCAAACCTGATACCTTTTCCGTTCAAAGAATTCTGTTCGGGAACAATGGTAAAACCGACTTCCGACTCGTTAATATCGGGCGGGAGAACTTTTATCTTCATCCTGACACATTCATTTATTGCAGCTGTCACTTTATCTTTATCGTCAGATTCGGCGGTAAGAAGTGCGGTCATATACTCAACCGAATAATTTGCCTTCATATAAGCTGTCTGATAAGCAACCATCCCATATGAGGCGGCATGGGCTTTGTTAAACCCGTATGACTGGAAGGGCTCAAAAAGTTCCCAAAGATGTTCGGCAAATTCCTCCGTTTGCCCATTAGCCACTATCCCTTTCTTAAACTTCTCTTTCTGGGCTGCCATTTCTTCGGGAATTTTTTTACCCACAGCTTTTCTAAATTTATCTGCTTCCTCCCAAGTATAGCCGGCAAGGTCGAGGGCGCAAAAAAGCAAATCATCCTGATAAACGATTAACCCGAACGATTTTCCTAAAAACTTTTCCATTCTCGGATCCAAATATTTAATTAATTTGGGATTGTGTTTCCTTCTGATATATTCCGGTATCTGTGATATCGGTCCCGGCCTATAAAGTGCAACCATTACCATCAAATCTTCAATTTGAGTGGGTTTTAGTTCGGTCAGATATTTTGTCATTCCACCGCTGGCAAATTGAAATACTCCCATTGTTTCTCCTTTGGCCAGCATCTCAAAAGTTTTTTTGTCATCAAGGGGAATTGTATGAAGGTCAACATTAATTCCCAAACGCGTCTTGACTATGTCAACAGCCGCACCGAGAATGGACAAATTTCTGATTCCGAGAATATCAAATTTAATGAGACCGACATCTTCGCAAGCATGCATTTCGTACTGTGTTATTATTTTTTCTCCTGAAGGTTCCTTCTGCACCGGAGAATAATCAGTAATTGCGCTGGGAGCAACAACTACACCTGCGGCGTGCACCGAAACATGTCTGGCATTCCCTTCGATTTGAATAGCCAAATCCAAAACCTTTTTAGTATCGGGGTCCGTGTCATAAAGATTTCTAAGATCAAGCACCTCTTCGAGTGCGTTTGGAATTGTAATCGGGAAACCCTGTTTTGGAGGCGGGATTATTTTGGCAATCCTGTCTCCGGTAGAATAAGGATATCCCAAAACCCTGGCAACATCCCGTACTGCTGCCCTACTCAACATTCTACCGAAAGTGCAAACCTGAGCCACTTTTTCTCTACCATATTTTTCCGTAATATAACCGATTATCTCCTCTCTCCGGTCATCAGCCACATCAAAGTCAATATCCGGGGGACTTGGCCTAAAAGGATTTAAGAAACGTTCAAAAGGTAAATAATATTTAAGGGGATTAACGGTTGTAATCCCCAATACATAAGAAACCAAGCTCCCCGCAGCCGAACCTCTTGTATTAGTGATAATTCCTCGTGAATTCGTCCAATTGGCTAAATCGCGGACGATCAAAAAATAAGGTGCGTAGCCTTTGCTGCAAATAATTTCAAGTTCATGCTCCAGGCGTTGCCTAGTTTCTTTATCGGGTTTTGGAATCACTTTTTTAAGACTTTCTCTGGCAAGGGTTTTAAGTTGATCGTTTGACGTTACTCCTTCAGGTAGTGGAAACTTGGGAAAAGACCACTTTCCCAGGGTAATTTCAACATTGCATTTATCTGCAATCTTAACTGTATTTTCCAAAGCATCGGGAACGTCAGAAAAAAGACCTGTCATTTCTTCTGGACTTCTTACATAGAAGGTCTGCGCGTCGATATAGCGCATCCTTTTGATATCAGTAACAACTTTACCCGTAGAAACACAAACCAAAATATCCTGTGCCAAAGCGTCAACAGACTTTATATAATGTGCATCGTTTGTTGCCACTACCGGCACCCCCATTTCCCTGCTCAGTTTTAAAATCCCCTGATTCCACTTTTTTTCATTCTCGGCCATTTCGATTAGAGAAGTCTTAATTTCCTGATTTTGGGCCTTTTCAACCCAGCTGCCAAATTCATGTCTTTGAATTTCCAGGAAGTAGTCTTTACCGAAAACATCAAGGTACCACTCGACAATTTTCTTTGCTTTCGCAGGTTCATTATCTAATATTGCCTGACCGACCTCTCCCAGTGGGCAGGCCGATGTGCAGATTAGACCTTTTGAATATTTTTGCAGAGTTTCTCTATCAAACCTTGGCTTGTAATAATACCCCATGAGATGCGCAATTGAGGTGAGCTTCATTAAATTCTGGTAGCCTTCATTATCTTTTGCCAAAAGTATTAAATGGTAATTATGAAGTTCGCCCCTTCCCGGCCTATCCGTCAATAATCCCTGCGTAATATAGCCTTCCATCCCCAAAATAGGTTTGACTTCCTGCTTTTTAGCCTCCTTGTAAAATTCTATCTCGCCATACATCACCCCATGATCGGTTATGGCGACGGAATCCATCCCGTTTTCTTTGACGTGACTTAAGAGTTTTTTTATATTTGAAAGTCCATCAAGAAGCGAGTATTCCGTGTGAACGTGAAGATGAACAAATTTTGACATTATTCTGCTTCTACAACAAGATTTCGGCCTTTTTTCTTAGCCTCATACATGGCCTTGTCAACCCTTTCCAAAAATTGCTTGGCTGTCTCGACTCCATTCCACAAACCTACGCCAATGCTAACTGTTTGATGAACATTGGTCCCACCCGCTCTAAATTTTGCATCAAACACCGCTTTCCTAATTTCCTCTCCCCTTTGTCTTAGGCTTTCAACGTTCATATTTCCCGGAAGTAAAATTACAAACTCATCCCCGCCGTATCTTGCTGCGAGTCCGTTTTCATTTGACCTTATTTTGTTTGCAACCACTCTTGCCACCCCCTTGACAACATCGGTACCCGCTTCATGACCAATCGAGTCGTTTGTAACTTTAAGATTATCCATATCAACCCAAATTAGTGCCAGTTTATTATCATGTTCTTTAGTTTTGGCATCCAACTCATTCATCAAATACCCGTAATTGAATAGTCCGGTCATCGCATCACGTATGTTCTCGGATTTTAATTTTGCCTCGCGCTCATAGGTATCAAGAATAGTTGCTCCTTTTTCACTAGATAAAATTCTTCTCCCCTCATCGGTATTCCCCAGGTCTTCATGAGCGGTTTTGGCGCCTTCGAATTGAAAATCTTCTTTAACCTTATCTGTCATTTTTGTAAATATTTTAAAACTGATTCACGAATAATTCCGGGGTTCCCTTTGCCTTTCAACTTTTTCTGTACCATTCCGATAAGAAAACCAACAACTTCTCCCTTGCCGTTTTTATAATCACTTACGGCCTTCTGATTCTCCGCCATAACCTCAATAATAGCAATTTCTGTTCCCTGTTGGGATGCATACTCAACAGAGGTCATTTCTAATATCTTTCTGACAAAACCTGCCGGCTCGGGAAACCCTGAATCAAGTCTTTTATTAATCATGAGGTCAGCAACAGTTTTTGCCGAAAATGCCTTCCCGCTTCCAAGTTTGATAACTTCTTCGAAATAATCTGCACGGTTTTTATCCGAAACTAAAATTTCCGCAAAATCTTTGGGCAACACAAAATCTTTTTCAAATCTGTCTCTTTTTTTCTTAGGCAATTCCGGAATTGTTAATTGTAAATTGTTAATTGTTAATTGTTCCAATTTTATTGGAGGCAAATCCGGTTCCGGAAAATAGCGGTAATCATGGGCTTCCTCTTTACTTCTTTGCAGGAACGTTACTTGCTTCACTTCGTCATAACCCCGTGTTTCCAGATCAATTTTCCCGCCTTTAATAAGAATTTCTTCCTGCCTGACTATTTCCGCCTTTATTGCTTTTCCCAAAAATCTGAAAGAGTTAATATTCTTAAGCTCCACTTTGTAATTAGGAAGCGTCCCGTCAGCCGAAAGCGAGATGTTTGCCTCCAGTCTCATGCTGCCTTTCTCCATATCGGCATTGCTGATTTCCAAATATCTTGCGATTAGCTGAATTTCCTTGAGAAACGAAATAATACTTTCAGTATCATGAAATTCCGGCTCAGTTACCATTTCCATTAAAGGAACAGAACTCCTGTTGAAATCAATTAAAGACGATTTAACCCCGTCAACCTTCTCGTGAACAAGTTTTCCTGTGTCTTCTTCCAAATGAATTCTCCTGATATTAATTTGGAATTTTCCGCTTCCACAAATTGGAAGGTCGTACTGGGAAATTTGATAACCCTTCGGCAAATCGGGATAAAAGTAATGTTTCCGGTCAAATTTTGAAAAACTGTTTATTTTGCATCCGAGTGCCAATCCGAATTTTATTACAGATTCCACTGCCTCTCGGTTTGTAGAGGGAAGCGCCCCCGGAAGTCCCAAACACACGGGACAAACCTGTGTATTCGGCTTTTTCCCAAAATGATCCGCAGAGCACCCACAAAAAAGTTTAGATTTTGTGGAAAGCTCAATGTGCACCTCCAGTCCTATAACCGGTATATATTTACGTTGTTCCATTATTTAAAAAATTATCTCCAAACCTTCTTGACAATAGAAACCCGAAAATTCCCAAAAGTGAAAATATCAAAAGTAAAATCCTTATTCCAAGAACTTCAATAATTGAACCGGAGAAAATAACAGGAAGAACCGAGGCAACCGTAACCAAAAACCAGTAATTGCCAAAAACTCTTCCCCTTAGTTCTTTAGGCGTAGATTCCTGCAAGAAAGTTTGCGAGGGAATGGTTACTCCCACAAATGATATGCCCAGTATTACAAATGATACAAAAGTTGATACAACCCTCAAAACGAAAGGCAGAAGCGGAATTATAAAAGTGAAGAGGAAAAGAAAAACACCGACAAGCATCAAGCATCTTTCTATGACTTTTTTCTTGCGCCAGCCTCTTTCTATCAGTCTGGGTAGAACGAGAATTCCTAAAATTGCACCGATCCCGGCAGGCACAAGTATAAATATACCCGCGGTATTCAGGGATAATCTGAGAAGATCCCTGGCGATGGAAGGAACTGCAACTGTCGCTACCTGAACCAAAACCTGAAAAATTATTAACAATAAAAATGGTGCCAAAACCTTGCGTTCGCCTTTAATAAATTTATATCCCTCTATAATTTTGTCAAAAAATCCGGTAACGGCCAGTTCGAATGTCCGCGGAACATCATTGCCTGTTGTAAGTTTAGGAAGAAATAAGGTACTCAAAAAAGCCACAAAAAGTAAAAACGAACAAAGTAAAAGGGTGTCTTCAAAACCAAGTAATGCAAGCATAAATCCTGCAACACCAAAACCCAAAACGAGAGATCCCTGCTGTGTGAGTAAAAAGAGACTATTGCCTTGGGGCAATCTATCCTTGGGTAAAAGGGAAGGTAAACTGGCGCTTTCTGCCGGCACATAAAATTGGTTTAAAAGCGAGTAAATAAAAACTACCTCAAAAAGCACAAAAATATTTCCCGGGTGAGCCAATGCATAAAAAAGAATGGTCAAGCTCTGAAGCAGGTTGGTAGCAATAAGCATTTTCCGCCTGTCGACGAGATCCACAGTGGCGGAAGCAAACGGTCCGACTAGAATAGCCGGGAGCGAGTAAGCAACCCAAAGAAATGAAGTAGAAATGGCGGAACCTGTTTTACCAAAGAGCCAAATAAGAAAAACAAAATTCATGATGTTTATCGTCAACTGGGACGTAATTTGCGAAGTCCACAAATAAACAAAGTTTCTATTTTTTAAAACCGGTTTAAATTCCTGCAACATGTTATTCCAATGCTACTTTAGGCTGGTAACCAACCACATGGTGGTAAAGTTTTCCAAGTTCAAAAAGTGTATTTTCAGAAAATCTTGGTCCCATTAATTGGAACCCCAGAGGTAAACCAATTTTGTTAAACCCGGAGGGAATTGCCAACCCGGGAATCCCTGCCAAATTTGCACTGGCTGTATAAATATCGGCTAAATACATTTGTAACGGATCTTCCTTTTTCTCCCCAATCCTAAACGCGGCAGTTGGGGATACCGGTGTAATAAGCGCGTCAACTTTGCCAAAAACATTGTCAAAATCATTTATCATTTTTGATCTGACTTTTTGTGCTTTAAGATAATATGCGTCGTAATATCCGGCCGAAAGAACGTAAGTCCCAAGCATAATCCTTCGTTTTGCTTCGGCTCCGAATGTGCTTCTGCCGCCTCCAAACCTTATTCCGTCATACCTTCCCAAATTGGAAGAAACTTCGGCAGGCTGAATAATATAGTAAACAGATATTGCGTGTTTTGTATTTGGAAGAGAAATATCAATAAACTCAACGCCCGCTTTCTCCAGAACATTGATTGCCTCAAATATGGATTTTTCAACTTCTTTATCGAGTCCCTTGCTGAAGTATTCTTTGGGAATTCCAATTTTCAGTTTTGACTTTGGTTTCACACTTTCAACATTCTTTACTGTTGAATCAAAACCGTCTTCACCTTTTGTAATATTGAAAATTATTTCGACATCTTCGACTGTCATTCCAAAACAGCCGATACTGTCAAGCGACGAGGCCATTGCTATTACCCCATATCTCGAAACTGCGCCATAAGTAGGCTTAAGTCCGACAACCCCGCAAAAATTCGCCGGCTGTCGTATCGACCCGCCCGTGTCGGTCCCTGTTGCTACCAAACTCAAGCCCGCAGCAACGGCCGCTGCAGAACCGCTTGAAGAACCTCCGGGAACAAATCCTTTATTCCACGGGTTTAGAGTTGGCCCGAAATCAGAGTTTTCACCGCTAGCCCCATGCGCCCAGGCATCACAATTGGTTTTACCAATCGCAATAGCCCCACCCCTTTTTTCTCTTTCGACAACAGTTGCGGAGTATTCTGGAACATAAGATTCCAAAACTTTTGAACCGGCTGTTGTTCTTATCCCCTTCGTTAGAAAAAGATCTTTATGTGCAACCGTCGAACCGAGCAAAGGATACTGATTCGTGGCTATTCCAACTCCGACTAGCTTATCAATTTCCTTGGCCTCTGAATATGCAACTTCATCTGATAACGTTAAAAAGGCATTTAGATTTTTATGTTTATTGATTCTGCTTAAATATTCATCCACCAGCTCAACCGCCGAATATTTCTTTTTCAAAAGTCCTTCTCTTGTTTTCTTGATGGTAAGAGGAGTGTCCATTTATTTGTCCGTCCTTTCGGTCAAAATAGCCTTGACCTTAAAATATCCGTTATGGATATTGTCGGTTCCGGAAATTGCCGCATCCTGAGTTAAACAATTTTCCGCGGCTACCTCATCCGGTCTAAAAACATTTTCCAGGCCTGTGGTTTGGTTGGTGGGTTCAATATTCTTCGTATCTACTTCCGAGAGGGCACTAAAATAATCTACCACTTTGGAAAGTTGTTCAGAATATTTTTCTACTTCTGCATCACTTATTTCGATCTTCGCGAGACTGGCGACATGAAGAATGTCTGCTTTTGTTAGCTTTGCCATACTTTAGTAATGATAATTCCAAAAAGGAATTTTCACAAGAAGCTAAGCCATGCTTTTGAGAGCTTTAATTCTCTCAGTGATAGGAGGATGGGTATCAAAAATGCCAGAAAACCAACCGACTTTTCCGTGCCCTTTCTTTTTAAAAGGATTTTCTATATAAAGGTGAGCCGTGGCTTTATTTGCGCTCCGGAGTGTTTCAGGATCTTCAGAAATTTTTTGTAAGGCAGAAATTAAGTCTTGGGGTTGACGCGTAATCGCCACCGACCCTGCATCAGCCACAAATTCACGGCGTCTGCTAATCGCCAACTGAATCAAGGTGCCAACAATAGGGGAAAGTATTGCAAATATGATTCCTAGGACAATAAAAATTGTCGCCGCTTCTCCTTCATTGTCGCTCCGCCTTCGACCTCCCCACCACATACTTCTCATAAACCAATCCCCGAGAAGCGCTATAAGCCCCACCATTACGGCAACTACCGCCATAAGACGCGTATCGTAACTTTTAATATGAGTTAATTCGTGAGCAAAGACTCCCTCCATCTCACTTCTGTCAAGTTTTGATAAAAGACCGGTCGTTGCACAGATTACCGCATGACTTGGATCGCGGCCCGTGGCAAAGGCATTGGGAGAAGGATCATCAATCACATAAAGGGCTGGTTTGGAAAGACCCGCCCCTATGCATAAATTTTCGATAACTTGCGTAAAAAGTTTATCTTCCGTGGGGTTGGCCCGCCTTGCGCCTGATATTCCGAGTACAATTTTATCCGAATAATAATAACTAATAAAACTCGATACTCCCGAAACAATTAGTGCAATTCCAAAAAAGCCAAGTCCGCCCGGTTGGTAGCCCATATAGTAACCGTAAGCATTTGTAAGAATATAAGTGGCCAAAAATACAAAGACCACAAAAAGCCCAACTATAATTGCGCTTTTCAACTTATTGGCCGACTGCACCTCGTAAATATTCTTCACAGATTAATTTTAGGTGTTTTCATCTCCTCACCGGTAACCTTCAACTCATCTGCCTCCATAGGAGTTTCAAAACCTTTGAGTTTTTCAAAATGAAATATCCCTGCGATCACACTACTCGGAAAAGAAACCAATCTGACATTGTAGTCGGCTGTTAAGTCGATCAAAAGCCGTCTGGCGTACATCACTTTGTCTGAGGTGTCTCTTAGTTCATCCATTAAGTTCTTAACAACCTCACTTCCTTTTATTTCGGGATTGCTTTCAACGACTACCTGAATTTTAGGTAGAACATCGGACAACATTTTGCCCGCATCGGCCATTTTCTTCAAATTTCCCGAATCTACCGCCGAAGATATTGCTTTTCTTGCAGCCGTAAGTTCGTTAAATATACCTTTTTCGTGAGCAAGATACCCTTTTGCCGAAGCCTCCAAATTCGGAATAAGCTCTGCCTGGCGCTTTAGTTGGTTACCTATCTCCTGAATTGACGCACCAACCCTTGTTTTACTGGAAACAAAAAAATTATAAATAGAAATAATCCAAAGAACTAAGATTGCAACAATAACTAACAAAATATATGGCATTATTTATTCACCTTCTTTCAAAAACATCTCGAACTCATTAAGAGTTCGAGTATTGATTATATCATTCTTTGTTGCCCACCCGCGACGGGCAACGGAAACTCCAAAAATCATATTATTCATTCCGTCAACATGGTGTGCGTCCGTCCCAAAGGATAATTTTACACCAAGTTTCACGGCTTCGCGGACAAGCGTGTCCGGAAGATCAAGACGCATAGGATCGCAATTAATTTCGATCAACTTATTATTTTTCAGGCAAAATTCAAAAATTTCCGGCCAATTCAGTTCCGCACCTTCCCTTTCGTTCAATTTTCGCCCGGTAGGATGAGCAAATATTTTCACTTTCGGATGAGATAAGGCTGAAAGAACTCTTTTGGTTTGAATATCGCGTTCAAGCTCAAAACTCGAATGAATTGACACCAATGCAAAGTCGAGTGTATCCAGACCTAAATCGGGTATAGGAAGGCTCCCGTCGGGTTTTATGTCAATTTCAAGGCTGTTGAACACTTTTTGTATTCCATTATTACTATCCTTTTTTAGTGAGTAATTTAATTGATCTACTTTTTCACGCTTCTTTTTTAAAATCTCCACAATTTGGGTATCCGAATGTCCCTGTTGGCTAGGGTTGTGTTCCGTAAACGCAATGTATTCGTATTTAAGTTCATTTGCCTTTTTTACTATTTCCTCCATACTACTCTCACCTAAATCATGGCTTGTTTCTATATCAAAGTTCGAATGGATCTGCAAATCACTTTTTATATCTTTCAACTCAACTAAACTTGGCAGTCTGTGCTCTTTAGCCGCTTCAATTTCTCCCGTATCTTCCCTAAGTTCCGGCTCGATATAATCCAAACCGAGAAAATTATAAAATTTTTTCTCATCAGAAAACGCTTTTAGTCTTTCACTTTTCCCACGAAGTGATGCACTCCTTTTTAGTTCTTTTATTCCGTACTCCGATAAACTCAATCCTTTTTTGAGGGCATATTCACGCAGGGCAATATTGTGATGCTTTGACCCCGTAAAATGTTGAAGAAGTGATCCATAAGATTCCGACAGTTGGGCCATCAGATCGACCTGAACACCTCCCGGCAGAAGGATTGACGCCGTATGTTCTCCTTTCTCTATTGTTTGTTGGGATTTCGGATATTTTGTAAAGTACTCCAAAACTTCCAGAGGGTTACGTGTAGCCACTGCAAGGTCTATGTCTCCTATGGTTGATGCCTGGCGTCTAAGGCTTCCTAGCGGGTCCACACGCATTACTGCCTTATTTTTCAGCAAATACTCCATTAATTCTGAGGCGATAAGCGAAGCGTACGGCAAAAGGTGTCTTTTTGCCTTCTTTTCTTTTGCCTTAACTTCTTTTAGTTTTTCTTCTACTTCTTTCCGAGACCCCTCATTAATCAATTTCATGGCAGTTTTAATGCCTATTCCGGGAAGTTCCATTAATTTAAATGCATCTTTAGGGATTCCTTTCATCAAACTTTCAAAATGTTTTGATTTTCCTGTACGGAAAATTTCATCAAGATGCTCGGCAATGCCGGGCCCGATTCCCGGCACTTCCTCAAGCTTTTTATCATCCCAAAGGTCCTTAAGCTCACTCGTAGCATGCTCTACTGCATCCGCCGCCCGCTCATAGGCAATTATTTGGAACTTATATCTCATTTGATCTTTAAACCGGTAAGCGGCTGCAACATCGCGCAGCAGTTCCGCAATTTCAAGATTTGTTAAAGGAGAAGTAGTTGGTAACATCAACCATCATTATAAAGGGTTTTCACTATATCTTTAAGTGGTCCATGGTGGAAATCCAACGTGTCTAAACGCTCGGTTTGTCTTTGTCTAAAATTATATTCGATTTCAAAACCTGGCTGTGTAATCGGAACCACCATATCCTCCGAATATGACCTGGCTTTGGTAATCGCTAATCGAAGAATACCTTGAGCTTCTTCATCGGGGAGCTGAGCTAAATCCCCATTTAGAATACACTCAGATACTTTTGAGGCGTATCCTGTATTGGCTATCTCCATAACCTCCCCAACTGTGCGATGACATCTTGGTTTAAAAGATTCCATTCCTTTAAATGTGGGCGGGGTCGACGAGATTCGGACTCGCAACCTCTTCCGTGCTCCTTCTTATTTCAAAAAGTTTGGACTATCTCATCATCCTTTAAAAGGAGCCAGGTATATAGTCTCTACACATTTATCCTTCGACTTCGCTCAGGACTTACAGCCCAAAACGTTATCTAGAAATTTAGCTCGGGATTGTCCTTCGATAAACTCCGGATGTTCCCCGAATTAGCCTGGTTTTACACCCCAATTCACACCGGGGCGCTGCCACATTTGACAGGGAAGCGCTCTAGCCATTGAGCTACGACCCCACATGCGTATTCTACCAGTAATAGTCTTCTGCCGCAATTATGCCTTTTTTCTGGTTATTTTTGGATTTTGAAATTCGAATATTTAATTTTCTTTTCCCAATAAACAGCTTTTTGGGTATATAACACAGTTTGTCAACTTTCGGGATATACACAATTAAGGCATCTACCTCCTCATCCCTATATGTAAAAGTTTTCTTTTGCCTGTCAATATATTCCAATTTTGTTACAACAACTCCAGTACTATTTGCAGATTTCCCGTCAGCATACTTAATTTGTACACGAACCAAAGATTCGTGATCATCAATAATCAAGTCGTATCTTGTATCAAAGAGCGGCCTGGAGGGTAAAAATCCTAATTCCAATGCTCTAAGTTCGGTTTTACTTACAGCCAATTGTCCTTTAATGTTTGAGGTTATATTCATTTAAATGATCATTGCATAATTTTAGACATGGTGCAAGCTATGTACACTCTCTAAACAAATAGCCACTTGACTTCAATTGGTTCTTCCTTTACATTCAGGCTACTTCTGCCCTGAAGAAGCGGGGTGAGTAAATTTGAATTTTGATCTAAAAAATTTCCTCAAAAAAATTAAGTTAAATGAAGAAACTATCAGCATGGTCTTAGGTGCTGTCGTTATTGTTATCGTTGGTGTTCTGATTGTTAACTATTTTAAAGACAAAAGCGCGGGAACAATTCCGGGAACTTCCACTCAAACTAGTACGAAGGAGCATGTTGTAGTAAAAGGAGAGACTCTTTGGTCAATCGCGGAAGATTCTTTTGGGAGCGGTTATAACTGGGTAGATATAAAAAAGGTAAACGGACTTAAAATCGATACTATCGAAGTCGGACAAAAATTGGTTATTCCTGACGTTTCGCCAAAACAACCAACATCAACCAAGAAAGTGGCAACTGTTGCTAAAGTGTTACCAGTTACGGGTAATACATATACAGTTGTTAAGGGAGATTGCCTATGGAATATTGCAGTTAAGGCATACGGGGACGGATTTAAGTGGGTAGAAATTGCCAAAGCAAATAAGTTGGTAAATCCCGGGATAATTCATGCGGGGAATGTTTTCGTGCTTCCTAGATAAGAAAGCGTAGCCAGTGCTATAATTATGCTCGCAAGCTTAAATGCGGGTATAGTTAAACGGCCTAATGGTTCCTTCCCAAGGAACAGATAGGGGTTCGACTCCCCTTACCCGCTCAATAGTTATATAATCGGTGATGAAAAAATATTTCTTGCTTTTTATCATCTGCTTCACGATCTTTATAATCCACTTAATTTCGATCAGACATGGAATTTATGGAGACGGTAATGGCTTCTACGCTTATACCCAAGCACTCTTTTTTGACAAAGGCCTGAATTTCGGCCCAATTTACCACTCTCTGGGAACATTTCAAGGTGTGAAGGGCGAATTCAGCCGTTTTTTCTGGGACCGGACTATAAATCCCTATCCGATAGGCACGGGAATCATTTGGATCCCTTCGGTTGCTCTGATTTCTCTTTTTTCCTCCGATAGGTTCAGTATGGTTTTTGAGGCTGGCCCGGGTTTAACCGGAATACTTCTCGTCATGGGAGGTTTATATTTTCTTGAAAGGTATTTGCAAAACTTTTTTTCCAAAAAAATTGCGTCCTTTTCAGTCCTTTTCTTCTTCTTTGCCTCAAACTTATTTTATTACTCTTCCTTTGAACCGGCTCTTTCCCATCAACCATCATTTTTTATAATCTCATTCCTGCTCTACATGACTTACAAATTTGACAAAAAATTTATAAACTATTTTCTTTTTGGCGCATTATCGGGACTTCTATTTATCACCCGGGTTGCCGACATAATTCTGTTAATTCCAATTTACTGGCAAATACTAAAAGGTTCTCCAGCAATTAAAAACTGGGCGACTATATTTATTTCCGCAGTTGTTTTTTCCTCCCCCCTTTTTTGGAGTTATTATGTTATGTCCGGAAATGCTTTCCACATGCCTTATTTAACTGAAGGCGCCGGGATCAGTCAATTCACTATTTCAATTACAAAAGTCATGGAATTTTTATTCACAGCCAGACGGGGACTTTTTACCTGGACCCCTATTTATATATTTAGTTTTATCGGTTTGGTCAAATCTCGCAAATTCCTATTTTTACTTTCTCTTACACTGCTAATACTTCTTTGTTCCTTCTGGGCAAGTATTTCGGTTGAATTTGGACAAAGGTGGATAATTGGAGGGATACCCTATTTTGCTTTCGGCCTGGCGAGTTTTATCAAGAAAATAAGCGTCAAAAAGATCGCGATCTTATTTATTTTGCTTTTTTCTTGGAATTTACTGACAATTTTCCATTATTATACCGACAAACCGAATATGATTCATAACAATAATTTGACTTTTCCTATGTTTTTCAGGGGACAATTTGAAAGCCCGATAAAAGCCTTTGAGGTTATTAAGGATAAGGGGTTGAATTACTTTTTCTACAAAAAGGTCCTTTATTGACGCCTACTTCTTCTTGGCTACTATGACTACGTATGTAAAAAGATCCCGCAACCCGTAGGAGCATTCGATTACACGAAATCCGGAATCTTTAAAAATCTTCCTGGCTTCAGCTTTTGACCGCAACCGGGAAACCTCGACCGGATGGAATTCTACATTATTAATATTCAGGATGCCCCTACAAATAAAAACAAGGATCTTAAAAAATGACACACTTATCCCAAATTCCGGAGGCCAAAATATAACTAAAGTCCCGTCTTTCTTTAAAACTCTATGAAAACCTTTCAGAATTTTTTCTATATCATCTTTCTGAAAGTGTTCTAATACACCTAAATTGTAGACCCCATCAAAAGATGAGGATTTAAATTTGAGAGATCGCACGTCCCCCGTTAGAATTGAGCATTTCCCCATGTGTCTGATTCGGTATTTCTTAAGCGCATTTTGAGAAAAATCTAAGGCAGTTATATCTAAATAATTTTGCAAATTCATATCCGCCTCTCCACCTCCACAACCTGCATGCAAAACTTTCGCATGCTGCCTAAAATACTTTTTCATAAAATAGTTCAGGTATGGCCTTATTAAAAATCTCCTATAAGATGAAGCAACAACATTATAAACAAATCTCTTGTTTTTTATACCGTTCCCTTCCCAATAATGATCCCAAGATTTAACTTCCTTTAATTTAATAGACGAATGTGTCATTTTCTTGATCTCGTAATTATACACATCCCCCAAACCAGCCTCAAGTGATATAATTAACCCATGCCGAGGTAGCTCAGCTGGTAGAGCGGCGGTATCGTAAACCGCAGGTCGTGGGTTCGATCCCCACTCTCGGCTCCATAAGTCGCCGTTCTTGGGTATCGATAGTGCCAGGTATAGAATATGCACACGATCCCCACTCTCGGCTCAAGTAAAATGAGGCAGACATATTCACGGTTACAATCGGTTGAGGAAAAGAGGAATGTAAGAAAGGCATTATTTTTGATAGTGCTTACTGCGGCGGCTGTTTTAGTGCTGGCTTTTATAGGCATCCCTCTTTTCGGAAGGTTGACAGTTTTTCTTTCAGATTTACGCGGGGGAGGTAAAGCTATTAGCAAAAACGACACCATACCACCCGGACAGCCCAGATTCAACTATTTTCCGGCGTTTACCAATCAACAAACCATAAACATAACTGGAGGCTCTGAGGCCGGGGCAACCGTAAAACTTACCTTTAACGGAAATCCGCAAGAAGTCCTTGTGGATAAAGACGGAAATTTCACTTTTAATTTGCAGTTGAAAGATGGGGAGAATAATCTTTCGGCAATTGCCGTGGACCCTTCCGGAAATCAAAGCCAAAAATCCAAGGAATATAAAATAACATTCGACAACAAACCCCCGACTCTCACCGTCAGTTCACCAACCGACGGATCCAATTTTTTTGGTTCTAACCAACGCCAGGCCACAATTCAGGGAACTACCGAAGTTGGCTGTCAGGTTTTGATCAACGACAGAATCGTCTCGGTAGACGATAATGGTAGCTTCCAATACACGACCACCCTAAATGACGGGGCAAATCCTTTCATGATAAAGTCAACCGACCAGGCAGGAAACACCAACCAAAAAGATATTACTCTAAACTTTACTTCTTGATTGTAACCGCAAGAAGGATTATTAAATACCCTATTATCCAAGGGTAAAACAATGAATTTGAAAATAGACTATGTACCAAAAGGGCCACGAAAGATGTGGAAAGTAGAATGTAGTAAGTAGAATACTTCAAGCTGGCTGCTATACGCAGTACGCCATACGCTAAAATCATAAAACCGGTAACTCCGGTTGTTGCCAAAACCAAAAGCAAGCTTGAATCAGAGCCTGAACAGTGATGGGAGGAAAAAGGCTGTACACCAATATACTTTTGATAAGCTACACACATATTGTTATAACCAACCCCAAAAACAGGAGACTTAGAAAATATCCGTAAAGTAGTTTTATAATCTTCAATTCGGGCTATGGCTGAAAAGCTTCTAAAAAGTTCAATGCTGTGGTTTCTTGAGGTTGGCAATATAAACAGGAATATCACAAATATCAAAATGAAAAATATAACCTTCTTCAATATTTTGTAATGTAAGGCAAGTACGATTAGTCCCGCAAATAGTGCCAAATAGCTCCCCCTCGAGTATGTAAATGCCAAAGACAAGAGCAAAAATAAAATAATACCGATATATTTTTTATTTTTAGCTTCTATCATCCTGGCAATGGAAATGAGTAATCCAAAAACTATAATTAAACCCAAAAAGGCCGGGTCAAGAAAAGTTCCGACCAGACGGAATAAATGTATATCCCAACCGAATTTAAAAAAGGGTTTGATATCGGGAACCATAAAAAACTGTATCCAACCGAAAAGACCTGAAAAGACAGATACTGTCAGAAGAGAATCTAAAAGCAGCTTTTGATTAACAACCCTATTTTTGACAAAATTCCAGACGTAAACCCCAAAAAAATAATATGCCGCTAAACGAAACAAATACAGGAGTCCATAAAAAACATTAATCTCTCGAAAATTGGCAATTGAGAAAAGCCATGTCACAAAAGCAAAAAGGACGAATGAGCCAAAATACTTTATCGCCGAAGGCGTGACCATCGCTTGTGGCGTCTCCAATTTTTTGAAAATGGTGTAGATTGCTGCTAAACCAACAATAAAATCTATCGGCTGTAAAATTCCTATTCTGATTATTTGCCCGAAAGGAAAAATAACCAAGAAAAGAAAAATGAAAATATTCTGCCAATTTAGTCTTTTTGCAATTCCCATTGTTTGGCCCAGCCTAAAAACGAATGAAACGATTGTAACACACTGAAGACAAATCCCCGACGAGCTAAAATATTTTGGATAAATTTCAATTTTGGATAATAAACCATCTTAAAAAGATTTGAACGTTTACCTTCTTTCAAATTTTCTGCAGCATGAATAGAAGAGTATCTGTTCATCTTCTCAATATATTCATGGAGGTTATCTGCGGTATTATGAATAATATGACCTTTGAGCGTCCCAACTCGCCCTTTTATCTGCCATGTTTCATGAACTTTTCTAACCCACTTGCCGGAATTTTTCCTGGCCAGCCTTAGAACACGATCTTCCCCAATTTCTCTACCCAAAAACACGATTTTTCTCTTAATAACAAATCCATTACAGTCTTTCGGATTTAAGGCTGATATTTCCTTTATTAATTCGTCCGACAATTTTTCATCGGTATCGATAAATAAAACCCACTCGGCTTTTGACTTTTTTAAAAGTAAATTCCGCGCCGAAGCAAAATCAGTGACGCCAGGGGTATGAAGTGTAATTATTTCCAGATTACTCATTTTTGGAAACTGCGATGTTCTCAATCCAATATACTTTTACATTTTTGGGCAGATTAGAGGTATCTTCATAAATCGTATACCGAAGCGCCACTGACTGGTCTGGTTTCTTATCCAAATTCCAAAGTAAATACTGATAATTTAAGGAAAAGTTTTCGCCAAAAAAATCCCACGGCCCTACGCGTGCAAGACTGAATTTATTTGATCCTGCATCTTTTGCAATAAAATCAGCTACCCTTAACTGAAGACTGTAAGGAACATACGTGCGGTCATCCGACATTCTCACGGAATTCTCAAAAAACCAACTTTTTGAAAATAAAAATCTAAGATTAAAAATCAAAAGATAGCCAAGAATCAAAATTGTCAGCCAAAGAAATTTCTTGCTGGTTTTCTCAAGAAATAGGCCCAATAGAATTAACGGAACCGGGAATATCACCAGATAATAATGCTCAGGGGGGTCTCCATGCAAAAAAAGGCCCAGGTAGCTGACACCGGAGAGAATCAGAAGAATCGTTAGAGGTAAGTTCTTTCTAGCTTTGGCAATAGCATAAATCACAACCACCAAAAAAAGCCCCGCAATCAAAAAATTGCTGTCATGCGAGTAGCTTTGCTGGAAGAATGTATAAAGACCGGTAATATTACTTTGTAAAATTTGAGCATTGACAGTATTTTTCGGATACAAGCCGAAAAAACCTAAAATTCTATACGGAATCCAGGCAAAAAGATTCCCCAGAATCTCAAATTTATGCGTAGCGTTATAATAAAGATAAGGAATATTGGGAATGAGAAAACCCAAAATTCCGGGAAGAAAATACTTTTTGTCAACCTTTTTCCTATAAATAAAGATCACAACTACCGAGCCCGGTAAAAGCAGGATTGGGCTTGGGAAAAAGCTAAACATAATCCCCAGGGTAATACCCAACAAAAATAGACTTTTTCCTTTATCTCTTGTACTTTTTACAAGAAGATAATAGAAAGGGAAAAAAAGTAAAGCCGTCATCGCATTAAATCTGGCCTGATGCGTCAAGAGTATCCAAAGCGGAGAGATAGAAAGCAGGAATGAAGAAATGATTGCCGGTTTTTGTCCAAACAGTGATTTAACTACCCAATAGCAAACAAGAATTGAGACTACGCCAACTATGGCGAAAAAATAGGTGCCTACAGCGACATTATAATTAAATAATGGCAAGAGTATTCCAAATATCCAATAGAATAAGGAGCCTATGAAAAACCATTCGTGAGAAGTACGGGGTCCGATAAGTGGAATTTGATGGTTTTCCACAAAAGTACGGATGGTCATGTAATCGTAACCCATCTCCCCGTTAAAATACATGTTTCTCTGCAACATATAAAATCTCAAAAAAGTACCCAGAGCCAAAATACCAAGTAGTATCAAGGAACGTTTAGAAAACCTGGCAAAGCTCTCTACCAAAAGGGCCGACAAAACACCGTAATGTTTTTTAAAATAAATAAACCGGCATTTCGCCCAAATTTTCTTGATTTTAGTTGTATTTTTAGGCGTCCATTTAGATTCGAGATGAATTGCTTCAGATTTTGAATCAAAAAAAAGTTTCCATCCTTTTTCTCTTAATCTTTTCGAAATGTCATTTTCATGAAAATACAAAAAGAAATTTTCATCAAAACAGCCAATATCTTCATAAGCCTCTTTTCTAATCATAAATGCCCCAAATTGAATCACCTCTACATTTCTGGAAGTTTTCCTATCCCAATCGCTTATTGTGTGTTTTTTAATGATAGAGCTATCAGGAAATAACTTCTTAATAAATGACAAATAGAATATCCCACGCAAAGGGGTCAGCTCAAGAGTCGCACTTCCAAAAGGCTCGCCTGATATATTCCTTACCCGCGGGGAAACGATTCCGATTTTATGATTATTATTTATTGCTTCATAAATATTCTTGAAAGATTTGATATCTATAAGAACATCCGAATCAAGTGAAAATATATATTCGCCAGTTGCCTTCCCAAAACCTAAATTATGTCCCGCACTCCATCCCAAATTTTTAGGAGCAGGTATGTATCTTACCCAAGGATAATCTTTAAGAATTTTGTTCTTATCGGTTTTTTCCTCGTTGTTATCTACCAAAATAGTCTCAGCAAGTTTAAATTTCCCCTTAACTTTTGCAATTGAATCCAAACACCTGAAAAGTTCATTTCCGTGTCCATAGTGGACAACAACAACTGATACTCCTTTGTTTTTTTGCATATATTTGTCAAGCGTATCTCGGCTGTATTATATTACGTTTGAGTTCCTAGTGTCTTATAGACATAGTAGACGGTAAAAGGAACAGAAATTAAAGTTCCTATTATTGCGGATAATCCCGCACCCATTATCCCATACGCATGTGTAAGAGGAATAATAGTAGCCCAAAGGCCAAGAGTGCTTACTATCATGACAATCGCCGTAGATTTTTGCTCTTTCTTGGCAATAAGTAGGGAACCTGTAGCCCCAACCATACCCCGAACAACTCCCAGAACCGAAAGAAGTTTAACAACAGGAATGGCACTCTCCCATCCCTTGCCAAAAAGAATTTGTACGATCGGCGCAGCGTAAATAAAAATAAATATCCCCGCCAAGCCCATTAATACAAAATTTACCAAAATGTTTTTAATAAATGCCTTCTTAAGTCTTTCTGCCTCACTTGAAATTTTGGAAAAAACAGGGAAAGTAACATTAAAGAATATTGAACCGACTTCGGTTAGCGGTGCTGTAGAAATCTTATACGCATTTTGGTAAATTCCTAGAGGCGCAACACCCAAAATCCTTCCGACAATTATATTGTCACTTTGCGTATAAAGATAATCGAAAATACCAAAAAGAGTAACCCATTTTCCCCTTTCAATTACTCTTTTAGTTTTAACTAAATTAAATTCAAGTTTCGGCCAAGGACGCATAACGGCAAATGTATAAAGCACTTCAAAAACCGCACCGGCAAGAAGTCCCCAGATCAAACCATAGACAGACTTTAATATAATTACCCCCAATACAGAAATCACGGATTCAATAGTAAAAACCAAAATTCGATATAAAAATTCTTTGTCAAACTGCAAATTTTTCCGAAATTTCACAATCGAGGGATTGATTAACCCTCTAATCAAAGGAATTGAAGCGGCAATGTAAAGTAGGTTTTTTGAACCCGGGGAATTAAAAAATCCGGAAATCGGACCTGCCAAGAAAAAGATGAGAAGAGAGATTAAAAAACCCCGCACAATAGAAACTACCCATGCGGTATTTAGATAATTTCTGACATCATCCTTTTCCTGGATTAAAAAGGTGTTAATACCGGTTTCTGTGATAATTTCCAAAAAACCCAAAACTATCGTAACTATTCCGAAAATTCCCAAACTTAACGGGGTTAATATATGGGCAATGATTGCAATTCTGGCAAGTCCAATTACACGGTATAATACACGGAACGCAGTCATCCAACCGATTCCTTTAATTGCGTCTTTAAGATAACCCATTACCCGCTTAGTATACCTGATGTAAACCCGCCAATCACGGCCATATCGGAAGTTACCTGAAGAACAGGCCCCCAAATCGCAACTCGATAATCCCCAAACTCCAAATAAATTTTTCTGAAAGCCCACAAAAAATATGCAAATATACAAATAATCAAATAGGGAAGTAGGAAGGGGAATTTCAAACTAAGAATTAATAATGAAAAACCAAAAAGATATCGGAAGAGGATAAATAACGATTTAATATTGTGCGACGCAAGGCCTTTTCCTGGAAAAAGCCAAATTTTAGTTAAAGCGTCCCCCCTTGCATACCCAAACACTTTCCAAAAAAACTCTGTGAGTTTCTCCGGCATCCCCCACTCCACTATTGCATCTTTCACGCGTGAAACCTTTGCATGAGATTTAATCAATTTTTTATTAAACATGGTGTCCTCTACTGTTCCCTCAATATTCTCCGGAAATCCACCGAGTTCTTCCCAAATTCTCTTTGTAAACGCCATCGAGCGAGTTGAAGGTAAAAAACTGTTATTAAATTTCCTGGGCCTTACTCCAAGATATACCGATTCCGCTTTCTGAAGTGAAGATTTACCTGTCATCTTGTAATAACCTGCGGAAACATCCACCCTTCCTGTCGCAAACGGTGCCGTAAGGTTTTTAAGCCAGTTTTTGTCAGCAATACAACCTGCGTCGGTCGTGGCAATCACGTCCCCCTTGGCAATTTCAATACCAATGTTGCGTCCTCCTGCTCTAGTGCTTTTTTCAACAAGAAGTTTTATTCCACCGTATTTTTTTTGATAATGACGGATTATATCTATAGTCTTATCGATCGAGCCGCCGTCAACTATGATAATCTCATTGGCTTTTCTGGATTGATTCAGCAATGAGTCCAAAAGAGTAGCAATTACCCCGTCTTCATTTAATGTGATTATACAAATCGAGATATTCATCGGCTAATTTATCCCAAGTCTGACCTTTGGCCCAGGATTTAAGTTTCACACCTCTTAATTTATAAAAGGGTGACATTTTCCAATAATCTTCCTTTACCTTATTGTTCCAGAATAATTTTAGTTTGCAACCGTATGATAATGCTTCTAGGGCCGCGAGATAGCCCCCGGGAACACAATACTCCGCTTTCTTCAAATACGGGTTCGGGTCGCAAAACCCATGAACCGTTCCATATTTTTCGCACTCTTTTCGAAGTGGTCCGTCACCGCAAAAATCCACCTTCGACACTTTACCTTTTACGCCGTACCCGATGGAATGTTTTAACCACTTAATAAATTCAAGTATTCCGGTATTTTCCTCCAATCGTCCTACATAAACAACCGACCCTTGAACTTTTGTTTTTTTTGTATCAATGAATTGATTCATTGATACACCACCGTAAGTGAGTAAATCAAACTTTATATACAAATATTTCTCTAAGAATTTTCCAACGCCGACAGTTCTATTGGAAAGCCTTGCCGCCAACCGCTTTTGAAAAATACTTAACTTCATTAAAGGCAAATCCCATTCCAAACCGTGAATTGTCGTGACAACTGTTTTCTTGGGATAAAGAAGGCAAAAGGGAAAATACCAAATAAAAACATCGTGGATATGGATAACATCTGCTTCCCGAATTAGTTTCCGATTCCTTAATATCTGACTCCAGATAAATATAAGGCCAAGGAGTTTAACGCGTGGAAAAGAAAATCTGACAATTTTCACTCCTTCAATAACTTCGCTATTCTTCAATAAATCGTCATATTTCTCAGTTAATACTGTAATATCGTTACCTTTTTTCTTTAACAATTTAGAAATTTCGTAAACATGCTTTTCCACTCCACCAATGTGGGGATAAAAAAGTCGTGTAATAAATAGTATTTTCATTTTTGATCGGGTTTAACGGATTTGTCGGTAAATCCATGTACGAAAACCAACCGGCAGCTTACGCGATATCCATCTCTTCACCTCACCGAGGTAGAAGTTGATCTCTTCAGTTATTGAATCTTTTTTCCGGAAGTCCGAATTATATGATTTCTTGGGAGCATATATTTTTTTCCAATAACCCTGCTGAGGAATTATGAATTTTCCCATTTTTTTCTCTTTTCTGGCGACTACCCAAAGAAGAATATTGCTGGGTAATGAAGGATCAGAAATTTCAACCCCGGTACTGGTAGTAAACTTTTTATATAAAACTTTAAAACTGTTTTTTTCCAAAGCCCTTAGCAAGGTTTCCGAATTGAATACATGGAAACCGTGTCCAAAAAAACCGTTTACAGGAGTCGTTAGTACAAATAGTCCCCCGGGGGTAACCAAGCGGAAATAGTTTTCCAGACACTGACGGGTGTCAAATATATGCTCAAGAGTGCCTATATCTATTAAAACCTTAAAACTGTTGTGAAAATTTTTAGGCACCGGCAAGTTAAGATCCCACCTGTAATCCGCATTTGAATCAAATAAATCAACCGAATAAACTTTTTTCAAACCGTGCGAAAGCGCAAGATCTTTGAGATTCGGGAAACTGAAATCTGTAGGGATGTGGTGACCTTCTACATAAGGCAGACCGACCATTAAAAATTTTTCCCGCCAGAAATCTGGAAAGCCAAATATCTCCCGATAATACGGAATATGTTCTCTAATTATCGTCATTGTTTTTGAGCAACTAAGTATATGTTCGATTCGCCAAGAATTGGAATGGTCAAATCATCTAAAAATGAAACTACTGGTGAGAAAGGCCATCGCTTCAATATTCTCAATGAAAAACCTCCAATGGGATTTGTAAAAAGGAGATTTCTTAATATACCTTCAGTTTTCTTGGTCTCTAAAATCTTAAATCCGGCATTTTCAAACAAATTTCTAAAACTTTTTTCCGTGTACCTTCTTAGATGACCAACCTCTTTCTCAAACTTATTCATTAATCCCCATCTATACAAAGGGGAATTTCGTGAAGGTGAAGATGCTATTAAGATACCATTCGTAAGTAAAAGGGTTTTAATTTTCTCGACCGCCATTTTGTCATACTTTATGTGTTCAAGTACTTCTGAGCAAATAATAATATCAAACTTCCCATTTAGAATTTTTTTGGGAAATTCCAAAACTTTGAAGATTATATTTTTACTAAGTTTGAAGGATGTTGCATTTTCTTTCGCTATAGAAATGGAGTTCTGCGAGATATCGATCCCTGTCACATTTTGGCCATGTTTGGCTAAATAAAAATCAATAGTCCCAACTCCACAACCTACATCTAAAACCTTTCCTCTGTGTTTTTGATACTTTTTTAAAAAATGTATCAAGGTCCTATACACAAAATCATCATCATCAATAACAAAACG